>DATINR010000121.1:0-5509 GCA_035473995.1 Solirubrobacteraceae bacterium
CGAGATCACCTCGATCGCCGGGTGTTGACCGATCACGCGCTTGTGCAGTTCGTCCTCCATCCGCATCAGCTTCTGCGTCTCGGCCTCGGTCAGCTTGAACACCGGGATGCCGGTCCACATCGAGACGATGTCCGCGATCTCCTCTTCGCCGATCGACGGACGCTCGCCCGACTCGCCCGATTCCCACTCCTGCTCGAGCTCGCGTTTCTTATTTGTCAACTTGCGCTCGGTGTCGCGCAGCGCGGCGGCCTTCTCGAACTCCTGCGCCTCGATCGCCGCCTCCTTCTCGCGGCGGGTCGTCTCGACCTCGCCCTCGAGCTCGCGATTGGCCGGCGGCGAGGTCATCGACTTGATCCGCATGCGCGAGGCGGCCTCGTCGATCAGGTCGATCGCCTTGTCCGGCAGGAAGCGGTCTGAGATGTAGCGGCTGGCCAGTTCGCCGGCGGCGCGCAGCGCCTCGTCGGTGATCTGCACCTTGTGGTGCTGCTCGTAGCGGTCGCGCAGGCCCTTGAGGATTTCCACCGTCTGGTCGACCGTCGGCTCGTCCACGCGGATCTGCTGGAAGCGCCGCTCCAGCGCCGAGTCGCGCTCGAGGTACTTGCGGTACTCCTCGAGCGTCGTCGCACCGATCGTCTGCAGCTCGCCTCGGGCCAGCGCGGGCTTGAGGATCGAGGCCGCGTCGATCGCGCCCTCGGCCGCGCCCGCGCCGACGAGGTTGTGGAGCTCGTCGATGAACAGGATGATGTCGCCGCGCTGGGTGATCTCCTTCATCACCTTCTTCAGGCGCTCCTCGAACTCGCCGCGGTACTTCGAGCCGGCGACCAGCGCCGCCAGGTCGAGCGTGTAGATCTGCTTGTTGCGCAGCAGCTCCGGTACGTCTGAGCTCGTGATCCTCTGGGCCAGGCCCTCGACGACGGCCGTCTTGCCGACGCCCGGCTCGCCCACGAGCACGGGGTTGTTCTTCGTGCGCCGCGAGAGGATCTGCATGATCCGCTCGATCTCCGTCTCGCGCCCGACGCAGGGGTCGAGCTTGCCTTCGGCGGCGAGCTTGGTCAGATTGCGCCCGAACTGGTCGAGCAGCTTCGAGGACTTCTTGCCCTCGCCCGGGCCCGCACCGGCGGCTGAGCCCGAACCGCCGCCCGACTGGCCCTGGCGGCGTCCGCCCGGACCCGAGAGCATGCGGATGACCTCGTTGCGGATCTTCTCCGAGTCGGCGTCGAAGTCGAGCAGGATGCGCGCGGCCACACCCTCGTTCTCGCGCACGAGGCCGAGCAGGATGTGCTCCGTGCCGATGTAGTTGTGCCCCAGGCTGAGCGCCTCGCGCAGCGCCAGCTCGAGCACCTTCTTCGCGCGCGGCGTGAACGGGATCTGACCGGAGGTGACCTCCTCACCGGAGCCGACGATGCGCACGACCTGCGCGCGCACCCGCTCGACGGTGATGTCCAGGCTCTCCAGAACACGGGCAGCCAGGCCCTCCTCCTCGCGGAGCAGGCCGAGCAGGATGTGCTCGGTGCCGATGTAGTTGTGCTTGAGCGTTCGCGCCTCCTCCTGCGCGAGAACGACCACCTGCCTGGCCCGTTCTGTGAATCGCTCGAACATGCTTTTCCTTCCTGCGAGGACGGCGCCTCAAGTGAGCTATGTGGTCTGGTCTTGGCCTGTCTGGACGGGGTCCAGGCCTGAACGGCAGTCTACCAACCGGTCCTCCGGCCCCGTGAGTGTCAATCGTCAGCACGCACCGTCAGCTTGAGGCCTGACGCAACCGATCCTTCCCGGTCGCGCCCTGCGCCCGGCGATGTGCGGCGCCGATCGCCGTGCCCGCCGCCGCGCAGCGACCGCGGGCGAGCGCCCGGGAATGCCGGCCGTAGACTGCGCCGATGCGAGCCGCCGGCGATGCAGCCGCAGCGCCGCCCGGCGCGCCGATCGGCAAATGACCGCCCCCGAGAGGCGATGAGCTTCGGCGAATTCCTGCTCGGAGCCGTGCGGCTGGCGGCGATCGCGATCCCCGCGTGGCTCGCTGCGCACCGACTCCGCACCGCGCTGAGCGGCGCCCTCACGGGCGCGCTGGCAGGCCTGGGCGAGACGATCGCGATGCTCGGCATCACGCTGTTCTGCTGCGAGCTGCTCGGGTTGGTCGGGCTGTTCAGCGCGGCTCCGTTGATCGCGCTGCTGTGGGCGCTCGCGCTGATCGGCTGGCTGCCCGGCGGGCGCTCGCGCTTGGCGGGGCGAACCGCTGCGAGCAAAGCGCCGGTGGACCCGCCGAGACCTTCGGCGGGGCCGCCGAGCACGCAGCCGCAGAGCTACGCGCGCGGCACGGCGAGCGCCGCCGTCGCCGGCGTCGTCGTCGTGGCGGCCCAGTGGGTGCTGCAGAGCGCCAACTCGCTCGGCTCGGGCATGCTGAACTTCGACACGCTCTGGTACCACATGCCGCTCGCCGCCGAGTTCGCCCGCTCGGGCTCGGTCACGGCGATTCAGTTCACCCTGGCCGACCCGTACGTGGCCTACTTCCCGGCCAACTCGGAGCTGTTCCATGCGCTCGGGATCATCGCGTTGCACGGGGACTTCCTCTCCCCGCTGCTGAACCTGCTGTGGCTGTCGATCGCACTGCTCGCCGCGTGGTGCGTCGGGCGGCGCTGGCAGGTGCAGCCGCTGACGCTGCTGGCGGGCTGCCTGGTCGTCTCGCTGCCGGTGCTCAGCGGCACGCAGCCCGGCGAGGCGTTCAACGACATCCCCGGCCTCGCGTGCCTGCTCGCCGCGAGCGCCCTCGCGCTGAACGCCGCCGAGGACCGCGGCGCCCTGGCGCTGGCCGGACTGGCGCTCGGCCTTGCCGCGGGCACGAAGCTGACGTTCCTCGTCCCCGCAGCCGGACTGGTCTTGGCGCTCACGGCGATTGCCGCGCCCGAGCGCAGGCGCCGGGTGCTGAGCGCGCTCGTCGTGCCCGCCGCGCTGACCGGCGGCTGGTGGTACCTGCGCAACCTGATCGCCGTCGGCAACCCGCTCGGACTCGGCTTGCAGCTCGGCCCGCTGCGGCTTCCCGGCCCGAGCTCGGTGCTCGCCGAAGCGCAGAGCCAGACGGTCATCTCCGAGCTGAGCCATCTGTCGCTGTGGGGCTCGCGCTTCCTGCCGGGCCTCGACCACGCGCTCGGACCGCTGTGGCCGGTGGTCGCGGTGCTGTATCTGGCCGGCATGCTCGGCGCTCTGTTCGGCCTGCGCGATCGGCTCGTGCGAATGCTCGCGTTTGTCGCTGGATTGGCCGGCGTCTCCTACCTCGTCCTGCCGACGGGCGCGAGCGGGATCGAGCAGGACACGACCCTGTTCGAGGTCAACCTGCGCTACGCCACGCCGGCGCTCGCCCTGGCGATCCCGCTGATCCCGATCCTCGTGCGTGAGCGCGCGCCGAAGTTGCTGCCCGCGCTCGGCGCGGCGCTGCTGCTCGTGCTGCTCGGCAGCCAGCTCGAGCACTCGCTGTGGCCGACGCAGAGCGCGCGTCACGTCGCCCTGATCGGCGCCTTGGGGGTCATCGCGCTCGCCGCCACGCTCGGCGCGAAGGCGCTCGCCGGACGGCGCATGAACTGGCGGGCGCCCCGCTTGCTGGCAGCGGCCGCGACGCTGCCGATCGCCCTCGGCGCGCTCGCGTTCGTCGCTCAGCGCCACTACTTCGCCCGCCGCTACGAGATCGGCTTCAGCCGCAACGAGCCGCTCGGGACGATCTTTCGCTGGGCGCAGGGCGTCTCGCACACGCGCATGGCGCTGTATGGATCGGCCGAGCAGTATCCGCTCTACGGCGCGCGCGACACCAACGCGCTCGACTACCTCGGCGAACGCACCGGCGACGGGGGCTACCGGCCGATCTCGAGCTGCCGCGCCTGGCGCAGGCAGCTGAGCGCCGGTCGCTACGCCTACGTCGTGCTGACGCCGGCGCCGACGAGGTCGATCCCGCAGGCGTGGACCGCGCAGGCCCCGGGCGCGACGCTCGTGATCAACCCGGCCCCCGGCTTCTACGTGTACAAGCTGAGCGCGCAGCCCACCGCCGTGGGTTGCGCCTAGCTCAGTCGCGCATCGCCGGGAACAGCACGACCTCGCGGATCGAGTCGCGCCCGGTCAGCAGCATCACCAGGCGGTCGATGCCGAGCCCGACGCCGCCGGTCGGCGGCATGCCCTGCTCCAGCGCCTGCACGTAGGCCTCGTCGTAGGGCATCGTCTCGGCCTCGCCGTCCGTGAGCGCGTCGATCCGGTCCTGCGCCTGAAAGCGCGCGCGCTGCTCGTCGGGGTCGATCAGCTCGCTGAATCCGTTTGCGATCTCCATCCCCCCCGCGAACGCCTCGAAGCGCTCGACGATGTCCGGGCGGTCGGGACGCTCACGCGCCAGCGGCGAGAGCTCCTTGGGGTAGTCGACGACGAATGACGGCCGCGTCAAGTTTGGCTCCACGTACTTGCCGAGCAGGTCATCCGCGAGCTGGAACCACGCGACGTCCTTGGCCTTCGTCTCGACCGCGAGCTCGCGCCGCTCGATCTCGGCCGCGAGCGCCTCGACGGTGGGGAAGTCAGGCAGGTGCACGCCGGTCGCCTCGCGGATCGCCTCGACGAAGTCGACGCGCGGCCACGGCGCTGCGAAGTCCAGCTCCCCGTCGTAGCCGGTCGCCGCGGCGGCAGCGCGCACGATCGCTTCGGTCCGCTCCATCGCAGCCTCGTAGCCGGCGTAGGCCTCGTACCACTCGACCATCGTGAACTCGGGGTTGTGCTTGTGCGAGACCCCCTCGTTGCGGAAGTCCTTGCCCAGCTCGTAGACGCGCTCCAGGCCACCGACGATCAGCCGCTTGAGATACAGCTCGGTGGCGATCCGCAGGTACAGGTCGCGATCGAGCGCGTTGTGGTGCGTCCTGAACGGCCGCGCCATCGCCCCGCCGTAGAGCGGCTGAAGCACCGGGGTCTCGACCTCGACGAAGCCGTCACCGTCGAGCGTCGCGCGGACTGCCGAGATGATCCGTGCGCGGTCGATGAACAGCCGCCGGCTCTCGTCGCTCGAGATCAGGTCGAGCTCGCGGTGGCGGTAGCGAGTCTCGACGTCCGACAGACCGTGGTGCTTGTCGGGCGGCGGGCGCAGCGCCTTGCCGAGGATCCGGAAGTCCTCGACACGCAGCGAGACCTCGCCGTGACGGCTGCGCATCGCGCTACCGTCGACGCCGAGCAGGTCGCCGAGATCCAGGGAGGTGAGCAGCGCGTAACGCTCCTCGCCGAGCACGTCCTGGCGGGCGTGAAGCTGGATCTTGCCCGTGCGGTCGATCAGATCCAGGAAGGCCGCCTTTCCCGAGCCGCGCCGCGCCGTGACCCGCCCGGCGACACGATGGCGCTCCTCCGTTTCCTCGCCCGCCTGCAGGTGCTCGTAGGCGCTCAGCACAGTCGAGACGGGCTCGACGTCGGGGAAGGCGTGGGGGAAGGCGTCCGCGTCGGCCGCGCGCAGGCGCTCGCGCTTGGCGCGGCGCTCGGCGATCAGCTCGGGGAGGCCGTGTTT
>DATINR010000122.1:0-89480 GCA_035473995.1 Solirubrobacteraceae bacterium
CTCGTCGATCTCGGCCGAGCGCGGCGCGATCCGCTCGCGCGCGATCTTGCCGATCGTCTCGCAGAAGTCCAGGTTCTCCTGGGGGATTGTGTAGACCTCGCCGACCGCCTCCATCGCCGCTGATCCTAGTGATCGCGAGCCGCCCGCGGCGCGGCAGGCGGACGAGCGTTGGCTCCTCCCCTGGGGACCGCGAGCCGCCGGGGCGTTGATAGCTTGGATCCGGTGACCCCGCCACCGAGCACCGAGATCGGTATCGCCCCGGAGCGCCTGGCCGAGTGGCTGGCGCAGGAGCCCGAGCTGCAGGTGGTCGACGTGCGCGAGCCCTACGAGCGCGAGGCGGGACACATCGCCGGCACGCGGCACATCGAGTTGACCAAGCTGAGCGAGCAGGCCGCCGTCCTCGACTCCTCGCGCCCCGTCGTCTTCTACTGCCGCGTCGGCTCGCGTTCGACGATGGCCGCACAGGCGCTGCGCGCCGCCGGCTATGAGGCCTACTCGATGGACGGCGGGCTCGTGCGCTGGGCGGCAGAGCAGCGGCCGCTCGCGCCCGAGGGCGGCCACGTGGCCGAGCACTGAGCACGCCCCGCCCGGCGAGAGCCGGCACGAGCGCCGCGAGGATGCAAAGCTCTGCTCGCAGACGAGCACAGATCCGACACTGGAGGCGCAGATGGAGGCTTCGGCCGAGTACCCAGCAGTGACCCAAGGCGAGGGCTACGCCGTCGGCAGTCTCGACGACCTCGGCGAGGCGCCGGGCTTTCGCAAGATCCGCAAGGGCCTCGGCGTGACGGCCTTCGGCGTCAACGCGATCGTGATGCCGCCCGGGATCGACAGCGGCTTTCACTACCACGACACCCAGGAGGAGCTCTACTTCGTGCACCGCGGCACGATCGAGATGGAGTTCGGCGACGGCTCCGTGCACACGCTCGGCGAGGGCGGGATGGCGCGCGTCGACGCGGCGACCCCACGCAAGGTGCGCAACGTCGGCGACGTCGACGCGGTGTACGTGTGCGCCGGGGGCAAGGACGGCTACGTCGGGCGCGACGGCCGCGTGCCGGAGGGCGAGGAGCAGCGCCTGCGCGAGCTGCACGGCCTCAGCGGCGAGCAGTCGCAGTAGCCGCCCGCGTCCGGCGAGCTGCGAGCGGGTCGGTGAGCATGCGATGAGCGAGACCGATCCGTCCGCGGCCGGCCGCCTGCGCGTCAACGAGCGCTTGACGATCCCGCTCAGCGAGGTGACGATCCGCGCGAGCCGCTCCTCCGGACCGGGTGGCCAGCACGCGAATGTGACGGCCTCGCGCGTGGAAGCGAGCTTCGACGTGCTCGCCTCAGAGAGCCTCGGCGAGACGCAACGGCGGCGATTGCTCAGCCGCGCCGGCCCACGTGTCGTCGCCGTCGCACAGGACGCCCGCTCGCAGGCACGCAATCGCGAGCTCGCGCTGGCGCGGCTGGCCGAGCGGATCGCCAAGGCGCTGCTCGTGCCCAAGCGCCGGCGCGCCACCAAACCGACGGCCGCCTCGCGCGAGCGGCGCCTGTCGGCGAAGCGCCGAGCAACGCAGCGCAAGCGCGAGCGCCGCCCGCCGAGCGACGCCGACTAGCGCGGGTGGTTCCGTCGATGGGTGGTCGCGCTTTTTCGACGAGCGATAGCCATTGCATATACACGGCGTACATACCATCGCTACCAATGCCTGCATTTCGCAGGTCACCTCCTCCGAGCTAGATCGACTGGCGCGCACCGGGGTCACAACTAGCGCCGTGCTCACGACCAGCTAATTCAAGAGCTCCTTCACGTAGCGCTGGTGCAGACGCCCGAGCGAGGTCTTCTCGGGGTGGAAGTGGATCGCGTTCCACAGCTGCCCGGAGGCGGGCGCCCAGGCGACGATCAGGTAGGCGCCGAGCACGAGCGCGGTGCGGCGCAGGCGCGTGGAGCTCGACAGGGCGGCCATCGGCAGCACCCACAGCACGTACCACGGCAGCACCCAGCTGAGCGTCACGAGCAGCGCCACGCTCGACCAGCCGGCGGCGGTGAGCGCCGAGCGCCGGCGCCAGGCCTGCGCGCAGCACAGCGCGACGGCGACGATCAGCGTGGCGCTGAGGAGCGTGTGCAGCCAGTCGGTCTCTCCCCCCTGGCCGAGCGCGAGGCCGATCAGGTTGGGCACGCTGACGCTCGTGACGAGGCGGCTCTGCGTGCTCAGGTCGGGGAAGTGCAGGCCGAAGGCGATCAGGCTGGCGGCGGCGATCAGCGCGGTGGTCACGGCCATGCCGAGCAGCACCTGCGCCAGCCGCCGCGGCATCCGCAAGAGGCCGGCGAGCACGACCGGGATCAGCACGGCGCCGGAGGCCTTCACTGCGACGGCCGCCACGAACGCCGCGCCGGCGCCGATCTCGGGCCAGGACAGCGGCAACAGCCACTCGCGCAGACGCTCGCGCAGCGGGACCTCGGCCACGGCCGCGCGCACGTCGGCCAGCGAGGCGGGCAGCGTCGGCGGCGGGGCCGGCGCGAACGGCCCCTGCACCTCGCCGGGACGATCGACCCCGTCCTCGCCGAGCTGCTCGTGATCGCGCTGGCGCGCGCGCAGCAGCAGGTAGAAGCCGAGCACGACGAGGAACACCATGATGAAGTCGTTGTGGTCGCCGCCGAGGCCCCACACGAGCACGATCGGGTTGAGCCCGACGAGCACGATCGCTTTGACCGGGTCGCGTCCGAGCAGGCGCGCGCACTTCCACACGAGCAGCAGCGTGGCGAGGCCGGCCAGCGCGAGCACGCCCTTGAGCACCCAGAAGGTGGCGGCCACGCCGAGCGGCACGACGACGAACGTGAGCATCGTGAACAGCGGGCCGTAGGGGCTCAGCAGCTGATGCCAGTTGGAGATGTCGTAGCTCGGGTCGTTGTGCGGCTCGAGGATCGGGATCGTCGTGTACGGGTTGAGGTGGTGGACGATCTCCATGCGCCCGTAGTTGACGTAGTTGAAGATGTCGGTCAGCGCGAGCGGCGGCGAGAGGAAGAACACGACGTGCACCGCCACGACGGTCGCGATCGCCCAGCGCGAGCGCAGCCGCGGCACGTAGGCGAGCGCGGCCACGTAGCTGACGTACATCGCCACGATCGCGCCGGAGAAGAGGTACTTGAGCGTGACCGTGCTGCGCGTCATCCACGGCAGCAGCCCGCCGAGCGGGCCGGTCATCCAGTGGGGGAAGTAGTTGGCGTGCGACGTCGCCGAGAGCACGCTCGGACGGTTGGCGGCCATCAGCACGACGATCACGCTGCAGAGCACGATCACGACGAGGCACACGGCGCCGGGCCAGGTGGCCTCGCCGGCACGCGCGAGCGTTCCCGCGCGGCCGCGCGGCCCGCGCTTTACCGCCGGGCCGCCGAGGTGCGTGTCGCGCAGGGGAAGTGTGCTCGCGTCGCTCGACATGAAAGAGGGCCCGCCGAAGCGAGCCCTCTGAAGGTTAGACCGCTGCGGCCGCGTCGAACGCCGCCGCAGGTTCAGCGTGCGCGACTAGATCGTCGTGACGTTGACGGCCTTCGGGCCCTTGTCGCCCTGCTCGGGGTCGTAGGACACCTTGGCGCCCTCCTGCAGCGAGCGGTAGCCCTCGCCGTTGATCCCGGTGTGATGAACGAACAGGTCCTTGTCGCCGTCGTCGGGGGTGATGAAACCGAACCCCTTGTCGTCGCTGAACCACTTCACTGTGCCAGTAGGCATGTGGGTACTCCTCCACGGTATGTGCGTGCTGCACGCGGAGGATGCTTCATGAAGCTTCGACCTGCGAGCGCTTGCACTGCTTTCGCCGGTCTATGCGCCGGCCAGTCAAGGCGGACCGTAGCAGGAACTCGTACGCCCGTGTTGGCAAATTTTCAAGATCGGACGATCGATTTATCTCCCTGCTCGCGGGCATCTTTTCCGGGCTTTGAGCGTCGACGGCGAGCGCTCCGCGGGCAGTTAAGGTGGATGGATGAGCGCGTCTCCCAGCCCTGCCGAGCCGGCCGGCGCGACGGCCGAGACCGTCGCTCGCTTCGAGCGGCTGCTGCCGCCCGGCGCGAGCGCCGATGCGCGAGAGATCGTCGATGGGCTCGACTTCGCCGCGCGCGCGTCGGCGAGCGCCGAGCACGACCGTCCCTACCTGATCCTCAACATGGTCTCGACGCTCGACGGACGCGCGAGCGTCGACGGTCGCTCGGGGGCGATCGGCAATCGCGCAGACCGCGAGCTGTTCCACGCGCTGCGCGGGGGCGTCGACGCGGTGATGGCCGGTGCCGGGACGGTGCGCGTCGAGCGCTACGGGCGGATCGTCGCCAAGGAGCCCGCCAGGCGAGCTCGCCTGGCGCGCGGGCTGAGCGCCGAGCCGCTCGCGTGCATCGTCTCGGGCCGGCTGTCGCTGCCGCTCGACACGCCGCTGCTCGGCGAGCCCGAGGCGCGCGTCGTGATCGTCACCTCCTCGGCGGAGAGCCTGCCGGAGACGGCGGCGCAGGTGCAGTACGTCCGCGCGGCACGCGACGGCGAGCTCGACCTGGCGCTGGCGATGCGCGAGCTGCGCGAACGCTTCGACGTGCGAACGCTGCTGTGCGAGGGCGGACCGCACCTGAACACCCAACTGCTGCTCGCGGGCGTCGTCGACGAGCTGTTCCTCTCACTCGCACCCAAGCTCGCCGGCGGCGAGGACGCGACGGGCGAGGCGCTGCGGATCCTCGCCGGCGCCGCCTTCGCCGCGCCCGCCGAGCTCGAGCTGCTCGGGGTGCTCGAGAACGAGTCGCACCTGTTCCTGCGCTACGCCGTCAAGCAGACGCCGGCGCACGCGAGCAGCTAGCGCTCGCCGCCCGAGCCGCCGCTCGCCGGGGGCGCAGGCCGTCGAGCGGGTGGTGGCGCGTGGCCGTTGCCGGCGCCAGCCTCGCCGTCCTGCCGAGCCGGGCCCTGGCCGCCGTCGCTCTTGCCGTCGCCCGGCGCCGGGGTGCGATCGGGGCGCGTCGTCTCGGCCCCGGCGCGCGTCTCGCGCGAGACGATGCCGAGCAGCTCGCTGGCGAGCTGGCGGCCTTCGGCGGCGATCCGCGGCGTCGCGGCGATGCGCACGACGACCTCCTCGCCGTCGAGCTCCTCGAGCGTGATCCGCGGCGGGTCGCGCAGCGGCGTCTGCAGCGAGGCCTCGAGCAGCTCCTGCAGGTCTGCCGGCGTCATCCCCGGGCGCAGGCGGGCTCGCAGGTTGACCGCCTCGGGCTCGCGCAACGGGATCACGGCGCTGTTGAGCACGACGCTGTTGGGCACCATGATCGAGTCCTCGCCTTTGGCGAACGTCGTGTACAGCAGCCCGAGCGAGGACACCGTGCCCTCGAGCTGTCCCGCCAGCGGGCCGCCCTGCAGGCGCACGCGATCGCCGACGCGGAACGGGCGCGCGCTCAGCAGCACGGTGCCTGCGATCACGTTGCCGAGCGTCTGCTGCGCGGCGAGACCGAAGATCACGGCCGTGAACGCGCCGCCGAGCGCGAGCGTGCGCGCCTGGATGCCGGCCACGCGGAAGGCGACGAGCAGCGCGAGGATGATCGTCAGAAGGCGGATCAGGAAGCCCGCCGTGCCCGCCGTCGCCGGATCCAAGCGGCGGAACAGCGGCGGCCCGAGGCTGCGGCCGATGTCGCGCGCGATCGCCCAGCCGAGGATCACGAGCACGATCACGACGACCACCGTGATCGGCGTTTCGAGCGCCGGTTCGAGGTATTTGTGCGCCGGGTGCAGGACTCCGTGGGAGTCGCGGTAGGTGTGCGTCTCGCGGCCGAACAGCTCGACGCGGTGGTCGTAGAGAACGACGAAGGCGACGAACAGCGGCACCAGCACGAGCACCTCCAGGCGCGCGCGCTTGACCACGCGCGGGCTTATCTGCCGCAGCAGGCCGACTTCGCGCCAGGCCTGGCTGCGCGTCTCGAACATCTTCGATGGCGTCCGTGGAACGGGCATTCCGGTCAATGATGGACTACCACCTAAGGATCGCCTGAATCGTCCTTCCCACAGCTGTCCACCCCGGTCGATTGCTCGAGACGGCTCTGCACTAGGATCCTGGCGCGATGGGCTCGAATTCGCGCAAGCTGATCCTCCCGGTCGTGCTGCTCGGCGTGCTGCTGCTCGTCGTGGCGGTGATCTACTTCGTGCAGCCCGCGCACTCGCTGCCGTCGTTCTTCCCCGGTCACGTGTCGGCCACCGACGCCGAGGCCACGCATCACCACACCAAGCACGGGATCGCCGCGCTCGTGGTCGCGCTCGCCTGCTTCGCCTTCGCCTGGTTCCAGACCGGGCCGAAAGCGCAGGGCGCGGCTAGCGCCTGAGCTAACCGCCGAGCCCGAAGACGAGCGTGCAGGTCACGCCGAGGCCGATGCAGTAGACGCCGAACGGCGTCAGCCGGTTGGTCTCGAAGTACTTCAACAGGAACTTGACGGCGAAGAAGGTCGTCGCCGCGGCGCACAGGCCGGCGACGAGCGCCGGACCGCGCACGCCGTCGCCCTCCGAGCCGAGCAGTTCGGGCAGCTTCAAGGCCGCCGCGGCGAGGATCACGGGCGTCGCCAGCAGGAAGCTGAAGCGCGCGGCGTCCTCGTTGGAGAGCCCCACGAGCAGGCTGCCGCCCATCGAGAAGCCCGAGCGCGAGATTCCCGGGATCAGCGCCGCCACCTGCGAGGTGCCGACGGCGATCGCTTGGCGCCAGCTCAGCTTCGCGATCCGCTCGTCGGTGTCGCCGAGGTAGTCGCCCGGTCGCGGCGGGCGCCGGCGCAGACGCTCGAACAGCAGCAGCGCGACGCCGTTGACGATCAGGAAGGCCGCCGCCGTCTGCCCCGAGGCGAACAGTTTGCGCAGCGGGCCCTCGAGCAGCAGACCGATGATCCCGACCGGGATCGTGCCGGCGATCAGCAGCCAGCCCAGCCGCGCGTCGACGTCGTCGTCGCGGATCTCGCGGATCGCCAGCGAGCGTCCGAGTCCCTTGACGATCCTGATCCAGTCCTTCAGGAACAGCAGCAGCAGCACGATCGCCGTGCCGAGATGGGTGGCGACGAGGAACGTCAGGAAGAACTTGTCGTTCTGGTGGATGTGCCAGCCGGCCAGCCGTGGCAGCACGACGCCGTGCCCGAGGCTCGAAATCGGAAACGGCTCGGCGATTCCCTGCGTGAGGCCGAGGACGACTGCCTGGAAGTAGGAGATCGGATCTTGCACGGCTCGACAGCTTATGGATCGCGTTGGTCCGATCGCCCCACCGAGGACGTATTGCCGGCCCCCACCGAACGCGCCGGGCGCGCCGGGCCATCTTCACAGCGACTTCACACGATCGTTTCCCCCTGGTCACAAAAAACCAGGCTTTGCAGGGGAATCTGATTGCTATGAACGGTCAGGGAGCGACTACGCAGAGCCTTGCGGACGTTTGCCGAGCAGACCTTCACTGCCACTCGACGGCCTCGCAGGAGTCGAAGCTCGGCGTGCAGCGTGCGGCGGGCCTGCCCGAGTGCGCGACACCGCCCGAGGAGGTCTACGAGCTGGCCAAGCGCCGCGGCATGGATTTCGTGACGATCACAGATCACGACACCATCTCCGGCGTGCTGCAGATCGCCGATCGCCCCGACGTGTTCGTCTCCGAGGAGCTGACGGCCCACTTCCGCGGCGAACCCCAGGCGGTCCACGTGCTGTGCTTCGACATCACCGTCGAGGACCACGAGTGGTTGCAGGCCAACCGCGGCGACGTCGAGCTGTGCGCTGCGTACATGTACGAGCGCGACATCGCCTGCGCGCTGGCCCACCCCTACTACCACGTCGGCGCGCCACTGACGGCGCGCCACCGGCGGCGCCTGGCGCAGCTGTTCGACGTGTGGGAGGTGCGCAACGGCGCGCGGGCGCGCGAGCTGAACCGGCCGGCGGCGACGTATGTGGCGACGCTCGACGGCGCCGGTGTCGGCGGCTCGGACGACCACGCGGGCGTCGACATCGGGCGCACCTGGACTGCGACCCCGCCGGCGCGCACGCCACAGGAGTTCCTCGCCCACGTGCGCGCCGGGCGCGTGAGCGCGGGCGGCGCGCAGGGCAGCGCGGCCAAGTGGGCGCACGCGGCGATCGCGCTCGCCGCGCGGGCGCTCGGGCGCGGCGGCCACGACGCACCGCCCGAGAGCCTCGATCCGGCGGCCGTGATGAACATGGCCAAGCGCCTGCTCGACGAGGGCGACGCGCGCCACGGCGCGACCGACGGCGGCGGCGCCGTGACGCCGGCCGACGCGCGCTGCCTGCTGCGCGCGTGGCTCGCCGCCGTCGAGCTCGACCACCTCGACGAGCCCGGGCTGATCGCCTACATGCAGGAGGACGGCTTCAGCCACTCAGACCTCTACCGCCGCGCCTGCCGCGCGCACGAGCGCAAGCTGCGCGGCGCGATCGAGCAGGTGCTCGCCGCCGCGCGCGGCGAGCGCGACGTGGCCGCCGCCGCCGGCGAGCTGTTTCAGAGCTGCACGGCCGCGATCCCCTACGCCCCGGCCACGGCCTTCCTCGCCAACGAGCGTGCCAAGCTCGACACGCGCCGCGAGGACGGCGAGACGCCGCGCGTGGCGATCCTCGCCGACGGCATCGGCTCCACGCACGGCGTCACGCGCGCCGTCGAGGAGATCCGCGCGCGCGGCGTACGCGGCTTCGAGATCGAGGTGCTCGGCACCGATCCCGAAGTCGACCGCCGGCTCTCGGCGGTGGCCGAGTTCGAGGTGCCCTACTACCCGGGCCTGCAGATCGGCGTGCCCAGCCTCTCGGCGGCCGTGCAGACGATCGCCGACGGCGGCTTCGACCTGATCCACGTCTGCTCGCCGGGGCCCGTCGGCATCGTCGGCGCGCTCGTCAGCCGCGGCCTCGGCGTGCCGCTGCTCGGCAGCTACCACACCGAGCTGACCGCCTACGCCGGCCTGCGCTCGGGCGAGCAGCGCGTCGCACAGGCGATGGCGCTCGGCGTGGCCACGTTCTACGGCGCGTGCGACCTGGTGCTCTCCCCCAGCCCGGCGTCGGACGCCACGCTCGCCGGCATCGGCGTGGGCGGCGAGAAGGTCGCGCGCTGGGACCGCGGCGTCGACACCGAGCGCTTCGGCCCCGAGCTGCGCGAGGACGGCCTGCGCGAGCTCGCGGCGCGCGGCGAAGCCAAGCCGCAGGACTCGATCGACGTGCTCTACGCCGGGCGGATCACGCGCGAGAAGGGCGCCGACCTGCTCGCCGACGCATTCCTCCGGGCACGGGCACGCGAGCCGCGACTGCGCCTGGTGCTCGTCGGCGGCGGGCCCGAGCAGGAGCGCCTGCGCGAACGCGTCGGCGAGGGCGCCCACTTCCGCGGCTGGCTCGACGGCGAGCGTCTTGCCCGCGCGTACGCGAGCGCCGACGTGTTCCTCTTCCCCAGCCGCACCGACACCTTCGGTCAGGTCGTGCTCGAGGCGCAGGCGAGCGGCCTGCCGGTCGTCGCCGTCGCCGAGGGCGGCCCGCTGTCGCTGATCGAGCAGCGCGTGAGCGGGCTGCTATGCGCAGCCGACGCGCAAGCGCTCGCCGACGCCGTGCTCGAGCTGGCCGGCACGCCCGAGCTGCGCGCGCGCCTCGCCCGCGGCGGGCTGGCGGCCGTGCGCGAGCGCACCTGGGAGCAGGCGCTGCAGCGACTCGGCGACGGCTACCGGCTACTGCTGGCCGCCCGCGAGCCGGGAAGGCTGGCGCGTGCCGCCTGAGCTCCCCGCTCGCCGTGCCGGCATCGGCGCGCGGCGTACGCCGAGCGCCCCGCGCAGGATCGCGGTGGCGCTGCACGACGTCGAGCCGGCCACGTTCGAGCGCTGCGCGCTGATCCGCGACTGGCTGGACGACCACGGCGTCGACCGCGTCACGCTGCTCGTGATCCCCGCCCGCGACCTGCATCCGGTGGGCGAGCGCTCGCCCGAGATGACGAGCTGGCTGGCCGAGCGCCGCCGCGCCGGCGACTCGATCGCCCAGCACGGCTTCCAGCACGAGCGCACGCGCCGCCCGGGCCTGCTCGCGCAGTCGCGGCTGTCCGCGCCCGGCCGGCGCACGGGTGAGTTCATCGGCCTCGACGAGGCCGAGACGCAACGCGCCGTCAACGCAGGCTGGCGCCTGTTGAAGCTTGCCGGGATCGAGCCGGACGGCTTCGTCGCCCCCGCCTACGCGTATACGCCGGAGCTGCGCAGCGTGCTACCCCACCGCTTTCGCTGGTGGGCGGGACTGCTCGGCTTGCACCGCCGCGCCCAGCCCGCCGGCGAGCAGCGCGCGCGGCTGCTCTCCCCCGTCTGGGGCCTCGGCAGCGAAGGCGCGCTGCAGCGCGCCCTCTCACCGGCGCTGATCCGCGCCGGCGGCATGCTCGGTGGGCGCACGCTACGCGTCGACCTGCACCCGGCCGACCTGCAGCACCCACGCCAGATGCTCGCGCTCGACCACGTGCTCGACCGCGCCGGGCGCCGGCGCAAGGCGATCACTTACGACGAGCTCGCAGCGCTCGGGGCGAATGGCGAGACGGCGTTCGCGCCTGCTCGGTACGAGCCGTCCGGTGCTCGCACTCCCGCGGGCGCGGCGACACCGCCCCCCGCGGCCTGAGCTTCGACGTCTCAGGCGCCCGCGACCAAGAGCGACGCCCCCGCATAGACGTGCGCAGGCGTGTTCTTCACGGCCTTGCCGACCAGCTTCGGCTCGCTGCCGATCGGCGCGATGTCGATCGCAAACTCGATGCCCGTGGCTGCGGCGATCTTGACGAGCGTCTCGATCTGCGGGTTCTTCTCGCCAGACTCCAGCTCGACGACGCGTGGTTGGCTCACGCCCAGCCGCTCAGCAAGGCCGCGCTGCGAGAGCCCATGATCTGCTCGATAACCGATCAGCTGGACCGCGACCAGTCGAGCCAGCGCAAGACGCTCCCACTCAGCGGCGAACTCGGGGTCTGATGCGAAACGCGCGGCCAGCACCTCCTCGTGCGTCTTGAAGCCCTTCGGCCAGGTGCTCGGTATCTCTGCCATCGCAGTCATCATGATAGGTCCTAACTTATCACGCGTCAGGTGAGTCCTGGCTTGTGATGGGACGCTCGCCCGCACGAGCCCAGCACCGCAGCATCTCTACCAGGGAGACACCGGCGGTCGCCCGCGAACCCAGCTCGAACGGTTATGGAAGGCCCACGCGCACGATCTGCGGCGGATCTTGAAAGCAGTCCCCTATTCGTATTCGTATTCTGCGGCCGCGCTTTTGGCACTTTTCAGTCCACTCACGGTCGCTTTCACGACGACTGTGCCGCTGACATGAGGTGGCGCTATGACCGTGCAACTGGTCATCGAAGCGCAGTTGACAGAGGTCGATGCTGTCGTCCCGAACTTGAACCCGGTCGTGCCCGTCCCTGGGGCAAACCCCGTGCCGGTTATCGTCACGCTCGTCCCACCGGCTTTGGAGCCGGAGGTGGGGCTCAGGTTGGTGATCGTCGGTGGTCCGAACTTGTAGTGGTCGGCCGAAGAGATCGCGCTCGTGCCTTTCGTCGTGGCCACGGTGATGTCCACCGTCCCCGCGGTCTCCGCGGGGGAGATCGCCTTGATCGTGCCGGCCGATGAGACCGTGAAGCTCGTGGCGTCGACCGAGCCGAACTTGACGGCGGTGACGCCTGTGAAGTTGGCGCCGCTGATCGTCACGGTCGTGCCCCCCGCTGCGCCGCCTTTGATCGGTTTGAGGGCCGTGACCGTGGGGGGCAGTTCGGCCTCGAAGCCGAACTGATCAGCCGCAGTGCTCGCGCTCGTGCTGCCCGAGGTGCTGACGGTCACGTCCACGGTGCCCGAACCGGCCGGGGAGATCGCAGTGATCGAGGTGGGCGAGTCGACTTTGAAGCTCGCGGCGTCGGCTGAGCCGAACCTGACGGCAGTGACCCCGGTGAAGTTGGTGCCGGTGATGCTCACCGTGGTGCCACCGCCGGCAGGGCCGGTGGCGGGGCTGATCGCAGTAACGCTCAGAGCGCTCGCGAACACCCATGCAGCGCCTGCGGCGGAACCGTCTTCAGATCCGCCGATCAGGGCCGTGTTGCCGTCGGCGGAGAGCGCGACGGTTCGGCCGAAGCGACTTTTGCCGAGCTCGTCGCCGGCTGTGAGCTTTGCACCCCGCTGGACCCAGGCCGGCCCTTCGCGCGTGAACAACCAGGCCGCGCCGTCTCCCTTGTCATCGGAGTGTCCGCCGATCAGCGCGGTGTTGGCGTCGGGGGAGAGGGCGACGCTGTCGCCGAACTCACCGAGGCCGCTCTCTTCTTTGCCGGTGAGCTTGGTCCGCTGAGCCCAGGTTGTCCCTTCGCGAGCGAACACCCACGCCGCGCCGACGCCCCCGTCGTCGCTGTACCCGCCGATCAGCGCCGTGTTGCCGTCGGCGGAGAGCGCGACGCTGTAGCCAAGACGGGCGACGCCGAGCTCTTCTGTGCCGGTGAGCTTTGGACCCTGCTGGGCCCATGTTGTCCCTTCGCGCGCGAACACCCACGCCGCGCCGACGTCCCCGTCGTCGGTGTTGGCACCGATCAAGGCTGTGCTGCCGTCGGCAGAGAGCGCAACGCTTCGGCCGACGCTTGCTTCGCCGAGCTCTTCCTTGCCGGTGAGCTTTGGACCCTGCTGGGCCCATGTTGTCCCTTCGCGCGCGAACACCCACGCCGCGCCGACGCCGTGGTCTTCGGGTCCGCCGATCAGGGCCGTGTTGCCGTCGGCGGAGAGCGCAACGCTGTAGCCGAAGAAGAAAGCGTGATCGACTTCGCTGCCAACGAGCTTTGGACCCTGTTGGATCCATTTTGTCCCTTCGCGCTTGAAGACCCATGCCGCGCCCCAGCCCCCGTTGTCGCCAGGCCCGCCGATCAGGGCCGTGTTGCCGTCGGTGGAGAGCGCGACGCTTCCGCCAAAGCGGCCGTAGCGCTGCTTCTCTTCGTTTCCGGTGAGCTTTGGGCCCTGCTGGGCCCAGGCTGTCCCTTCGCGCGCGAACACCCACGCCGCGCCGGCGCCTCGACTGTCGTGCGGTCCGCCGATCAAGGCCGTGTTGCCGTCAGCGGAGAGCGCGACGGTGAAGCCGAATCTGCAGCCGTATTTGCGTTCGCAGACCTCCCCGCCGCCGGTGAGCTTCGTCTGCTGGATCAGCGGGTCGATTCGCAGCGGGTAGTGCGCGTTGCGCGCATCGACGCGCAGCAGCATCGTTCCGCCGTGAAGCTCGAGCCAGCTGTGAAGCGTGCGTCCGCGGGCGTCGGTTGTCGTGAGGCCCGTGTAGCGCAGCGACGGTGCGCCCGCGTGAGCGAATACGAGGCCCCGACCGTCGCGGGTCAAGGAGGCGCGCGCGTTGTGTGACAGCGTGATCGAGAGCGTCAGCGGCCCGGTCGAGGGAGCGGACGGCGCCCGAGGGATCGTGAAACCTTGCTCCAGGCCGAGCGGGCCGTTGGCATACCACTCGCTGAGCCCCGCGTGTGCGTAGGTCACGCGGTCGGCCTTCGCACTCGGCGTCACCCGGCCAACCGCGATCAGCGATCTCCCGTAGCCCATGGCATGCAGATTCAGGCCCAGCTTCACCCCGTCCGAGCTGAGCACGACACCCGACCGATCGAAACGCACGTGCAGGCGCTGTGCCGGGCTTGTTGCGCGAAGCGCTTTGCCTGCCGCCCTGATCCGATAGGCAGGGCTGCTCGCACCCAGCGCGTGTGAAACAGGGCCCCGTGCTGCCACGGGAAGGCTCGCCAGGCCCGCGTGTGGCGGAGGACCATGGCGGGGTATCGAAGCAGGCCACGACTGCTTGACTGCGCCCTGCAGGGTCAGTGCCAGCCCGATTGCGAGCAAGAGCAGCATCGCTCCCAGGAGTGAGCATTCGATGCCGATGGAGCCGCGTCGATTCCATCCCTGCGCCGCTACTGCGCGCGGCGCTGCGACTTGCCTCAGCATCGAACCTCCTCGGTGTGATGCAACAAACCGTCAAGCCGCATCTGAGTTGCTTGGCGCGCTCATCACGTGACGAACCAGGCGCGAACCTTATCATTGGAAGTGTTCCAATTAATGCATCGAACGCGCTCCCCTCGGTAGGGGTAAAGTCCTAGGCCACCGGGCATCGCCTTGTTTCCGAAGTCTCCTAGCCAGCGTTTCGTCGCTAGCTACGTACCACTGCGTCGCACTGAAATCCGACGCATCCCACGCATTGGATCGGCCCTAACAGACGCTACTTCACTTTCACCAGCGCGTATTCCGACGGGCGATCAGCGTCACTGGACTCGGCCTGCGAGCGCGCGACGCTAGCCGGAGGGCTTTGCGGCGAACAGCGACGGTTCGAAGGACTGCACCTTGGCGGCCCCGGCATAGCCGATGTGCTTGAGGCCGAACAGGTCCTCGATCGTGCGCAGCAGCGAGAAGTGGTTGTACGGTTCCTGGCTCGTGCTCTTTCCCTTGACGAGCGGCGAGAGCAGCAGCGCGCCGACCTGACCGCCGCCTTCGGGCCCGAGCGCGGCGGCCGGGCCGCTCGGCGCGGGCATGTTGGGGAACGCCGGCTGAGCGCAGCAGGAGCTCGAGTCGGCGAATTCACCGCTCGCCGGGGCGTTGTCGACCGTGATCACGAGCAGGCCGCCCTGCTTGTAGGCCGGCGAGGCGAGGATCTTCGGCACGAGCTCGTGGAGCATTTCATCGGCAGCCGGCAAGCCGCCCGGACCGCCGCCCGGACACGGCCCGGGACTGGCGTCGTGGCAGCGGTCGGGCACGATGTAGGAGAGGCTCGGCGTGCGCTTGGCGCTCGCTAGGTCGGCGCTCAGCGCGCCGAAGCCGGCGTCGTCGGCGGCGCAAGAGGGCGACGCGCTGAGCCCTTCGAAGTACACGAACGGGTTGCGGAACGTCGCATACGGCGATGTCGAGGCGGGCGCCGAGGTAGGGTCGGGCTGGCCGAGCGCCGGGTGCGTGCACGCCGGGGCACCGGCGCCCGCTTCGTCGGTCCCCTGCACGTATGCCCGCCATGTCAGGCGCTTGACTTCGAGCTGGCCCGGCAGCGTCGCCGTCGTCGGCGGATAGACGCAGCCTTCGCCGCCGACCTGTTCGTCCTTGCCGATCGTGGCCGGCGCGAGCGCCGTGTAGGTGGGGCAGTTGGCGGCCGTCGCCGGCGTCGGCCCCTGCCCGCTCAGTAGCGCGATCCCGTTGGCCAGCTGCTGATGGGCCACGGCGTAGTAGCGGACGAGCAGCTCGCCGCGCTGCTCGAGCGTTCGGGCAAGGTACGGCGCCTTCGATTCGGGGCCGAACACCGATGCGTACGGCTCGCCCGAGAGCATCACGACGAACACGTGTTTGACGGGCGGCAGCTTCGACGCTGCCGCGGCCGGTCCCGGCGAGGATCCGCCGTGCTTGTCTTGGGCGCCGCCTTCGCCGGTCTGTGTCGAGCCACCCTGCCTCGGTGTCGCCGTCGGCGCGCTCGCAGCCGGTTCCGGCGTGGCCGCTTCCGGCGTCGGTTCTTCGAGTGCCGCCGGCGGTTCCACCGCAGCTTCAGCTTCTTCCGCGCCGAGCGCACCGCTCGGCGCGGCGGCGCTCGCCGCCGGCAGCACGAGCTTCACGGGGCCGCGTGCGGCCGCTGCCGAGTACTGCACGCGCGAGCCTGCGGCGTTGCCGAGCAGCAGGCCGAAGCCGAAGAACGCGAGCACCAGCACCACCGACACTCGCCACGAGGGCAGCCGCAGCCGGTTCAGCCGTGCGAGCACGATGCCAGGCTTCACGCCCCTAGCCCTCCGATCGCGAGCGCCCCGCCTCCGGGGCGAGCAGCGCATGCATCACGACCGTCGACTCCCCCTCGCCGTCGGCCGCAGCCGATGGCGCGGCCGAGCTCGGGATGCGCTCCATCAACGCCGCGCCACACTGCCAGCAGAAGGCAGCGCCGCGGCTGTGGGGCGCGCCGCAGTTGGTGCATGCCCCCACGCTGGCGCTCTGCTCGAGCGCCAGCAGCCGCTCGAGCTCCGCCAGCTCTGCATCGCGCTCCTGCAGGATCGCCGCCCGCCGCACGAGCACGTCGAGGCGGAAGTGATCGCGGATCGCCATCTCATACGTCAGCCCACCGAGGTCCCAATGCAGCTCTGCGACCTGCTCGGCCAGCGCGTCGCGGCGCCGGCGCAGCTCGCTGCGGCCGTCCTCGCCCGGGCGCGCCGGAGTCGCCGGCGCCGGCTTGGCAGGCGCCGATCGCGCCGGCGAGTCGCCGCCGCGGACCTTCCTGCCGATCGCATCGCCGAGGCTGCTCATGCTCAGCCCGTGGAGACGACGTTGGGCAGGTTCTTCGATTCCTGCTCGTAGTTTTTGCCGCTCTTCCCTTTGAGGCTTTCGACGACCGCCGGCGGGGCCGGGTTGCTCGGGCTCGAGCCGACGCCCGACTTGCCGCCGTCGTTTTGCCCCGTGCCCGCCGCCACGCCTTTGCCTCCCGACGCACCGCCGGATGCCCCGACGTGCAGCACCGATGCCCCCGGGAAGCTCTTCTTCAGCCCCGCGAGCGCCTTCTCGGCTCCGACCCGCTTCGAGTATTTGCCGGAGTAGACGATGTAGTCGCCCGCCGGCAGGCCCGTGAATTCGTCGGACTTCAGCGCGCCGACCGACTTGGCCCCCTTGCCTTCGGCCGCGCTCTTGGCCGACTGCACGGCGCTCACCTGCGTGCTCGACGCCGGCAGCGCCTGCAGCTGAACCGTGTAGCCGCTCGAGCCGGCCGGCCAGTCGCCGGTGAACGATTCGCTCGCCGGCGTCGCTCCCGCGGCGGGTGCCGTGGAGACCGTGATCACCTGCGCCGCCGCAGCGCCGCTCGGCTTCGCGCCGCCGGAGCGCCCGATCAGCACGCCGATCCCCATCGCCAGCAGCAGCACGCCGACGCCGGCGATGACCGTCACCGCGTTGCCCCGGCCCGGCGCCTCGCCGTCGCCCTGCACACGCGGCGAGGAAGGAGCTGCCGCTCCGGCCGGGGCGAGCGCCGAGGGCGGCGGCCCCGGCCCGTTCACGGTCGCGCCCGCGCCGGCAGCGAGCGCCGGCGGTGGCCCTGCGAGCGCGCTGCTGATCGGCGTCGCGCGCTCGCCGCACTGCAGGCAATAGCGCTGGTCCTCGGCCAGCGGCGCGCCACACGCGCTGCATGAAGCCGCCGGGGTGGCAGGGGACCGGTGGCTGGCGATCGACTCGATCGATTCGGTGGACACGATGGCTGGCTGCGTTGCTGCTCGGCGCGCTGATGTCAGGTATGCGAGCCCGAAGGGCCCGACTGCGTCCCAATGCTCGGCGTCGGCGGGCGCCGTGACGTAACGATTTGGTGAAAGCCTCGTCGACGCGCGCTGTGAGGCCCGCCGAATACTGGCTACGATCACTTCCCCGCGCCGCATCGAACGGCCGCCGGGGGTGTTCCAGACGGCATCCGCGCGCGCGGAAGCCCCGTCCATGGAGGGACAGCGACGTGACGAAGCCGGCAGAAAAGGGAGGGAAGCGCAGATGAGAGGACGAAACGCCCGCCGCCCGCCTGTCCGCGTGCTGCTCGCCTGCGCCGCGCTCGCCTGCGCGCTCGCCACGCTCGCACCGTCCGGCCTGGCCGCCGTCAAACTGGGCCCGCCGACCGTGGCCACCGGCCGCACGCACGTGCAGGGCGCCTCGGTCACCCTGCTCGGCTCGGTCAACCCGCGCGGCGCCGCCACGAGCTACTTCTTCCAGTACGGCGCGACGGTGGCCTACGGCAAACAGACCACGCCCGCCACGCTGCCCGCGGGCAGCGCTTTGGTCAAGGTCGGCCAGGCCGCCCCAGGAATCCTCCCCGGCTACCACTACCGCCTCGTCGCGAGCAACTCGTTCGGGCCGTCGAAACCCGGCAAAGACCGGACGTTCACGACGAGCAAGGCGCGCAGCAAGTCCAAGTTCACCCTGACCAAGCCGCAGCAGGCGACCGTCTACGGCAGCTCGCTCACGCTCAGCGGCACGCTCACCGGCACGGGCAACGCGGCGCGCAAAATCGTGCTGCAGGAAAGCCCCTACCCGTTCCTCACGGAGTTCGCGACGATCGGCCTGCCGTCCGTCACGGGTCCGACGGGCGCCTTCAGCTTCCGCGTGCCGCGCCTGGCGATCAGCACGCAGTACCGCGTCAGCACGCTCGACCCGCGCCCCGTGTACAGCTCGATCCTCACCGTCGAAGCCGCCTATCGCGTGACGCTGAAAGTCAAGCGCTCCAGCCACAAGGGGATCGTGCGGCTGTACGGGACGGTCACGCCGGCTGCCGTCGGCGCGAAGGTCCTCTTCCAGCTGCTCAAGAAGGTCCGCCCCGGCAACACCGAAAAGACCGAAGAACGGACGACGCGCTTCGCGACGCAGTTCTCGACGACCGTCAAGCGCGCCACGAAATCCTTCTCGCGCTTCTCGACGATCGTCAAGGTGAACAATGGCGGCACCTACCGGGCGCGCGCGCAGCCCAGCAAGAAGGGCCCGTTCGCGGCCGGCGCCAGCCCGACCGTCGTGCTGCACTCGGCCCCCAAGTAGCGAGCGCGCTACCGGCCGGCACGCGCGAGCGGCAGGCGGCGCCACAGCGCCCGCGCGAGCTCGCTCGGCGAACGCCGCACGCGCCGGCGCAGGTCGATCGCCTCGAAGCGCCCGTCGCAGGCGTAGGTGTGCGTGGCGCGCGCGTCGCCGAGATCGCCCGGCGCCAGCCGGGCGATCTCGTGCTCGGAGTAGCCCGCCTCGCTCAGCTCGTCGATCTCGCGAAACGAGATCGCCCCGCCGTAGCGCCGGCTGCCGTCCTGCGCGGGTCGCACCAGCCGGCTGCCCCACTGCTGAATCGCGCCCGCCGGGCGTGCGCAGCGAACGTCCGAGACGATCGG
This sequence comes from Solirubrobacteraceae bacterium, assembly GCA_035473995.1. Lineage (GTDB taxonomy): Bacteria > Actinomycetota > Thermoleophilia > Solirubrobacterales > Solirubrobacteraceae > Palsa-744. The sequence goes on from DATINR010000122.1 coordinate 18,799, forward strand.
GTTTCGCGGATGGGGCTGCCACGGGCCGCGCAGGTCGGTCGCGCTGAACAGGTGCAGCTCGTCGAGCATCGTTCCATGCGGCACCGCGACGCCGGCGAACAGCCACAGGCGATCCCCGTGGGCGAGCAGCGTCGCGTCCGAGGCGACCAGCCCGTCCAGCAGCGTCGCTTCGTGGCGCCACTCGTGCGGGAAGTCGACCGCGCGGTAGAGCTCGACGCGCCGGACGGAGGAGGTCTCGGGAATCATGAAGATCTCGCCGGCGTGCGCGAACACGAACGGGTAGGAGAGGTGGTGCGGCGCCACCAGCACCGGAGCCGGCGGGCGCGACTCCGTTCCGTCGAGACGCAGCTCCGTGTGCGAGATCACGCCGCGGCGCTCGCCCGGCAGGATCTCCTCGCAGAACAGGTGATGACGGCCCTCGTGCTCGAGCAGCATCGGGTCGGCGTAGACGTGTCCCCGGCGCCAGCGCACGGTCGGCGCCGGCGTCGGCCGCGACCATCCGCTCGTCGGATCGGCGCCTCGCTCGCGCACGCGCACCAGCCAGGGCCGGCTGAACAGCAACCGCGACGAGACGATGCGCAGCCACCGCGACGGCGAGCGCGCCAGCAGCTCGGCGGTCGTCGGCGCCCTGCTCGATGAGGCGTTCCCGGCGGCCGGGAGGTCGATCCCGGGCGACTGCTCGGCGGCGCGGCGAACGAAAGCGGCGAGCTTCCACAGGGCGCGGTCGCGGCTCAGCGTCGTCGAGAACGGCCGTGCGCCGGAGACCGTTCTCGCGACGACGCGGTCCTCGCCGCCGCGGCGAAGCAGCGCCTCCGTCTCGATGCACGGCGCGCCTCGCAGGGCCGCACGCCGGAAGGCCTGCTCGGCCGGCTCGAAGCGGCCGCCGTGACGAAGGCAGAGCAGCTCGCCGGGGTCGTTCGCCGGCGGCGGGCGCTCTGACAGCCACACCGTCAGCTGCGCCGTCGCCGTCGCCGTCGTGCCTGCGTCGCCCGTGCCGGATGCGCCCTCGACACTCGCCGGCGCGAGCGCATCCGGGCCGAGCGCGAACAGGTGGCGCTCGACCGCGGCATGCGCCCTGGCAAGCCGGCCGCGGCGCCAGCCTCCGACGAGCCTGACGGCGACGAGCTCGAGCGCCGCCGACTCGGCGAGTCCCGCGAGTGCACGCTCCTGCCACAGGGGGGTCAGCGGCCCGTCGAGCACGACCGCGATCCGGCGGGAGGGAGCTGGCCCGGGACTCAGCGCTCAGCCCGATTGCGAGAGCAGCCCGCGGTCGGCGAGCAGCTCGAGCACTCGCTCGACGCCGCGCTCGACCGTTTCGTCGAGCGTCCCGAGCACGAGGTCGGGTTCGGCCGGCGGCTCGTACGGCGCGCCGACACCCGTCAGCCCGCTCAGCTCGCCCGCCCGCGCCCGCGCATACAAACCCTTCGGGTCGCGTTTCTCGCACAGCTCGAGCGGCGCGTCGACGAAGACCTCGAGGAACTCGAGCTCGTCGCTCGCGTGCAGCGCCGCCGCCGCCTCGCGGTCGGCGCGGTAGGGGCTGACGAGGCTGACCAGCGCGATCGTGCCCGACTCGGCCAAGAGCCGCGCCACGTGCGCCGTGCGCCTGACGTTCTCCCGGCGTGCGTGCTCGTCGAAGCCGAGGTCGCCGTTGAGGCCGTGGCGCAGGTTGTCGCCGTCGAGCAGGAACGCCGACTGCCCAGCCGCGATCAGACGCTCCTCGACGGCCGAGGCCATCGTCGACTTGCCGGCGCCCGGCAGCCCCGTGAACCACAGCGTCGCGCCGGGGTGCCCGAGCGAGCTCCAGCGCCGTTCGCGCGTCATTCGCGTGCCCTGCCAGCGCACGTTCGGGCTGCGCTCGGTCTTCTCCTCGACCTCGGCGTCGACCTCGGTGTCGAGGATCACGCCGGCCGCGACTGTTTCGTTGGTGGCCTGGTCGATCACGATCAGGCTGCCCGTCGTGCGGTTGCGCCTGTAGGAGTCGAACACGAGCGGCGCGCTCAGCTCCATCTGCACGCGGCCGAGGTCGTTGAGCTCGAGCGTCGAGGCGCTGCCGTCGCGGTGCAGCGTCTCGACGTCGATCCGGTAGCGCACGTCGATGCCGCCGACGAGCGCCGTGCGCGTCGTGTGCTTGACGATGTAGCGGCGCTGCGGATCGAGCGGGCGCTCGGACATCCAGCAGAGCAGCGCCTCGAAGCGGCTCGCCACGGTCGGCTGGTTCTGCGGGCGCACGATCGTCGAGCCGCGCCCGACGTCGATGTCGTCGGCCAAGCGCACGGCCACGGACATCGGCGGGAACGCCTCCGCCACGGGCCCGTCGAAGGTGTCGATGCCGGCGATCGTCGAGCGCTGGCCGCCGGGCAGCACGACGACCTCGTCGCCCGCGCGCATCACGCCGCCTGCGACCTGGCCGGCGTAGGCGCGGTAGTCGGCCACGCTCGAGGCCGGCGGGCGGATCACCCACTGCACGGGGAAGCGCACGTCGATCAGGTTGCGGTCGGAGGCGATGTGCACGTGCTCGAGGTGGTAGAGCAGCGGCGGGCCTTCGTACCAGGGCATCTTCTCGGAGCGGTCGACGACGTTGTCGCCGTGCAGCGCCGAGATCGGGATGAACGTCACGTCGGACATCTCCAGGCGCGCCGCGAAGGAGTCGAACTCCTCGACGATCTGCTCGAACACGGCCTCGTCGTAGTCGACGAGGTCCATCTTGTTGACGCACACCACGACATGCGGGATCGCCAGCAGCGAGCTGATGAAGGCGTGGCGCTTGGACTGCGCGATCACGCCCTTGCGCGCGTCGACCAGCACGATCGCCAGATCGGCCGTCGAGGCGCCGGTGACCATGTTGCGCGTGTACTGCTCGTGGCCCGGCGTGTCGGCGATGATGAAGCGCCGCTGCGCCGTCGCGAAGTAGCGGTAGGCGACGTCGATCGTGATCCCCTGCTCGCGCTCGGCGCGCAGGCCGTCGGTCAAGAGCGAGAGGTCGAGGAAGTCGTGGCCCATCCGCTGGCTCGTCTGCTCGACGTGCTCGAGCTGATCGGTCAGCACCTGCTTTGAGTCGTAAAGGAGGCGCCCGATCAGCGTGCTCTTGCCGTCGTCCACCGAGCCGGCCGTGGCGAAGCGCAAGAGGTCGGCCGGGCGCTCGGACAGCCGCCGGAACAGCTCGCGGGCACCCTCCGCGCCGCTCGCCGTCGCAGTCGCCACCCGCCCCGTCCCAACCGCGGCGCCGGGCGCGCTGCCGTTGCTGCTCTGATCGTCGGTCACGGGCACACCGTTCCAGCAATCGTCTTCAAATCAATATCAATAATGAAAACCTTCATCAGAAATAGCCCTGACGCTTGCGATCCTCCATCGCCGCCTCCGTGACGCGATCGTCGGCACGCGTCTGTCCCCGCTCGGTGACCTCCGTGGCCGCGATCTCCGCGACCACCTGTTCGAGCGTAGCGGCCGAGGACTCCACGGCCCCCGTGCAGCTCATGTCGCCGACCGTGCGGTAGCGCACAGTCGCCGAGAACGGCTGCTCGCCCTCGATCATCTGCACGAACGGGCTGACCGCGTAGAGCATCCCGTCGCGCTCGAACACCTCGCGCTCGTGGGCGAAGTAGATCGACGGCACCTCGAGCTCCTCCTCGGCGATGTACTGCCACACGTCGAGCTCCGTCCAGTTGGAGATCGGGAACACGCGCGCGTGCTCGCCCTTGCGGATGCGCGCGTTGTACAGCGACCACACCTCCGGGCGCTGGCGCTGGGGCTCCCACTGGCCGAACTCGTCGCGGAAGGACAGCACGCGCTCCTTCGCCCGCGCCCGCTCCTCGTCACGGCGCGCGCCGCCGAAGGCCGCGTCGAAGCCGTGCTCGCGGATCGCGTCGAGCAGCGTGACCGTCTGCAGCCCGTTGCGCGAGGCGCGCGGTCCCGTCTCCTCGACCACGCGGCCCTTGTCGATCGAGTCCTGCACGTTCGCCACGATCAGCCGCTCGCCGATCTCCTCGATGCGGCGGTCGCGGAACTCGATCGCCTCCGGGAAGTTGTGGCCCGTGTCGACGTGCATCACCGGGAACGGGAACGGGCCCGGGCGAAACGCCTTCTCGGCCAGGCGCAACAGCACGATCGAGTCCTTGCCGCCGCTGAACAGCAGCACCGGGCGCTCGAACTCGGCCGCGACCTCGCGCATCACCTGGACCGCCTCGGCCTCCAGCGTGCGCAGGTGAGGGAGATGGTATGTGGGATAGGTCGTGGGCATCCGTGCTGGCTCGTGGCAGTGGACGGCATCTCGAGTCGGCATGCGTGAGCCCAACGTGGCCCCCGCTCCAACGCGATCGTTCGCGCTCAACATTAGGGCTAAGACACGGTGTTTGCAAGATTCCGGGGCTGCTCCCCGCGCCCCGGCCCAGGCGCGTCCCCGCGCGTCTGCGCACTGCTAGGTTGGCTGCCCCAGCGATCGCCGTCCCGGGCATTCACGCGCGCGGCATGCACACGACACCGAAACCCACCTCTCCTCCCCGGCCGCGCGAGGAGGCCGACCCGCCGCCGCGCGTGCTGATGCTCGGCATGGGCTGGTTCCCTCCGTCCGTCGGCGGCCTCGACCGCTACTACCGTGCGCTGCTCGAGCAGCTGCCCGAGGCGCGCGGCGTCGTCGTCGGGCCGGCCGAGCGAGCGCCTGCCACGGTCACGGCGGTTTCGGACGGCGAGCGCGCGCTGCCGCGCCGTCTGCTGCGCTTCTACCTCTCCGCGCGGCGCGCGGCAGCGGATGCCGACCTGCTCGACGCCCATTTCGCGCTGTACGCCGCAGCGCCGCTGCTGCTCGGGGCGGCGCGCCGCCGCCCGGCCGTCTTTCACTTCCACGGTCCGTGGGCCGAGGAGAGCCGCGTGGGCCACGACGGCGCTCGCGTGCGTCACGCCCTGCGCAAGGCGCTCGAGCGCAGCGCGCTGCGGCGCGCGCAGGCCCACATCGTGCTCTCCGGAGCCTTCCGGCGGGTGCTCGTCGAGCAGTACCGGGTGTCCCCGTGGGACGTGCACCTGTGGCCGCCCGGAGTCGCGCTCGACGTCTTCACGCCCGGCGACAGGGCGCAGGCGCGCGAACGGCTCGGGCTCCGCGAGGACGCGTTCGTCGCCGTATGCGTGCGGCGTCTGGTGCCGCGCATGGGGATCGACCGGTTGCTGGAGGCGTGGAGCCGAACGCGGGAGGAGCTGCCCCCCGGGGCCACGCTGCTGCTCGTCGGCGACGGGCCGCTGGCGGAGACCTACGCCGAGCACTGCACCGAGCCGTCGCTGGCCGGGCGGGTCCGGCTGCTCGGCCGGGTCGGCGACGAGCAGCTGATCGACGCCTACCGCGCGGCAGATGTGGCCGTGGTGCCCACGCTCGCCTTCGAGGGGTTCGGACTCGTCGTGCTCGAGGCCGCCGCATGCGGGACCCCGACGATCGTCACCGACGTCGGCGGGCTGCCCGAGGCCGCCGGCCCGCTCGATCCCTCGCTCGTCGTCCCCGGCGCCGACGTCGCCGCGCTCGGCGCGCGGCTGGTTGTGGGCGCGCGCGGGCAGCTGCCGAGCCGTGAGCAGTCGCGCAGCTACGCCGAGCGCTTCTCGTGGCGAGCACTGGCCGAGCGCCACCGCGCGCTCTACCGGGACCTGCTGGCAGGCCGCCGGGACGACCGCTTGCGCGTCGTCTACCTCGACCACATCGCTCGCCTCTCGGGCGGCGAGATCGCGCTGCTGCGCCTGCTGCCGCACCTGCGCGGCGTCAACGCCCACGTGATCCTCGGCGAAGCCGGCCCGCTCGCCGAGCGCCTCCAGCGCAGCGGCATCTCGGTCGAGGTGCTCCCGCTGCCGGCCTCCTCGCGCGATCTGCGCAGAGACAGGGTGCGGCCCGGCGGGCTCTCGCCGGGAGCAGTTCCCAGCACGCTCATCTACGTGCTGCGGCTGGCGCTGCGGCTGCGGCGCCTGAAACCCGACCTCGTGCACGCCAACTCGTTGAAGGCCGGCGTGTACGGCAGCCTGGCCGCGAAGCTCGCGGGCGTGCCGATGCTCTGGCACGTGCGTGACCGCATCGCCGAGGACTACCTTCCGCGGGCGGCCGTGCTCGCCGTCCGGAGCCTGATCAGCCGCCTGGCCGCCGGGGTGCTGGCCAACTCGGAGGCGACCATCTCCACGCTCTCGCGCCGCGACCGCGACCGCGGCTGGGTGATCCCCGACTCCGTCGAGCCACCGCCGCGCACGCAGGGCATCGACGCCGACCGGAGCTCGGACGCGGGCGCGATCACGTTCGGGATGCTCGGCCGGATCGCTCCGTGGAAGGGGCAGGACCTTTTCCTGCGCGCCTTCGCCGCCGCCTTCGCCGGCGGCAGTGAGCGTGCCGTGATCGTCGGCACGCCCCTGTTCGGCGAGCAGTCCTATGAGCTCGAGCTGCACGAGCTCGTTGCCCGGCTCGGGCTCTCCGAGCGCGTCGAGTTCCGCGGGTTCCAAGAGGACATCTGGCGCGAGCTGGCGCGCTTCGACGTGCTCGTCCATGCTTCGGTGATTCCCGAGCCCTTCGGCCAGGTCGTGATCGAGGGGATGGCGGCCGGCCTGGCCGTGATCGGGCCCGACCAGGGAGGCCCGGCCGAGGTGATCGCCGACGGCGAGACTGGACGTCTGTTCGGGGCCGGCGATGCCGATTCGCTCGCGCAGGCGATGGCCGAGCTGCGCGCCGATCCCGCTCGGCGCGCTCGCCTCGGCGCCGCCGCCAAGCGCGCCGTCGAGCGTTTCCGGCCGCAAACGCTCGCTGCGGAGCTCGAACGCGCCTATGCCTCGGTGCCGAATTCGCGCAGGCGCGGCGTGGCTTCTCGCCGCGTGTCCTGAGGCGGGCCGGGGGCTCAAGCTCGGGCACACAAGCGCCGATAGAGGCGCCATGGAGATCCGCACGACGGCAGAGCTCAGGTGATCCGGTGACCGCCGCTCGCCGCCGAGTCGCCCGACTGACCGCCATCGGCGCAGCGCTCGCAATCGCGCTGATCGCCCCTGTCCCCTCCCTCGCCGGCGAACCCGCCGCCGGCGAAGCACCCGCCTCACGCGCAGCCGAACGCGCCGCGCTGTCCGAAGAACGAGCCACGCTGCACGCAGAACGAGCCGCGCTGCGCGAACAGGAACGCGCGCAGCGCGCACAGGAACGCGAAGCGCGCCGCGCCGAACGAGCCGCGCGGCGCGCCGCTCGTCGCAGCGAACGCGCCCTCCGCCACGGCAACCGAGGCGCAAGCCGAGGCGCCGATGAAACCGGCACCGGCGCGCAGCAGAGCGGCAGGTGCAGCCTCGCCCTGACCGCCTCGGCCGCGCGCATCACCGTCGGCGAAACCGTCAGCCTGACCGGGCAGCTGTCCTGCCCGGATACCTCGAGCACCGCACCACAGTCCTCGAGCGCCGCGGCGCAGACGCCGAGCGCCGCACCGGCGTCGGTCACCGTGCTCCGCCACGAGCCCGGCGCCGCCCTGGAAACGGTGGCGAGCGTCGACGTCGCGAGCGACGGCAGCTTCACCGTGACCTCGGGCGCGCTCTCGCGCAACAGCGTCTTCTATGCCCGCGCAGCGCACGCAAAAGGCGCGCGGGCCGTAGTCAAGGTCGCCCCAGCGGTCACGCTGAGCGACTCGGTCACGAGCGCGCAGACATCCGCCACGAGCTTGGATGGGGCCCACCCGCCGCTGCGCACGAGGATGACGTTCAGCGGCGCCGTGAACCCGGCCGCCACCGGCGCGCCCGTCGCCCTGCAGATCTCCTATGGGGCATCAGGCGAGCACTGGCGCGCGGTCGCCTTCGGGCGGGTCGCAGCCGACGGCACCTACTCGATCGCCCACGGCTTTCGCACGCCCGGTGCGCTGAGCATCCGTGCCGTCGTGCACCCCGGCAAGGGCAACACGGCCGGCATCTCGGAAGTTCTCACCTACGAAGTCCCGCAGCCGCAGAACCCGCAGCTGACGATCCAGACCTCGGCCGACCCGGTCCCCTACGGCACGCCCGTGACGATCAGCGGCGTCGCGGCCGCGACGAACGCCCCGGTCACGCTGCTCGCCCGTACCCACGGAGGCGCCTTCGCGCCCGTCGCAACGGGCACGACCGACGCCGAAGGCAATTACACCTTCACACAGGAACCGCTGCAGAGCACCTACTACGAGGTGACCGACGCGAGCACGCGGTCGAGCTCGCTGTTCGAGGGCGTGCTGTTCGCGCTCACCCCATCGGCCACACCCGACGCCGTGGCGGCCGGCGTGCCGGTGACGTTCTCCGGCACGCTCTCGCCCGCGCACGCCGGGCAGGTCGTCTACCTCGAACGCCAGTACGCCTCAGGCGCGGGCTTCCACGTGATCGGCACCGGCAGCGTCGACGACGCATCGGCTTACGCGATCACGCACACCTTCTCCCGCACCGGCACGAGCGTGCTGAGGGTGAAGGTCCCCGGCGACGGCAAGCTGCTCACCGGCACGAGCGAGCCGTTCACCGTCCCGCTGGCCGGTTAGGACTTTCTAGCCCGGCGGCGCCGGCGCGGCCGGGCGGGCGGGCGAGCCAGTTGACGACGGTCGCGCTCTGCGCGAACGCGCGCGCGCCGAACGGCCCCTCGCCGGTCACCGCGAAGACTTCGTAGCCCAACTCGGCGAGCAGCTCCCAGAGCGCCTGCGGCGAGGCGTCGTACAGCGCCGCCGCCGGCGCCACGTGCTCGAAGATCACGAGCGGCTTCGCTTCGGCGAGCAACGTCCGGGCGCCCTCCAGCACGTCGAGCTCGGAGCCCTCGACGTCGATCTTCACGACGCGCGGGACGAGCTCGCCGATCTCGGCGTCGAGCGTGGAGACCTCGACGTCGATGTACTCGGGCTCGCCCTGCTCGTCGCTGACCTCCGGGCTGCGGCGCAGCCCGCTCCACCCGTCCATGCTCTTGAAGTGGCAGAAGCTCGCCGTGTGCGCGCGGGCGCCCAGCGCGCGCTGGCGGCAGTCGACTCCCGCGAAGCTCGCCGCCAGGCTCGCCGCGAGCGCGGGGATCGGCTCGAATGCGAGATGGCGTCCCGCGGGGGCGACGCGGACGGCCTCGCGCAGGACCTGGCCGCGGTTGGCGCCCACGTCGACATACGTGGCGTCTCGCGGCAGGACGGCGGCGAGGATCGCCCGGATCGCGAGCTCCTCGCGCAGCGCCTGGCGATCGGGCGTCGAGAAGGCGGCGAGCAGCTCCGGCCGGCCGAGCCGCCGCGAGGCGGCTCCCATCACCCTTCTGGTCAGCGGCATCGGCCTATCCTGGCAGACATGAGCGAGCAGTCGGTCCTGCTGATCACGCCGCAGTGGAGCAGGGACGGCGGCGTCGCGACGCACGCGATGGCGAGCGCGAGGCTGCTCGCCGAGCACGGCGTGCGCGTCAGCGCGCTGTGCGCCCGTGTCGAACCGGGCGCGGCGATCCCGGGCGTCACGCTGTTTCACAACCCCGCCCTGTTCGACCCCGACGCCTCGCCCGAGGCGAAGCTCGGCGAGGCGATGGAGTCCTTGCCGCTGGCCGTCCACGCGCACCAGTTCGAGGACCCCGATGTGCTGGCCGCTGCACAGGCGAGCGCTCCGGTGCTGATCAGCGTGCACGGCTACACGGCCTGCACCTCGGGCCTCCACTACTTCCGCCCCGGCCAGGAGTGCCCGCGCGCGCACGGACCGGGCTGCGTGCCCAACCTCGCGCTGCGCGGCTGCGCGCACACGCGTCACCTTCGCTGGGTGCCGGCCGCCTACGGGCGCGTCGGACGCTCGCTGCAGGCGCTGCGCAGCGCCGACCTCGCGCTCTCCTACTCGAGCACGATCGACCGGCATCTCGCAACCAACGGGATCGCCCGGCGCAGGGTGATCCCGCTGTTCACGACGATGGCCCCGGCCGTCGCGTCCGGGCACGAGGGGCGCAGGCGCGTCGTGTTCGCCGGGCGCGTCGTCGCGCCCAAGGGCATCGCCGTGCTGATCCGCGCCGCCCGTGCGGTCGACGGCGAGTTCGTGATCTGCGGCGACGGCTGGCGCCTGCAGGAGATGCGCGAGCTCGCCGAGCGCCTCGGCGTGGCCGATCGCGTCCGCTTCACCGGCTGGCTCGCGCCCGACGAGCTGGCGCGGGAGCTCGCCGAGGCTTCCGTGGTCGCCCTTCCGTCGCTCTGGCCGGAGCCGTTCGGGCTGGTCGGGATCGAGGCCTTCGCAGCCGGGCGGCCGGTCGTCGCCAGCCGCACCGGCGGCGTCGTGGACTGGCTCGAGGACGGCGTCAACGGCCTGTTCGTCGAGCCGGGGGATGCCGATGCGCTTGCGCGCGCGCTGAACGAGCTGCTCGCCGACCCGCAGCGGCAGCGGTCGATGGGCGAGGCCGGCAAGCAGCTCGTGAGCGCGCGCTTCGCTCCCGAGCATCACCTGAGCGCCCTGCTCGAGGCCTATCGCGACGCGCGTTCGGCGTGGGTCGCGCGCCGCGCGATGCCCGCGGACGCGCCCGCAGAGGCGCCGCCGGCGGCCGGGGTCAGCACGCAGGCCTGATGTCAAGCCGCCTGTAGCATGCGCGCCGTGCGCAGCTATTCCGACCAGGTCGCCTCGGCGGGCGCGTCGATGGACGAGATCGTGGAGATGACGCTGGCGGCTGCGGACCCCCGGCCGCACCTGCGCTGGCTCGACATCGGCTGCGGCCGCGGCGATTTGCTGCGCAAGATCAGGGACCGCTGGGAACCGTCGGAGCTGTATGGGATCGACCCGATCGACTGGCTCGACGAGGATCTCGAGAACGACGTTCATTTCTCGACGGTCGCGATCGAGCAGGCCGGCGATCAGCTGCCGCAGGCCGACCGCGTGCTGCTCGTGGAGGTGATCGAGCACCTCGAGGCGCCCTGGAGCGCCCTGCGCCAGGCCGCTCGGCTAGTCGCTCCGGGCGGCCGGTTGGTCGTGTCCACGCCGAACCTGGGCACGCTGCGCCACCGCCTGGAGCTGGGCTTGCGCGGCCGGCTGACGAGCTTTCGCCCGGACAACCAGCCGCACCTCTCCCCTGCGCTTCCGCACGTCACCGAGCGCATCCTCGCCGAGGAGGGCCTCACGATCGAGCCGCTCGGCTTCGCCGGCGCCGACGTGATCTCGCTGAGCGGTGGGCGCGTCTGGCCGGCGGCGGTCCGCCGGCGCTATCCGCTGCTCACGTCCGTCTCCGTGATCGTCTCTGCCAGCCGCGAGAACGGCGCGGAGCACCAGCGGCCGGTGTGAGTCGCCGCACGCCGCCGCCTCGCTCGACCGCAGTGTCGCCCGCCTCGCACGCAAGCTCCGAGCAGGGGTCCGGCAGGCCGCGGCTGCTGTGCCTCGCGCAGTCGTTCTGGCCCGACACGACGCCCACGGCGATCCGCGCCGGCAAGCTGCTCGAGCGGCTCTCCGCGAGCTGGGATGTGACGGTGCTGAGCGAGAACGGCAGGCCGCGCGACGATTCGCGGCTGCAGCTCGAGGTCGTCCGCGCCAGGCGGCCGCGGAGGCTGTTCGCCGCGCTGCGCCGCGCCCGGCTGGCAAAGCTGCTCGAGCTGCTCGTCTGGCCCGACGATTCGATCTTCTGGGTGCTGCCGGCGGTGCTGCGCGGGCGACGCGTGATTCGCAGGGATCGCCCGAGCGCGATCGTCGTGTTCATGATGCCCTACTCCGGCGGCCTGGCCGGTGTGATCCTCAGCCGTATCACGGGCCTGCCGCTGGTGCTCAACCTCGACGACTCGCCGACGTGCACCGACATGCACCCGCATTTCCCGACTCGCCTGCACTACCGGCTGGCAAGCGCGCTCGAGGACCTCTACGTGCGCCGGGCCGACGCCGTCGTCTACGTCTCGCAGACGAATCTCGAGCGCGTCGGCGCGCGACAGCCGCAGGACGCCCGCGTCAAGCTCCACCTGGTCCGCTATGGCGCCGAGCGCGTCGATCCCGGTCCCGCGCGTGCGAGCGGCGAGGACTTCGAGATCGTCTACGTCGGCGCGATGTCGGGCTGGTGGTCGCTGATCGAGCAGCCCCGCTCGCGGCGCCTGGTGCAGCGTGCCTACGAGGCGTGGACGCGGCTCGGGCGCTACGAGCTGACGATGCTCGACCAGCGCAGCTCCTCGCCCGGCGCGATCGGCGCGGCGATCCTCGAGGCGATCGCCCGGCATCCCGATTGGGCAGGGCGCGTGCGCTTCACGGCCGTCGGCAACCCCTACCCCGATGAGCTCGTTGCGCGCGCGCTCGAGCACGCCGGGGTCGCCGAGGTCGTGACGGTTCGCGGTCCGGTGCCGCACGAGCAGGTGACCGACCTGCTCGCCCGCGCCGATCTCCTGTTCCTGGCGCTGCCCGGACGGCCCGACGGCACCCCGGGAGGGCGCATCTCGGCCAAGACGTACGAGTACCTCGCCACCGACCGCCCGATCCTCGCCGCCGTGCCGGCCGGGGAGAACTGGGACTACCTGGCCGACAAGCCCGGCGTGTGGCTCTCTGAGCCGACCGATGAGCAGCGCATGGCCTCGGTGATCGCCGAGCTGGCGGGCGCCAAGTTCGCCGGGTCGGCACGCACGTTCGATCGCAGCTCGCTGCGTGAGGAGCTCTCCTACGAGGCGCGCGCGGCCGAGTTCTCGAGCGTGATCCGCGCGGCGATCGAGCAGCGGCGCGGCGGCGGGCGCCAACCGCCCGCGCAGGGCGCGTAGCGCGCGGGGCACTCAGCGAACGATGCCGTCGAGTAGCCGGCGCACGACGCTTGCGCTGCGCTCGACGCCCATCGCGCGCTCGGCGAACTCGCGCCCGCGCTGCCCGAGCGCCTCGCGCGTGCTTGCGTGCTCCAGCAGATCGGCCAGCGCGTCGGCCAGCGCGCTCGGGTCGTCCGCCACGACGAGCGCCGCGCCGCCTGCCAGGAGCTCATCCCAACGGAGCGGGCCGTCGATCGCCACGACCGGTCGCCCCGAGGCGAGCGACGCCGCCAGCGTGCCCTTGCGCGAGGTCGGCCCCGTGGGTTCGGCGTGCAGCAGCACGTCGCAGGACGCGAGCGCGTCGGAGAGCTCCTGCGCGCCGAGCACGCCCGAGAACGACAGTGCTTGGTCGAGCCCGCGCTCGCGTGCGGCCGCCCGCCACGCCTCCGCCGCGGGTGCGTCCGGACCGGGTGCGCCGAGCAGCTGCAGGCGAGCGCTCACGCCGCGATCGCGCAGCAGGCGCAGGCCGTCGAGCAGCAGCGAGCGGGCGGCGCCCTCGTAGGCATAGCCGAACAGCCCGACGAGCGGGCCCTCCGAGCCGCGATCGGACCGCTCGCCGGCGCGGGCGCCGCTCGGCGCCGGCAGGTTCGAGAAGACGGGCGCGACCGCGAGCTCTCGCCGCGGCAGCCAGGCGCGGGACTCGAGCCACTCGGCGCGAAACGGAGCGGTCACGACGAGCGCGGCGGAATCGCGCACGAGGCCACGCAGCGCCACGCGCTGGGTGGCGGCCCAGAGCTCGCCGCGCGCCCCGCCGAGCCCCCACGGATAGGCGAACTCGTGCATCAGCGCGAGCAGCGGCAGCCCGGAGCGGCGGATGGCGGCTCGCGTCGGGCGGACGAACAGCGGCAAGCCGCGATAGGAGTAGGAGAAGACCGAGTAGTGCAGCACGATCGCCTCGGCGCCGCTGCCGGCCAGCTCCTGCGCGAGCCCGTCCGTCCAGCCGAGGAACTCCGAGCGCGCGCCGCGCAGCGTGTGAGCGCTGCGCGTGAGCCAGTGCATCGAGGCGCCAACGCCCTCCGCTGCGAGCGCGCCGGCCAGCAGCGTCGCGTGGTCGCGCACGCCGCAGGTGCGCCTCTCCGAGACGCCGAGGACGGCCGCACGCAGAGGACGGCGCGAGCTCGCAGGGTCCGCGTCAGTCATCGCTCGATCGCGCGGCGCCCCTCACGAGCACCTCTCCGCGATAGGCGGCGTCGATCGCCTCGCTCAGCGTCTCGAGCTCGCCCGTGGGCACGATCAGGCCCTCGCGCTCGGAGGCGATCAGCTCCTTCATGCCGGTGTCCTCGCTGACGATCACGGGGACTCCGCCGGCGAGCGCCTCGGCGGGGGCGTAGGCGAAGCCGTCCTCGTAGCTGGCGTGCACGCACAGACTCGCCGCGCGCAGGTGCGGCAGCGGGTCGCCCGGGCGCACGCTGATGCGCGGATCCTGCGCGCAGGCGGCTTCGATGAAGCGCCGCATCCCCGGCGTGCTCCAGCCGCCGACCAGCACGAGCCGCAGGTCGTCGTGTGCGAGGCGGCGAACCGCGTCCACGAGCAGCGGCACGCCCTTCGACACCAGCAGGCTGCCGATGTAGACGACGTCGAAGGTCTGGACGCTGCTGCGCGAGTCGAACGCGTAGCGCGGATCGGGCGTGAACGGGAACAGCGACAGCCGCTCGTCGGGCACGCCTTCGTCGAGGAACGACTGCCGCGTGTACTGACTCGCGACGTAGATGCGATCGGCGCGGTCGTACTCGGCCAGGTTGCGCCCGACGAGCCGCTCCGCCCACGAGCGCTCGAGCGGATACTGCCGGCGTGCCAGCTCGTGCTGGCGCACGACGTGGCGCAGGTGCGAGTTGGCCGAGATCAGGGAGGCGGAGTCGTAGCCCGCACGCCGCGCGGCCTGCAGCTGCGCCAAGGCCTGGCCGTTGAAGGCGATCAGATGGTCGGCGTCCGGCAACGATCGCGCGGCGTAGCGGTCGAACTCGGCGAACATCGCGCGCGTGCCCCAGGGACGAGCGAGCGGCAGCGGCGCGCGCGCGAGCAGCCTGGCCGGCGCGAGCTGCTCGCGCAGGCGCCGCGCGCCGCGGAGCGGGTGCGCGCGAGCGGCTCCCGAGATGCAGCTGACGGGCTGCCGGCGACGGGCGAACGCGTCGGCGAGCTCCTTGAAGTGGCGTCCGAGGCCGCCCGCGCCGAGCGGCGCCGTGCACGAGACGACCGCGCGCCCCGACGGCAGCGCCGCCTCCTGCGCACGCTCCCGCGCCGCTCTCCAGGCCGCGTCGATCGCTCGCTCGCCGTCGCGCTCGGCGCGGGCCGGCTCAGTCGACTCGGTCATAGCCCCACCTGCCGACGAGGTCGCGGCCGAGATACTCGCTGATCGCAACGACCTCCGGCTTGAAGCGACGTCGCAGCTGGAGCATCAACGCCTCGTCGGGCGGGCGGGGGTCGCCGTACAGGACACGGCGCTCCATCGCGGCGTTCGCGTTGCGGCGCAGCCGGGTCGGCGTGAGCGCCTTGATCGTCGCCTTCGCGGCCCTCGGGACCGGCCCGCGCCCGAGGTACAGCGAACGCAGCAGCTCATAGGCGCGCTGGGAGCGGATGCGCACGGTCGGATTCGCTTCGACCAGCTCGAGCGGCACGTTCTCGTCCACGTCGAGGAAGCGCAGCACCTCGCGCAAGGTGGCCTCGTTGTCGCTGCGGAAGTCCTCGTAGACCAGCACGAGCACTTGCTCGCGTCCGAACACGGCGTAGTAGCGCTCGAGCTGCTCGACGTAGCGCACGTGCTCGGAATAGAGCAGGTCCTCGGGCCTGATCGCGTCACGCGGAAGCGAGATGCCCTGGCGCCTTTGCTCCTCCAGCGCAAGCGCCTTGGCGAGGTCGGTCTCGGTCTCGGCGTGCATCTGCACCCGCTGCAGATGCAGCGAGCGCAGGAAGCTCGCGGGCTCACGCAGGATCGCGATGATGCGCGCGTCGGGCTGCAGCTCGGCGATCGTCGCCGCGGCCGTCGGCGACATCAGATACGACGGCGTCGCCTCGCCCAATCGCTGCTCGGGCGTGCCCGCGGCGAACAGCGCGAGGTACTCCTCCAAGGTCTTCGGCAGCCGGCTGGACGGCGCCAACAGCACGCGCGGATCGCCCGCCAGGAACCACGGCTCCTTCACGTCGGGCATGTAGATCTGCGGGTGGCGTCGCAGCATCTCGTACAGCGCCGTGGTTCCGCACTTGTGGTGGCCGACGATGAAGAAGTCCGGTGCCCGCCCGGGCGTCGGCGTCGACGCGGCCCGCAGCTCAGGCGAGCTCGTCATAGCCCCACAGCGCGACGAGGTCGCGGTCTAGGTACTCGCTCAGCGCGCGTACCTCCCCGGCGAAGCGGCGTCGCAGCTCGAGCGTCAGCGCCGGGTCGGCAGGCGGCGGCTCTCCGTACACGACGCGACGCTGGATGCTCGCCAGCGTCCCGCGCCGCAAGCCTCGCGGCGTGAGCGTCTTGACGGCCGTCTTCAGCGCGCGCGAGGCCCCGCCCCGTCCGTGCGACAGCGAGCTCACGAGCTCGTCCATCCTGCGCGAGCGCAGGCGGACGCTGGGGTTCGCCTCCACGAGCGCCAGCGGGCGGCTGTCGTCGACCTCGAGGAAGCGCAGCACCTCGCGCACCGTCGCCTCGTTGTCCTCGCGGAAGTCGTCGTAGATCAAGACCAGCACGCGCTCCGCCCCGAACGCGTCGCGATAGCGGCGCAGCTGCTCGACATAGCGCACGTGCTCGGAGTAGAGGAGATCCTCGGGCCGGCTCACGCCGGGGGGGATCGACTCGCCGCGGCGCCTGGGCTCCTCCAGCGCGAGCGCCCTGGCGAAGTCGGTCTCGCTCTCCACGTGCGCCTGCACCGACTGGAGGTGGAACGAGCGCAGGAAGGACGCGGGCTCGCGCAGGATCGCGACGATGCGCGCATCGGGCGCCAGCTCGGCGATCTCGCGGGCGGCCGTGCGCGAGCGCAGATAGGACGGCGTCGCCTCGCCGATCCGCTGGCCCGGCTCGGCCCCCGCGAACAGCGCGAGATACTCCTCCAGCTCCTGCGGCGAGCGCGAGGCGCCGCCGTCCGGCGAGGGTCGTGCCCGCTCGGGGACGAAGAACCAGGGCTCCTTGACGGGCATGTGGATCTGCGGATGCTGCCGCAACATCTCGTACAGCGCGGTCGTCCCGCACTTGGGATGCCCGACGATGAAGAAGTCGGGAATGGTCATGCGCGACGCGTGCTCCAGACGCGGTCGCTCAGCCGAGCTCGTCATACCCCCACAGCGTAATCAGGTCACGATCCAGGTAGTCGCTGAGCGCCTCGACCTCTCCCTTGAAACGCCGGCGAAGCTCGAGCATCAGCTCGGCGTCGGCGCTGCGCGGGCTGCCGTAGATCAGGTGGGTCTGGGTCGCCTTCAGCGCCTTGCCGCGCAGCCGCTTGGGCACGAGCGGCTTGACCACACGTTGCACCGCGCTCCCCGTGCGGCCGCGCCCGAGATAGACCGACCAGAGCATCCGGTGCAGTCGCGGCGAGCGCACGCGGACGGTCGGATTGGCCTCGACGGACGGGATCGGCTGCGACTCGTCCACGCCGATGAAGCGCAGCAGCGTTCGCATCGTCGCCTCGTTGTCGCGCCGGAAGTCCTCGTAGATCAGCACGAGCATCTGCTCCCGCGGGAAGACGGCGTCATAGCGGCGCAGCTGCTCGACGTAGCGCACGTGGTCGGAGTACAGGAGTTCCAGCGGACGGGCGGCGTGCGGCGGGATCGACTTGCCTTCGCGCCGTGCCGGCTCGAGCGCGAGCGCCTTGCGCAGGTCCTTCTCCGTCTCGATCCGGTTCTGCACGGCCTGCAGGTGAAACGACTGCAGGAAGGTCGCCGGATCGCGCAGGATCGCGATGATGCGCGCGTCGGGCCGCAGCTCGGCGATGCTGCGCGCGGCCTCGTGCGAGATCAGGTAGGAGGGGGTCGCCTCGCCGATCCGCTGCTGCGGCGTGGCGGCGGCGAACAGCGAGAGGTACTGCTCGAGCGTCTCCGGGCGCCGGTTGGAGGCGCGCCCGATCGCACGCGTGCGCAGCTCGGGCGAGTGAAACCAGATCTCCTTGAGATCGGGCATGAACACCTGCGGATGCGCGCGCAGCATCTCGTACAGAGCCGTCGTGCCGCTCTTGTACTGGCCCACGATGAAGAAGTCGGGCGCCCTCACCGAGGCTCGGCTGTCCGCTCGTCGCGGCTCGCGCGAGGTTCCGTGCCGGCGCTTGCGGCGGCCGGCCTCAGCAGCGAGCAGACGGCGAGCCAGGGGAGTTGCAGCACGCTGGTCAGGCGCGAGGAGCGCGGTTTTCGCAGATCGCGCTCGAGCGCGACGACGTCTGACCTCAGCAGCGGGTTGCCCTGGAACGCGACGCCGGTCTGCAGCGCGTCGAGATCGGGAACCTGCGCCCGCGCGCCGGTCATCGCGAAGATCTCGCCGAGCACGCGCTCGGGCGCTTCGATGAAGCTCTCGTAGTTCAAGAGCAGGCGCCGATCGCGGGGGTGGCGCAGGAACACGGACAGCGACAGCAGGTGGGTGAGCCACATGTACAAGTTCGTGGTGAGCGTGTTGAACCGCGGGAAGTCGCGATCGTCGCGGCTGTAGGACGCGACCACGGCCCGCGGGTCGCGGACGAGCAGGATCACGTACAGGTCGATCGAGTCGAGCGCCTGCAGCTGACGAGCCCGCCGCGGGAAGTGCGAGGTGTCGACGACATGCGTCGCGCCGGCGGTGCGCGCGACCGCCTGGCACAGCTCTGCGGCGATCTCGCGATAGCGCTTGCGCAGCCGGCGACGCGCGCGCCGCCCACGGATGCCGAAGACGGCCGTCGACTGCTCCAGCGAGCGCACCTCGGCAGCCGTCATGCCGGGCTCGACCTGTTCGCGCACGGCGTCCCAGAACCGCTCCCGCTCAGCGCCCTTGAGCGGCGGCCTTCCCGCCCTGCCGAGCCACAGATGAAGCTCGCCGGCGTAGAAGATGCCCTCGCAGTTGCCCAGCGCGATGCCGAGGATCGTGCTTCCGCTGCGTCCCGTGCCCAGCACGTAGACGAGCTTCGGGCGAACGGCGGCGGGGGCCGGGGCGTCGAGCTGCTGCGGCGCGGCCGCGGGCGGTGATGGTGAGGCGTTGGTCATCTCGATCGAATCCTCGCAAATGTCAAGCCCCCGCCCGCCCACAGCGCCGGCGAGCTCGCCATCGGGAGCGCTCACACGCGCGAGACGACCTCGCGCTCGGCGTCCGGGACCGTCGATGCCCTGGCCGCCGGCCGCAACGCCGCGAAGACGGCGCGCCACGGAAGCTGCAGCAGGGCCGTCACGCGCGAACCACGAGGCGGCTGCGCCGGGCGGCTGTGCAGGGCGATCACATCCGAGCGGATCAGGCGGTTGCCCTGAAAGGCGACCCCCGTCTGCAGGGCCGTCAGGTCGGGGATCGCCGCCGCCGAGCCGATGCACGCGAGGATCTCACCCAGAACCCCCTCGGGGTCCTGCACGAAGTCCTCGTGGCGCACGAACAGCCGCTTCTCGCGCGGGTGGCGCAGGAAGACCGCAAGCGACAGCAGGTGAGTCAGCCACAGGTATGCATTGGTCGTCGCTGTCACACGCCGCGGCCAGGTCGCCACTTCATCGCCCTTGTAGGAGGCGACCACGCTGCGCGGGTCGCGCACGAGGAACAGCAGGTACAGCTCGATGCCGGGCAGCATCTGCAGCTGGCGAGCCCGCCGCGGGAAGTGAGAGGTGTCGACGATGTGCGTCGCGCCGGTCGCTCCCTCGATCGCCCGGCAGAGCGCCTCGGTGACGGCGCGGTAGCGCTCGGCCAGCCGGCGCCGATCGCGTCGCCCGGCGATCGCGAAGGCGCGCGAGGACTGATCGATGCTGCGTGCCTCCGGGCCCGACAGCCCGATCGGCACCTCGGCGCGGATCGCGGTCCAGAACTGCTCTCGCTCAGAGCCGCGCCGCGGCGGTTTGCCGGCCCAGCGAAACCAGCGCGCGATCTCCCCGGCGAAGAAGATGTTCTCGCAGTTGCCGAGCGTGATGCCGAGGATCGTGCTGCCGCTGTGCCCGGCGCCCATCACGTAGACCAGCTTCGGCCTGTGCCCTTCGATCGCCGCCTCGGAGCGGGCGCGCGCGTGCTCCGAGGCTGGCTCTGGCGGCTCGTGCATGCGCTGTCAATCCTCGCAGACAGCAGTGGCTAGGCGCGGTCCGTGAGCCGCTGAAGCGCCTGCGAGACCTGGGCGCACACGACGGACGGGGCGAACAGGCGCTCCGCCTCCGCGCGCGCCCGCGATCTCGTCTCGGCCGGCTCGGTCCGCAACCGCTCGAGCATCGCCACGATCGCCGCGGCCATGCCCTCGACGTCGCCCGGGCGCACCTCGGCGGCGACCGAGCGCTCGACACGCTCGATCGCGCCGACCTCGCTGGTCGCCACGACCGGCACGCCGGCAGCCAGCGCCTCGGCGACGGTCAGCGCGAATGCCTCGTACTTGCTGGCCTGCAGGAGCAGATCGCTGGATGCGAGCTCGAGCGGGACCTCGGAGGCGGGCACCCAGCCGGCATATTCGGCGTTGGCGGGCAGGTCCTCGAGCAGCTTCGTGTAGTTCGACCACACGCTCGTCCCCCCCACGATGCGAATGCGGACGCGGAGCTCACGCTCGTGCAGCAGCCGCGCCAGCGCGACCACGTCCTCGATGCCCTTTCCGGTCGCGATCCGGCCGAGCACGAGGATCCTCGGCGGATCGCCGAGCGGCCGGGTGCTCGGCTCGAAGCGGTCGAGCCGCACCGGGTTCGGGACGACGACGCCGGCGGCGGGCGCCAGGCCGTAGTCGCGGATCAGGTGCTCGCGGAAGACCTCGCTGATGCACACGACGAGCTGCGCGCCGCGCACGTTCCTGCGCTGCACGCGCATCCGCAGCCACAGCATCGTCGCGGCCAGGGCGAACGCGAGCATCGACCTGCTCTGGAAGCTCAGCCGCCGCTCCTTGACGAGGAAGCGCAGCGCGTCGGCGCTGCTCTGGCCGGGGTGCGCCACGCGCGGCACGGTGCGCTTCAGACGCCGCGGAACGGCGAGGTTTTCCACGTTCGAGAACTGGTAGAAGACGTCGTAGGGCTCCTCCTGATGTCGTCGCGCGAGCTCGCGGCGCAGGCGCAGCGAGGCGACGCTGCGCGCGATCAACGAGCTGAGGAAGGCCGTCGCGCGCGTGCGGCTGTACCAGCGGTTCCACTGCCACGCGCTCGTGCCCCACACGAACGTGAGGTTGGGCACGTCTTTGATCCGCGCCGGAAGATCGTGGCCGCGTGCGGGGAAGTAGCAGTCGATCCGGTGCCCGAGCTGCGGCAGCCCGTGCAGCAGGTCGGTGGCGATGCCGGGAACGCCGCCGACTTCTTCCGCCGGGGCGAAGCCGATCCAGGCTATGTGGAGGGATCTTCCCGGCACCGCGCGTCGTCAGCCGATCCGGTCGTATCCCCACAGACGGACGAGGTCGCGCCCGAGGTACTCGCTCAGCGCGCCGACCTCGTCCTTGAAGCGGATGCGCAGTTGCATCATCAGCTCCGGGTCAGGCGGCTGTGGCTCGGCGAACAGCATGCGGCGCTGCGTCGCGTACAGGAGCTTGCGCCGCAGGCGCGCCGGGGTCACCGCCTTCAGCCCGGCCTTCGCGATCTGCGAGGCGGGGCCTCGCCCGACCCCGACCGCGTGCACGAGCTCGTGCATCCGCTGCGAGCGCAGGCGGACGGTCGGGTTGGCCTCGCTGGTGTGGATCGGCAGCTCGTCGTTCAGCTCGAGGAAGCGGAGCACCCGAAGCACCGTCGCCTCGTTGTCGCGCCTGAAGTCGTCGTAGATCAAGACGAGGACCCGCTCGGGCGGGAACACCGCGCGATAGCGCCGCAGCTGCTCGACGTAGCGCACGAAGTCCGAGTACAGCAGCGCCTGCGGCCAGTAGGTGTGACGGGGGATGCGCTCGCCTCTGCGCCGCGCCGGCTCGAGCGCGAGCGCCGCGGCGAAGTCGCTCTCGGTCTCGATGTAGTTCTGCAGGAACTGAAGGTGCAGCGAGTGCAGGAAGCTTGCCGGCTCGCGCAGGATCGCCACGATGCGCGCATCCGGCACCGCCTCGGCGATCCGCGCGGCGGCCGTGCGGCTCCACAGGTACATCGGGCTCGCCTCGCCCGCCTGCTGATCGGCGCCGGCCGCCTGGAACAGCGACAGGTACTGCTCGAGCGTGCGCGGGGTGCCTTCGGGCCGCGGCGGGGTGCGATCGTGCAGCTCCGTGGCGAAGAACCAGGGCTCCTTGCAGTCGGGCATGAACACGTCGGGCCGGCGCCGCAGCGTCTCGTAGAGCGCCGTCGTACCGCACTTCGGATGCCCGACGATGAAGAAGTCGGGGACTCGCTGCGAGGCTGCGCCCGCAGCCGAGCGCATGTGCGCCTCGCCCGCCGCGACGCCTGTGCCGCCGGCGGCAAAGCCGGCGTTCTCGGTCACGGCAGCGCTCGGCCTGCCGCTCCTCCCGCAAGCGCCGAGGCCGACCGGTAGTAGGAGTTGTTGCGCTGCAGCAGGTCGATCGTGTCGAAGGCCACCAGCTTGCCGTCGATGATCACCATCACCCGGTCGCACACGTCGAGCGTCGACATGCGGTGCGCGATGATGAACAGGGTCAGCTCCTGCTTGAGATCCATCAGCGACTGCTGGATCAGCGACTCGGAGTGGGGATCGAGGGCGCTCGTCGGCTCGTCCAGCACGAGCACCTCCGGTCGCGCGGCAAGCGCGCGGGCGAGGCACAGCCGCTGCTGCTGGCCGCCCGAGACCGCGTCTGCGCGCGGCCCGACGAGCGTGTCATAGCCGTTGGCCCAGTGGGTGATGTCGTTGTGGATGTGGGCGAGCTGCGCGGCGTGTTCGACGGCACCGTCGTCGAGCTCGCGGAAGTAGCGGATGTTGTCGGCGACCGAGGCGTGCAGCAGGCGCGGTTCCTGGGGCACGTAGGCGACCAGGCGCTGCCAGTCCGCGCGCACGAACTGATCGGCGGGGGTGCCGTTGACCAGGTAGAAGCCCTGCTGCGGCTGGCGCAGCTGCAGCAGGATCTGCACGAGCGTCGACTTGCCGGCTCCGGTCGGCCCGATGATGCCGACGACCTCCCCGCGGTCCACCTCGAAGCTGATCTCCGAGAGCACCGGCTGCTTGGGCCGGTAGGCGTAGCTGACGCCCTGGAAGCCCAAGCTTTGCACCGCTCCCAGGGGCAGGCTCCCCGGCGGCGGGATGCTCTGCAGGTAGCGCTCCTCGGCTTCCTGCACGCGCTCGATGAACGGCAGCGATTGCGACAGGCTCTGGAAGTTGCTGAGCCCCTGCTGCCCGCTTCGCGCGGAGCGCAGCAGCAGCAAGATGATCGTGGTCAGCGCGGTCGTGTGCACGTTGCCCGCCGCCGAGACGATGCCGAGCCCGACGACCAGCGCGATCAGGATCAGGCTCTGGAACAGGTTGGGGATCAGTTTGTTGAGCAGCTGCGTGCTGAAGAAGTGCGAGCGCGCCTCCTCGACGAGCGCGCCGACGCGCGTGCGCTGTGCCGCGTCGACACCGAAGACCTGCGTCTCCTCCGCCAGGCGGACCGCCTCGCTGACGCCGCTCGCGTAATTCGACAGCGACCCCGACAGCGAGCGTGCGCGCCGTACGCCCAGTTGCCGCAGGGGCCGCAGCACGACGAACAGCAGAGCGCCCGCGCCGAGCACCGCCGCCGCCGCCGCCGGGTAGATCGCAAACGCGAACGCCAGCAGCGCGAAGAAGTTGAAGGACGTCGTGATCAGGCTGGTCGCCTGCAGCGCGCCGCCCGTCGCCTGCATCACCTGAGTGGTCATCGTGTCCTGCAACTGCCCCTCGCGATCGCGCGACTGGATCTCCCACGAGGCGCGGGTGAAGGCATTGAAGACTTTTGAGCGCTGCTGGGCCTGCACGTCCGCGGCGATCCGCGCAGGCAGGATCGAGATCGGGATCTGCATCGCCAGCCGCACCAGCGTCAGCGCAAGCGCCACGCCGACGAGCGTCCACACGCCGACGTGCACGTGAGCGAAGCCGGCGTCGAGGTTGACGTGCTTCTTGTTCTTGACGAGCGTCGTCGTCAGCTCCGCGATCAGCGCGATCGTCGCCGCTTCGGCGAACCCCGACAGCACGGACGTGACGCCCAGCGCGACGACGGTACGACGGCGCTCGCCGAGCAGCGCGCTCAGTCGCGACCATTGCGTGGAGCGCTCTGTGCCGCGCGATCGGCGAAGTGAGATCACGACGCTACCGCGGGGCTGCTCGCCGCATCCGTGCGCCCTGCGCCGACGAGCCAGTAGGCGATCACTCCCGGCACCAGCCACAGGTAGGCGCCGACCGTGACGGCGAGCGTCGGGCCGGAGAATCCCTCCACCGTGAGCGCGACGAAGGCGGTCAGCATGGCGACGAGATAGGTGCGCAGCTCGCGATCGCGGACGAGCCTCAACCGGCGCACGCCGATCAGGATCACGTTCAGCGACAGCCCGATCCAGAGGACGAGCCCGAGCACTCCCAGTTCCTTCATGAGCAGACTGTAAGCCGATCCTCCGGCAACCCGTTCTTCTTCGACCACGATCTTCTGTTTTCCGCCGAACCCGGAGACCGAGCCGGCGGTCCCCAGTCCGAACCCGAAGGGAGCATGGGCGAGATAGCTGGGAATCTGGCTGAGGCTTTTTTCCTTGCCTTCGCCGCCCGTTTCCTGGGCGCGCTGCAGCGTCGTGAGCGTTTCCTGGCGGGCGAAGATCCCCTTTCCGTCGGCGGCGATCAGCACCGAGCCGGCCGCTAGCGCCATCACCACGATCACCAGCAGGCTCGCGAGCGGGCGGCTCACCCGCAGTCCGGCGACGACCGAGAGCCCGGCGAACACCAGCAGGGTGACGACGGCGACGACGACCGACGTTCGCGAGGCGGACGTCGCGATCCCGAGCACGGCTCCCAGAGCGCAGAGCAGAACCGGCCATCGTCGGCGCTGGCGCCCGACGGCGAGCAGCGCGAGCAGGCCCGGCAGCGCGACCACGCCGACGCCTCCTCCGAACCCGGCGTCGGAGCCGAGTGCCGGCGGGCGTACGCGAGCCACACCTTCACTGGCGTAGGTGCGCCCGCTGAGACCGCCGTGTCCACCCTTGACGAGCCCGCTGTAGCCGGGCCCCCACTTGGCGAGCTGCTGCGGGCTCATGCGCGACTGGACGGTCCCCACGACTCCGTTGGCCAGGGCGATCACGCCGAGGATCAAGAACAGCTGGCGAAATCGATCCTTGCGGCGGAAGATCAGATAGCCGAAGAAGAACATCGGAACCCACTCGAGCTGCTGGCGGTAGCCGCCGAGCGCCTTCAGGAAGCCGTGCGTGTTGGGGTTCAGCGCCTCGATCAGCACGACCGCGACGAACGACAGCACCCAGCCTGCGAGCGGCGGCAGACGCAGGCGTTCCTTGCGCGCGACCACCCGCATCAACATGCCGAGCGCGATCGCGATGATCAAGATGTTGCGAATCCCCGAGGCCGCTTTGCTCGCGGCCTCCTGCTTGATCGGCCCGTCGAGCACGCCGAGGTAGATCACGAGCAGCGCCAGCGTCAGCTCGTAGCGCGGACTCAGCATCAAGGCGAACACCGCGACCACGCCAATCGTGATCCCGAAGATCACGAGTACGTCGGGCTCGGGATTCCCGACGGCGATCGTGAACGCGGCGGCGGCGGCGATCAGCGCGCCCGCCGAGACGACCAGGAGGTCGCGAATGCGCCGGTTGACGACGACCGGGTGCGACCCCCCGATGTGGCTGGCCAGCGGCCACGATGGGCTGCTCATCGACCGGTGAGCGTGCGCAGCCAGCGCTGCCGCTGGGACGCCGGCGAGAAGCCGTACTTCTCGATCTCCGAAGCCGGGACGGCGTTCGCCGCCACTCCGAGCACCGGCGCGCTGGACGTCCGCGCGAGCAACTCCACCAGCCGGTGGGCTGAGGCCTCGGTCGTATGCCCGACGCGCGCGACGATCACGATCCCGTCGACCATTCGCAGCAGCGGCAGCACGTCGCTCACCTGCAGCGGCACCGGTGCGTCGACGAGCACGGAGTCGAAGTCATCGGCCATCGAGCGCACGAGCTCGCCCATCTCCGGGCGGGAGAGCAGCGCAGGGGGGTTGGCGACGGTGGTGTCGCCGAGCAGCACGGACAGCGATCCGCGGTTGGGCGACTCGACCAGCGTGGCGAGGCCCACGGACCCCGCAGGGGTCGGCTCGACGCCGGGGGGCGGGAGCGGCGGCCCGACGTGCTGCAGCGCCGCCTGGAGCGGAAGCCGCCCCTCGAGCACGTCGGCGAGCCCGTGCGCGGACTGCAGGCCAAGCAGCCGCGCCTGCACGGGACGGCGAAAGTCGGCCTCGATCACGGCCACCCCTTCACCGGAGTCGCGCTGCACGAGCGAGAGGTTCGCGACGATCGTCGACTTGCCGTCGCCGGGGTCCGCGCTCACGAACAGGATCGAGCGCGGCCGCATGCCCGGACCGCCGCCCGCGATGTTCGCGGCCCCCAGCTTGAGACCCATGTGAAGCCGGCGGATCGGCTCGCGCAGGGCGTTGGCGGGCACCGACTGACCGCCGCTGCTGACAAGCGGACGCCTGACCGCGGGCAGCGCGCTCAGGATCGGCGCTTTGAAGACGGCTTCCATCTCGGCGAGCGAACGCAATCGCCGGTCGAAGCGGCTGAGCACGTAGGCGACGATCGACGCGAGCACGAGCCCGATCGCGAACCCGAAGATCGCGTTCTTCCTCGGCTTCGGCTTGAGCAGCTGAGCGCGGGCCGCCTTGGCCGGTTCGAGTTGCTTGACGTTCGTGACGTAGAGCTGGGATTCGAGCTGGTTGATCTTCGCGGCGAGGCTCGCTTCCTGGAGCGTCACAGCCGTGCTGGGCGAGACCCTGGCCGGGCTTTTGGCCGGGGTCGTCGTGGTGGTGCTTTTCCCCGTCGTCGTACCGGTAGTCGTGCCTGTTGTGCCGGTCGTCGTGCCTGTCGTGCCTGTCGTGCCTGTCGTCGTGCCGGCTTTCGTGCTCGGCGTCGTGTTGGCCGGAGCTTCCTGCAGTGATTCGATACGCCGCAACTGCCGCCGCGTGAGCGCGATCGTCCCCGCGACCGCACGCCGGTAGCTCGATGCCTGGCGGCTGATGTACGTCTGCGCGGTTATGTTCGCGAGCAGCGCCACCGCCTTGTTGGTTCGCGCTTCGGCGGTGATCGTGATGAAGTCGTTCTTTTCCTTGGCGCTCGCGTGCGCTTTGCCGTGCAGCGCCAGGCGGGCGGTGGGGTTTCCGTGCATCGCACGCAGGCGTCGATGAACGGCTTCCTTGATCCCGTTCGAGTTGATCAGGGCGGCTTGATTGGTCGGATTCAGAGCGAGGCTTTTCTTCCTCGACGTCCCGCCCCCGTTCAGCTGCGCCTGTTCTTCAGCGCCACTGCCGAGGAACAGCTGCGTGGTCCCCTGATATACGTGCACTTGACGTTTGTAATACACGTAGGTTCCAGCGGCGACGAGAAGCCCGACGAGGAGAATCAGCCACTTGCGCTTCCACAGCGGAGCGAGGATGGAAGGAGCGTCGGTGGTCTCGTTCATCGCGTGTAGGATCCGTCCAAGCCGGCCATAGCCGGCGCAGCCCATCAGCCTAAGCTGGGCAATAAGTTGACGCTAAAGATACCGGGTCGCAACCGACGAGCGGCACCGATTCGTGCAACGATGCCCGCGTGCGGAGACCGACGGCCGATCGGCATCATGACGCCTCGCGCGCCCGCGTCGCAGGCGTGATTTGGCAGCGCCCGACTTAGGGCAACGCAGTGCATCCGCCGAGCAGCTACGCCCCGAGCGCCGAGCCCTCCGAGCATCGCTCGCCGCCGCCCGGCGAGACCTCCGGCTCGCAGTCGCGACGGCGCCTGCTGGTCGTCAGCCATCCCGCGGTCGTAAATGTCAACCAGGAGGTCTACCGCGAGCTGTCGCGCAGGGGCTGGGAAGTCACGATCGTGCTGCCCGAGCGATGGCGTCACGAGTACGCCGATTCGGCCATCGCCCCGCAGGCGCTCGAGGGCATGGAGGACACCCTGCGCCCGACGCGCATCGCCTTCGCGGGACGCCCCCAGCGCCACGTCTATCTCACCCGCTGCCGCGCGCTGTGCGCTCGCCTGCGCCCCGACGTCGCGTTCATCGAGGCGGAGCCCTACGCGCTGGCTGCGGCGCAGTGGGGATTCGCGTTCAGCCGGCTGGGGATCCCGTTCGGCGTGCAGTGCTACGAGAACATCGACAGGAGTCTGCCCGCTCCCGTGCGCTGGCTGCGCAAACGCGTCCTGCGCGACTGCGCGTTCGTCGCCGCTCGCAGCGAGACAGCCGGCAGGCTGGCGCGCGCTTGGGGCGCGAAGGGGGAGGTCGAGCTCGCCCCGCCCGCCGTTCCCGGTTGGGAGGAGGTGCCGACACACCCGCCGCGTCCCTTCACGGTTGGCTACGCCGGCCGGCTGGTGGCGGAGAAGGGGCTGATGGATCTGCTGGCGGCCGTGCGCCGCCTCGCCGCACCGGTGGAGCTGGTCCTGATCGGCGACGGCGAGCTGCGCGGGCAGTTGGAGGGGCAGCCGATCCCCGGCTCGCAGGTGCGCGTGCTCACGGGCTTGAGCCACGACCAGATGGCCGGCGGCTATGCGCAGCTCGACGTGGTCGTCCTGCCGTCGCACACGACGCCGACCTGGAAGGAGCAGTTCGGCCGCGTCGTGATCGAGGCGCTCTGGTGCCGCGTCCCGGTCGTCGGCTCGGACTCCGGCGAGATCCCCTGGCTGATCGAGCTGACGGGCGGCGGGCTGACGTTCCCCGAGCACGACGTCGACGCGCTGCTCGCCCGGCTGACCGAGCTTCGCGAGACACCCGAGCTCGGCAGGCGCCTGGCCGAGGCAGGCCGGGCGTCGGTGCAAAGGCTCTTCACGGTGCCGGCTGCGACGGACCCCTTGGAGCGCATGCTCGTGCATGCCACGCAGTCGCGTGCGGCTCCCGGTTAGCGTGAGGTGCCTTCAGCCTCCGCGCCGGCCGCCAGCTGCGCGTACAGCGATCGATGCTCGGCGATCATCCGCTCGCGACCGAACGCCAGCGACGCCTCGCGTGCGGCCCGCCCCATGCGCGAGCGCAAATCTGGATCGCCCCCCAGCCGGGTGAGCCGCTCGGCGATCACCTGCGGCTCGGCGGTGATCAGAAAGCCGTTCTCCCCGTCCTGAATCAGCTCGCGGACGCCGTTGACGGCGGTCGCGAGGACCGGCAGGCCGCTCGCCGCCGCCTCGAACGTGACGAGCGAGAACGTCTCATAGCTCGAGGCCATCACGAAGGCATCGGCGAGCGCGTACACGAGCGGGACGTCGTGGACGACGTCCAACCAGCGAATCCTCTCCCCGACGCCCAGTGATTCGGCGAGCGCTTCGTAGTGCGGCCGGTCTCCGCCTCCGGCGACCACGAGATGCCAGTCCCGGGTGAGCGCAAGGC
This sequence comes from Solirubrobacteraceae bacterium, assembly GCA_035473995.1. Taxonomy (GTDB): domain Bacteria; phylum Actinomycetota; class Thermoleophilia; order Solirubrobacterales; family Solirubrobacteraceae; genus Palsa-744. The sequence continues at coordinate 47,983 of DATINR010000122.1, forward strand.
CGCGGATCACCGGCTCGAGGCCCTTGCGTCCCCACTCGCTTCCCACGAAGGCCGCGACCAACCGGTCCTCGGCGATCCCCAGTTGCGCGCGCCACGCGCGTGCCTCGCGCTCGCGTGCGCCCGGGGTGAACGCCTCGGTGTCGATGCCGTTGTGAATCGTCATCACACGGTCGGCCAGGCGCGGGAAGCAGTCGCGCATCTCCTGCGCCACCCCCTCCGAGACGCACACGAACGTGGACGAGTGCGACAGGCCGAAGCAGAGCCGCTCGCCGAGACGCCTGAGCACGCCGGCGAGCATCATGTGGATGCGGTAGAGGACCGTCTGACGGCTCGGTGTGGCGGTCCCCACCTGCTGGACGTAGTGAACCGCGACGATGTCCACCTTGTTCAGCACGATCGCACCGGTCGCCTGCACGAGCCCGCGGCGCCACCTCCGCACAGCCAGCGAGCCGACCACCATGAACCACGGATAGGCGAACAGGAATGGGCGCCCCGGACCGGGCACACGGTGAAAGCTGACCCCGGCGTCGTCGGGCAGCTCGCACGTTCGAGCGATCACGGTCACGTTGTGCCCATGCCGGCGCAAGCCCATGACGAGGTCTGTCAGCTGACGCTCCATCCCCCGGACCGGGCCGATGTCGTGCGCCACGATCGTCACGTCGACGGGAGCCGTCAGGCTCACAGTACCCGCTGCATCTCGTCGAAGAATCGCTTGCGCATCGCCTCGTCGGTGAAGTCCCGCAGGTAGCTCTCACGGCCCGCTCGGGCGATCGCCTGCCGGCGCTCGGAGGAGAGCAGCAGAGGTTCTATCGCATCGGCAAGGGCGCCCGGCTCGCCCGAGCCGGCGAGCACCCCGGTCTCTCCGTCGAGGATGAACTCCGCCGGCCCACCCGAATCGACGGCGACCACTGCCGCGCCCCTCGCCATCCCCTCCAGCAGCACGATGCCGAACGGCTCGGGGTCCGAAGCGTTCACGAGGATGTCCATCCGCTCGATGTAAGGCCCTGCGTCGGGCACCTGGCCGGTCATCGTCACGGCACCGGCCAGGCCCAGCTGCTCCACCAGTCGCGGCAGCGACTCCGCGTATCCGGGTTCGAGACCGTAGGCATCGCCGCCGACGATCAGCACGTGGACCTCGTATCCGCGCTCGCGCAGCACCGCCTGGGCTCGAAGCAGCCGGTCCTGTCCCTTCCAGCGCTGAAGGCGTCCGACCAGACCGACGATCGGGCGATCGGACGGCAGATCGAGCGCCACCGTCGCCGAGCCGGCCCCGGGCGGCGGCGCCCCGGCGGGGATCACGAGCGTCCGCCGGCCCGGCGCCAGCCTGGCCTGGGCATCGGCCGCGGCCTGCGAGTAACAGGCGATCGCAACCGCTGGAAGCATCGTCGCGCAGCGGTCCACCCAGCCCCCCGTCGGGATCATCTGCTGCCACCACACGACGCGCCCGCGCATCCCGGCGAGCACGGCCGCGGGCGAGCCGTAGAGCTGGGTCTTCGCCGCCCAGTTGAGTATCAGGTCGGGATTGCGCCGGCGAAGGACCCTCGCCAGGCGCACGACCGAGAGAGCCCATCTGTGGGCTTCACGCAGGCGACCCGTGCGGATCACCTCAACGTGGAAACCGTCTCCGGCCAGCTCCTGCGCCCAGGGCCCGGGCTCGAAGAACACGAACTCCAGATCCTGGCCCCGCTCCCGCGCCCCGGCGAGCACCGTCTGCAGCATCGTCTCTGCGCCGCCGAGGCGCTGTGCCCACGGCACAGTGACCAGGATGCGCATCTCGCGGACAATAGAAGAGCGCCCTCGCTATAGCCTCTGACGCGGCCGCCGTGAACGACCCCACGATCCACGATCCCAGTGAGCGCGTCACGCTCGTTCACGACTACCTGCTCGTGATGCGCGGCGCCGAGCGGACCTTCGCCGCGATGGCGGAGCTCTACCCGCAGGCGCCGGTCTTCACGCTGCTGTACGACGAGCAGGGCACCGATCGGCGCTTCGCCGGACACGCGATCACGACCTCGCCGCTGCAGCGTCTCGGCGTCAGGCAGTCCGGCTTCAGGAACCTGCTGGCGCTCTACCCGTGGGCGATCGGGCGCTTGCGGCTTCCGCCGTCGGAGATCGTGCTCAGCAGCAGCAGCGCGTTCGCTCACGGAGTGCGCGCGCCCGAGGGCGCCGTCCACGTCTGTTACTGCTACACGCCCTTTCGCTACGCGTGGTACGAGCAGGATCGCGCCCTCGCCGAGACCGGCGCGCCATTGCGGCCGCTGCTCCGTTCGGTGCTGCGTCGCACGCGCGGGTGGGACCTCGCCGCGAGCCGTCGAGTCGACCGCTACATCGCGATCTCGGAGCTCAGCCGCGAGCGCATCAAGCGCTTCTACGGCCGCGACGCGGCGGTCGTTCACCCGCCCGTCGAGACCCACCGCTTCGCGCCGGGCACGCCCGGCGACTCCCTGCTGCTCGTCAGCGAGCTCGTGCGCCACAAGCGCGTCGACGTCGCGCTCGAGGCGGCACGCCGCGCGCACGCGCCGATCCGCGTCGTCGGCTCCGGGCCCGAGCTCGCGGCGCTCGGCGAGGCGTTCCCCGAGGCCGAGTTCCTCGGAAGGGTCGGCGACCAGGCACTCGCCGAGCTGTTCGCGCAGGCGCGCGCGGTGCTCGTTCCGAGCGTCGAGGAGTTCGGGATCACGGCAGTCGAGGCGCAGGCGGCGGGACGGCCCGTGATCGCCGCCGCCGCCGGCGGCGCGCTCGAGACCGTGCTAGACGGAGAGACCGGGCTGCTGGTGAGGCCCGACGACGTCGAAGCGTTCGCGCAGGCGATCGCGAGGATCGACCGCCTGGACTTCGACCCGGCGCGCACGGCGCTGAACGCCGAGCGCTTTTCGGTCGCCGCTTTCAAGCGCCAGATCTCCGCGCAGGTGGCCGAGGCACTCGACGACAGAACGGTGCGCAGACGCTAACGCTGCCCGCGCTGAGCGGAAGCGCTCGCCGACGCACGAGACACGCTCGCCGCCGGGCGCAGGCGCGAGAGCACGGCCATCACGGGGCCCTGCATCACGGCGGTCACGCGTGAGCGTCGAGGCAGCGGATCGATCGTGCCTTTGAGCGACAGCGCGCGAGTTCTCGTCACCCGGTTGCCCTGCAGCGGGAAGCCGATCTCGAGCGCCGAGAAATCCGGGAGCGCCGAGTCGCTCCGGCCGGCGCACTCGAGGATCCGGCTCACGACGGCCGCCGGATCGGCGACGAAGTCCTCGTAGCGCACGAACAGGCGCCGCTTGCGCGAATGACGCAGGAAGACGACCAAGGACAGCAGATGCGTCAGCCAGAGGTAGACGTTCGTGTGCAGCGTCGACTTGGTGTACTCGTGCACGTCGCGCCGGTTGAACGACGCGACGACGCCCTGCGGATCGCGCACGAGGAACACGAGGTACAGATCGATTCCATCGACCCGCTGCAGCTCGTGCGCGCGCAGCGGATAGTGCGAGGTGTCGGCGATGCACGGCACCTCCGCAGCTCGCGTCAACGCGCCGAACAGGTCCCCCGCGACCGCGCGGTAGCGACGGCTCAAGCGGCGGCGTGTGGGCCACCTGCGAATGCGGAACATCGCGATCGAGCGCTCGATCGAGCGCTGGGCCTCGTTGCCGAACAGCTCCGCTGCTCCGTCGGGGTCCGCGAGCTCGCCCTGCACCCGTCGCCAGAACGCCGATCGCTCGGCTTCTTCGACCTGCGGGACGCCCGAGCGCACCAGCCAGTTGTCGAGCTCGCCTGCGTAGAAGACGCCGCTGCAGTTCCCCAGCGTGATGCCGAGCGTCGTGCTTCCACTGCGACCGGCGCCCATCACGTAGATCACCTGCGGCCGCGCTTCAGGGAGATCGGCCTGCGGCGATGAGGACAACGGAGCTCGCTGCGACGCTGCCGATGGCTCAGACGTCGAGGACCGCAGCATCGCGCGCCGAGCCTAGCAGACGACTGTCGCTTCGATCGGGCCTGGATGGGGCGCTCAGCCGATCCGATAGCCTCCGCCAAATGCCGGCGAGACCCCTGCGGATAGCGTGGCTCGGGCCGGCTCCGGGTGGGTACTCGGGCGTCCGCGGCGTCGCCGCGGACCTGCTTGGAGGCCTCGCTCGCCGCGGGCATGTGATCGACTGCTTCCTGCCGGCGGCGGAGGGTCAGGGCCACGTGCAGATCGCCGGCGACGAGCAGGTCACCTTCGGCGAGGGCAACCTGGCGTTCGGCGAGAACGTCACCGTGATCTGGGGCACGAGCCGCTGGCAGTGGAACAAGTGGTACAGCCGCGGCAAGGTCGCTGCCTTCGTCAGCGGGATGATCGCTCGCGGGGTGGCATCGCTGCGCCTGCGACGCGCGATCGCCCGCCGGCACCGCGAACGGCCGTACGACCTGATCTACCAGTTCTCGAGCATCGAGACACCCGGCGTGCCGGCCTCGCTCGGGCGCTCGATTCCGCTCGTGATCCACCCCGAGACGCACATCGCCGGCGAGCTGCGGTGGCTGATCGCCGAGCGTCGGCTGGCCCTTCGCTGTCAGCGCGCCTACGTGCTCGCGAGCGTGGCCGCTTTGATGGTCGTGCGCGCGCTGGTCCAGCGACGCACGATCAAACGGGCGAGCCTGCTGGTGTGCATCAGCAGCGTCTTCCGCGATCACCTCGTGCACGACTACAGGTTCCCGGCAGAGTCGACGCGCGTCGTCCCCAACCCCGTTCGGATCGACCGCTTCTCGCTCGCCGACCGCCAGGCCGTAGATCCGCCGTCGGTGCTCGTTCTCGGGCGGATCTCCGCGCGCAAGGGCATCGAGGACGTGCTCGCCGTCGCCAAGCACCTGCACGAGCGCGAGATCGACGTTCGCGTGCGGATCGTCGGCGGCCCGAGCCTGTGGTCGGACTACACGAAGCTGCTCGAGAACCTGCCGGCGAACACCGAATATCTCGGCTCGGTGCCGGCGAGCGAGGTTCCGGGCCTGATGTACACGAGCGAGATCCTGCTGCAGGCGAGCAAGTACGAGCCCTTCGGGCTCACCGTCGGAGAGGCGCTCGCCGCGGGCGTCGCAGTCGTGGCGACGAGCGAGGTCGGCGCGATCGAGGGAGTCGACTCCTCGGTCGCCCACGAGCTCGCGCCCGGCGACGTCGAAGGCATGACCGACGCGATCGTCGCGTTGCTCGAGACGCGCAAGAGCGCCGGCGCTGAGCTCGGCGTCACGGCACGCTCGCAGGCCGAAAGGCTGTTTGCGCCCGAGGTCGTCTGCGAGCAGATCTCAACGGCCCTGGAAGAGCTCGTCTTCGCATCGCACGCGGGCGGACAGGCCTCCGGCGGGGACTCGCGCGCCGAGATCCGCCACGACGCGCTCTTGGACGCCTGACCGAACGACCGCCGCCGGCGCTCAAGCGTGTCGCGATCGCGTCCGATCGGAGGAATAGACGTATCCGATCCGAAACTACTAGGCGCGTGCTCTACCTCCTCATCGCCATACCGTGGCTCACCATCATCGTCGTGATCGTCGGCGCTTGCCGCACGGCTGCACTCGCTGACTCGATCGGCCTGACCGCGGGGCGCGCCGCCGACGGCCCCGATCGCCGCCCGGCGCAGGTCAGACCCGCCCGCTTCGTCCTGGTCGAGCGCGGTGTCGGGTGCGCGACGCGGGTTGGCGCGGCGAGCCGGAGCGCCGGTGCCTTCACCTCGTCTCGGTTTGGCAGCCGCCACGGCCTCTCGCACGCCGGGCGCGCCGCCGGCCTCGGCCCGCGGCGCTAGCGGGAACGAGCGGCGCGAGCAGCGAGCAGCGCGGGCCGGCGCCGGCGCGCTCAGAGCCCACGCCGACCGAGCACGTGCGGCACCGTGCGCAGCAGGATCTTCACGTCGGTCCACAGCGACCAGTTGGCCACGTAGAGATAGTCGAGGGCGACCATCTCCTTCAGCGGCACGCGCGCCGGGCCGAGGATCTGCCAAGGGCCTGTCATCCCCGGCATCAGTTCAAGGCGCCGGCGATGCCAGCCCTCGATCCGCTCGTCCTCCTCGATCACGAGCGGGCGCGGCCCGACCAGGCTCATCTCGCCTTTGACGATGTTCAACAGCTGCGGCAGCTCATCGAGCGCCGTGCGGCGCAGGAAGCGCCCCATCCTCGTAACGCGCGGGTCCTCGGCGATCTTGAACAGCCCGTCCTGGGCCTCGTTCTTGTCGCGCAGCTGCTCCTTCATCGCGTCGGCCTCCGGCACCATCGTGCGGAACTTGAGCATCTGAAAGCGCCGCCCGTGGCGCCCGACGCGCAGCTGTCGGAACAAAATCGGGCCACGGCCGTCGAGCTTGATCGCGATCGCGAAGGCGATCAGCAGCGGTGAGATCGCCAGCAGCCCGAGCGAGGCGCCGAGGACGTCGAAGGCGCGCTTGAGCGCGGCCGAGGAGCGCGTGAGATCGAAGCGGCGCACGCCCATCAAGGTGACACCGTGCAGGTCGTCGAACTCGACTGCCGAGCCGACCACCTCGAGCATCCGCGGCAGGACGCTCACGCGGATGTCGACGGCCTTCAGCGTGCGCACCAGGTTGACCGTCTCCGCGGCGTCCGCCTCCGCGCTCCAGCCCGGCGCGATGATCGCTCGCTGCACGTCGAGCGTCTGCGCGAGGTCGCGGATCTCCCTAAGCCGCGGTGCCGAGAAGCCGTCGGTCGACCACGGCGCGACCTGGCCGAGATCGAGCTGGGCGATGATCTTGGCCTTGATCCCGCCGTGGCCCGAGAGCTTGGCGGCAACCATTTCTCCTGAGCGCTCGTCGCCGATGAACAGGCAGCGCTCGGTCGGGCCGACCCACAGCGCGAGCACGCGTGCCGCGGCACGGCAGAGCAGCAAGAGCGCCGCCAGCGCGATCCACAGGAACAGCGCCTCTTTGCGGTCCAGCGTGCCGGCCACGACCAGGCGACCGGCAAGCAGCGCCACCAGCGTGCTCAGCGTAGCCAGCTGGAAGAGCTTCGGCGCCTCATCCAGCGTGGTCTTTCGCAGCAAGGTCTCGTCGCGGTCGTAGAGGCCGAGCAGCTTTGCGCCGATCAGCAGCAGCGGCACGCCGACAAGGCTCTCCCAGGTCAGATGCAGCGGGACTTTGCGACTGGACAGCGCAACCGTCAGCACCAGCGCGCCGAGGATCGCGACCACGTCGGCCCCGAGCAGGGCGCGGCGGAAGAGGGCGTCGCGGCGCAGGCTGACCGTCGGTCCCCGCGAGTCGGCGAACGGTCTGCTCGCCAGCCGCCCGGGCCTCGTCGCAACCCGCGCTCCCGTCAGCCCCAGCGGCGCGCGCCACTGAAGCTCCCCGTCCGATCTCTTCCCCGTCTCAACACTCATTAGCGCTCCCGGCCTCCGTGCTTGCCATCAGCTCTCCCCCACATGATGGCCACGCCCACTCGAACAACTGTCGAGATTTGGTTATCGCGTGTCAACGCGTGCATCATGCACCGAAGTCGGTCGTAAAGTCAAGCCTACGGCGAAATTTTCGCTCGGCCTGGACGCCGGGCGACCGGCGCCCTCGGCGTGGCCGCGTGCCCGCTCCCAGGCGGCTATCCGCGGGCTGCGCGGGCCGATCCGACTCGCCCGTCCCGCAGCCGGCGGACTCTTCCCGTCGCTGCGGGCAGGGCCCTTCCCGCTGCGGCGCGCAGTCCGGCTGAACCAGCCCCCGGCGAGCTTCGCCCCGAGCGCCTCGATTCCCGCGGCCACGCCGCGCTTGCAAGCCGCTGCGGCGAGCCCGTGAAAGGCCGCCGGGCCGCTCGATCCAGCGAGCGGCCCGGCGGTGCGACAACTTCTGGGATGTTCGGGCTCTGCGGGCACCGTCAGTTGCGGTGTCCTTCGGAGCCTCTACGGCCTAGAAGTTGATTTTCGCGGCGCCTTCCTGGGCGATTTTCAGCACGTTGGCTTTTGCTTCAGCCGAGGTCGGCAGGCCCAGGTAGTCCTGGTTGTTGCTGATCTGGGCCTGACCGCCACCGGCTTCTGCGTTGAGCAGGAAGCCGAAGTAGTCGAACACCGTGCGTGCCTCTTTTTCCGTCGGTTCTTCCTGCGAGCCTTTCGCGACGGTGAACGCCGAGAATTTGGTCAGGCTGAGGTCGTAGGTGAAACCGCAGATCCCGTAGTTTTTCTGGTACTTCGCTGCGCTGACTTCGTTCCACAGTTCCGTCGTCGACGGCGGCGGGAATTTCTTTTTGCCGTTGACGTAGAGCGTTTCTTCGCAGTTCGAGTTGGCCTTTGCTTCGGCGTCCCCGTTGGTCGAAGGGTCAGCGTAGGTGTGGGTCGGTTTGGCGGCGTTTTCGACCGTGGCCCAGAACGTCGTCTTGCCGGCACCACCAAGCGGGGGCGAGAAGTTTTTGTTCGCCCGCGCGTCAGCAAGCCCGGCATAGCCGATCGAGCCCGGTGTTTCGGCAACGGCTTTCGCCAGACCGCCGCCACCTTCGCCGCGGATCACCGGGTCGGTGCCTTCGTTCGGCCAGGTCGTGTTGTTGGCCGATTCGGCCAACTGCTGCCAGGTCTTACCCGGTTCGACTTCTTTTTTGTAGACGACGCCCAGCCACTTCTTGAACAGCGACGTCGTGCCCGAACCGTCTTTGCGCACGGCGCGCGTGATGTGGGCGGTTTTGCTGCAGCCCGCACCGACGAGTTTGGCTTTGTTGAGGAGTTTGCTCCATTCGACCGCCGTGCCCTGGAAGACTTTCGAGAGCGTGGGCGGTTTGATCGCGAGACGACCGGGTGTCGGTCCGCCTTCGACCGCCGTGCAGTTCGCGGGCAGGTGCACGATGATCGCCACGGCCAGCTGCTCGACCGGAATCGTCAGGACGGTGCCGGCGCCGCCGTGCGACTCCATTTCTTCCTTCTGTTTCAGGTTGGGCGGCTCGTCGGTCGCCGCGATGGCGTTCGCCGGGCCGTAGTTGATTTCTTTGGCTTCTTTCGGTTCCTGACCCCACGAGCGAAGCGCGGCGCCGCTGCCGGTCGACGTGTACGTGAACGTGCGCACTTCTTTGGAGCCGAATTTGCCGTTGCAGGTGCGCGTGTTCGTGTTCGCCGGTTCCTTGAAGCCGGCGGACCAGATGCCCTGCGAGAGCAGCTGCGTGGACGCTCCTTTTCCGGCGATGTCGCTCCCGGAGCACTGTTCGCCGCCAAGCGCGCTGGCGCTTCCGGGGGCGACCAGCAGCGCCGAGACGGCTGCCGAGAGAACGCACGCCGACGCGAAGCGGCGTGTCGAAGATCTACTCATTACCTGACTACCTCCATGGTTCGCATGTGTCATCGCTGACAGCGAGATCCTCGTCCCGCGGGCGATACCTTTCCATCGCGGTGAAAAACAAGGGTGAAGATCCTGGTTCTTCACAATTCACCGTTTGTCGACGTTTTCTTTACAGCGGCGTCGTCTTGCGATCGATTGCGGATGCAGGCGAGCGGTGGTCGGCGCCGGCCCGGGAGCAGCAGCGGGTCAAGCCGCGCACCACGCGACCTGACCCGCCACCGGCGTCAGTGCTTCTTCGCAGCGCGAAGCGTGACGGTCGCCTGGCTCGTGTGCGTGGCGCCCGCCGGGTCGTGGGCGAGGATCGTCGCCCGAGCGCGCAGCACGTGAGCCTTGGCGAGCATCTTCTTGGCCTTCGCCGAGAGATGCAGCGTCACGGTCTTGGCCGTCCCGCCGGCGACACTGAAGGAACCAGAGGCGAGAACGAGCACCGCCTTCTTCGCAACCCGCGCGCCCGCTCCAGCGCTGACGGCGCCGAGCGTCCGCAGCGTGACCGTGCCCGAGCAGCTGCTCTCGCCCGCCGGGCAGCTGACGCTGAGCGAAAACGCTCCGGAGGACTTGACAGCTGCCGAGGCCTTCGCGAGCACCGCGTTTGGCACCGCGGGCGGGGGTTTGGTTTCGGTTTTGCCCTGCACCCCTCCGCCGGGAGGCGGCGACGCGGGTGGACTGCCTTCGGACGTCGTTTTCGGTTCTTCGCTCGGCGGCGGTTTCGCTTCTTCGGCGTTCACTTTGATTTTCTTGCTCGCAGGGGCGCTTTCGGTGCCCTGGACGTTCGCGACCCGCAGTTCAACGGTGTATTCGCCCGCTGCCGCGTACGCGTGTTTCGCCGACGGTGCTTCGGTTTCCGATTTGGCGCCGTCGCCGAACGACCACTTGTACTTCTTGATCACGCCCGATGGATTGGGGTCGGTGAACGTCACGGTCTGGTTCACGAGCGCCGCGGACGGGCCTTCTAGCGCAGCCGGCGGCGGTGGTGCGACGCCGCTGACCTGGACCTTTTCGGCCAACTGCGCCGTCAACATCGGCGTGCCGAGGTTGTCCGTTTCGATCGTCTCCTTGACCGTGAACGTGCCTTCGTGTTCGAATTTGTGTTTGATCGTCGGGAAACGGTACTGATCGGTCGTCGTCGTCTCGGTCTCCGTCACGATCCCGTTGCTGAATTCCCATTTGACCTTCAGTGCGTCGGCCTGTTTCACGGTCGAGGAGAAGGTGACGGCCACGCCTGCGGCCACCGGTTCTTTTTCGGTCAGCGTTTTGCCGTTGACTTCGGCAACGGGCTGCGTCACGGCGCCCGGCGGGCAGCCCGTGCCGGCTTCGCCGAACTCGACGATCGCCGAGAAGAACGGGCCTTTGGTTTTTTCGCCTTCTTTGGAGCGTTCTTCTTCTTCTTCCAGGGTGCCCACCTCTTCGCCTTCCCAGCGTTTGAGGAATTCGGGGTTCAGCGCGAACACGCTTCCTCCCGAGCCTGCGGCGACACGCAGCGGGAGTTCGATCAGTTCTTCCAGTTCGGGCTGAAGCACGCATTTGTCTTTGTTGCCGGCGAGCAGCGGCGTCTGACCGCCGGTCCAGCCGAGCTCGGCCGCAGTCGTCCCGTTGAATCTGAGCACCCCCGGCCGGAAGTCGGTGCCGACGCTCGGTTCCTCACTTCTCACTTCACCGCCCGCATAGAGGGTTCCGTCGGTGGCTGCTGAAAGCGCTCCGCCAATGCTCGCGCCGCGGCTGAAGGAGGAGCGGGGTCCGATCGCCGTGCCGGCTTCGTCGAGACGCGAGGTGAGCTGGTGCGGCGCTTCAGCCGAGGTGAAGTCATACGGGACTTCGGCGATGCCTTCGTGGTCGAGGTCGACGCGCTCGGGCGCCCCTGCGACCACGACCGGCGAGTCGGGAGGATCGCTGACCAGGCCGCCCTTGAGGAAGTTCGTTTTGTCCAGGTAACGCGCTCCGAGCGTGCCGGTCTGCGAGATCCGCTGCAGCGCGTAGTGATCGCCGGCGTTGCCGATCGCGTCGATGGCTTCGCCTTTTTCGTCGATGTGGCCGAGCACGATGACCTCGTCGGTGGCCGGATCGACGGTGATCCCGGTCGGCTGCAGCAGCGCCTGGCCGACGCTGGCCGACTGAGCGTGGAATTCGGCGGGACCGACGAGCACGCCCTTGCCCTGTTCGGCCGTTTCTTTGGTTCCGGACGCGGGCAGGAGTTCAGACCCGCTTGCTTCGGTGGAGAACGCGTGCAGGGTCGAAGCGACGAGCAATCCTTCCGTGCTCAGGCTGCCGCTCGATTTGAACTGGTTGTCGATCGCAAGGCCTTTTTCGCGGTCGACGACCGTGAGCAGATACACCCGTTTCAATTTCGGGTCGACCGCGAGGCCCTCGACGCCTTGCGCGAGGAACGAGCCAGAATGAGGCTCTGGCGAGATCTCGTCGAAGCTGACCGACGCGGCGAATGTGTATTTGCCTTTGCTTTCGGTAGTGAACTTCTGCAGGCGGAAGTGACGCGTGATCGGACCGACGCCTTCCATCACGCATTTCCCGGTGACTTCGTTGATTTCGCACGTTTTCGTTTCCGGATCGATCACTTCTTCTTTGGCCTGCGTGAAGCGCTGCGGTTCGTCGAGCACGTAGACGCTGTTGTCGGTGGGATCGACCCCCAGCAGACGCGTGCGTTCTTCGTTGAGCTGCCCGGCCCCGGGGCCGGCTTCGCCGAAGCGCTTGAGTTCGCCGTAGGAGGCGCCCGCGCGGGCCACGCCGAAGCTCATCAGCACGAAAATCACGAGCAAGACGGCGGTGAATCCGATCGTCGCCTTGACACGCACGCTGTGGGACTGGGCCATCCGGACTCCGTTCGCTCGGGATTGATCTGGCGCCGCACAGCGGCCGGGCCGCCGCGCTCGTCGGGCACCCTCGGGGAGCATCGCTGGCACACCCCTGAATCGTGTTGCGAATCGGTGAAGCGCCGGTGAAGGCCTACCAGCGCCTTCTGCGACGCTCAGCACCGATCCGTTGCTGCGCGCGCGAGCCCGACAGCGTCGCCGGCGCCACTCGTACCTCGCGGCGCCCACGGCCCGGGCGCCGGCGCGCGGAAGCGCCGGCGAACGCGGCCAGCGCGATCGCACCGAGAATGTAGATAGGGGTCGGCTCGTGCTCGGCGGGCTTGTACGCGACGGCGTTGTTGCCGACGGACTCGGTCGCCTCCTCCTCCTCTTCTTCGCGCTCGGGCGCCTCGACGGGAGAGGTGACCGGCGAGGTCCCGCTCGGCGGGGTCGGGCGCGCCGGCGTGGGTACCGGCGGCGGCACGACTGCGAGCAGCGGCGCGGGGGCAATCGAAGGCAGGAAGAACGATGGGGATGCCGGAGCCGGGGCGTGGACCGGAGGCGCCGGTGTGACCGGCGGCGCAGGCACCGGGACGAGCGGCGCCGGCGAGGGCGATGCCGCCGGCGGGCTGCTCGGCGCCGGGGCCGGGGCCGGCGGCGGCGCGGGGGCTCCCGTCGGCTGCTGGCTCGGGAGTTCTTTCAGCGGCTGAGTCCCGCACGGGCGGCGCACGCTGCCGGGCTGCACCGTCACCTTGAGCGAGGCCGAGAAGCCGCCGGCGCTGATCGTCGCGACGGTCGTGCCCGCGTTGTAGGCGCAGAACAGGCTCGAGGCGGAATCGTGGATCGGTTTGTCATCGGACCCCAGCAGGACCGCGCGCGAGTCGGGCGAGGCGACGTTCGGCGCGACGAAGTCGCCGATGTCCGGTCGCGAGGAGGTGAACGAGTACTCGGGAAGGATCGCCGTGGTGCACGCCGTGCCGATGCAGTTCGCCGGGATCGGGATGTACGGGCTCGTTTCGCAGTTGGTTTCCTTGCCGACCGACAGACAGCCTGCCCGGGGGCGCCGGGCGAGGCCGTTGAACAGCGCCGGCTGGCTGCGGCGCAGCAGCACGCCGTCCTTGGCTTCCAGCGCGAGTTCGCCCACGTTCGGTATCAAGCGCGCTGTCGCCGTGCCCGAAGCGCTAACTTCGGCCAGCAGGAAGCCGGCGTGGCCGGTGAAGTTCTGCTGCTGCGCGGTGCGCGAGTTCATGTAGCCGAGCGTGCTCGAGCCGAACGCCGGAACCGAGGTCGTGCCCACGTGGCCCGCGATGTTGCGCTGGGGCGAGTCGTAGTAGTAGCCCGCCGCGCCTCCGCCCTGGAGCGCTTGTGCCAGCGCCGCGGCGCCGGCGTCTCCGGCAGAGATCTGCGCGCTGATGTCGGCGTTGCCGACAACGATCGCGGGCACATGGAGGGATTTCGCGCCTAGCAGCTCCGTGCTCAGCCACGACCGCTGGGTTTCGCCCACACCGGCGCTGTCGTCGAGCACGATCACCCGCACCGTCGGCCCAGATGCGCTCGAGTCGAACGCGTAGTAGCCGGAGGATTCCGAGCCGCAGCTCTCGCCCGAGCTTCCGGCGCTGCCGAGGCCGGGTGCCGGCGAGGCCGTGCCGAAGGGAGCCGGAAAGCCCGCGAAGACCTGCTCGAAGAGGCACTCTCCGGACGATCCGGCGCGATCGGTCGGCGACGGGGCGACGAACGCGGGCAGCGTGCCCGTGTGCATCAGTTCGGCGTAGCGCGCAAGCTCTCGTTCTCGCGGCACGGGTGCCGGGTGGATCAGCCCGGCGCCCGTCGTGACGCGCGCCCCGGTGTAGATGAACGCGCGCACGCCGGCGATCTGCCCGGCCTGCGTGAGCGCCGAGGACAGCCACACGTCGGGGCCGATACGCGCGTCGGCGCGATCCGCGCACGCCGATGCGCACTGCGCCCCGCCGCCGATCGCGAAGGTCGCCGTCGCCGGGTTGACCGGCACGGGAGCGGCGGTGAAGCCCGGCGGCGGAACGCCGTCGGCGGGATAGCGCGCGATATCCGCGGTTTCGAGCAGCGACGAGGCGATCTGCCCGCCGACCGCCCAGCCGCTGCCGCCGCCCGGATCGGTCAGCACGGCGGAGGTGGGGTCGGGCTGCGAGGGCCTGTCGTATTCCTTGAATTCGCCCTTCGGCGGGCCAACTTCGTCGCGATCGTGCTCCTCATCGCTCCAGCCCACCGGCGTCTGTCGCAGGACGTACCCGCCCGCCGGAGGGTAGGCCTTGACGAAGTTCGGCGGGAAGCCGGCGGGCGGCGGGCTTTCGGAGAAGTCGACGCCGCCCGTGTTGGGGATCCCTCCCGACCCGACCAGACGCAGCGCGCCGCCTTCGCGGAACAGGCTCAGCGACCCGGGTGCTTCTCCGCCGGGATAAGGCGCCGCCGTGGGCTGCCACGCGGCTGACGGCCCGTCGCGCTCGAGCACGACCGGTTCGGCGTTGCGCTGCGCCGACACGGCAGCGCCCCCGTCGGCCAAGCCCGCCACCGCCCACGGGATCGCTCCCGCCAGGGCCACCGTCGCGGACTGATCGACCTGCCAACCCGAACCGTCGTTGACGAGCAGCCCGCTCGTGTAGTGAGCCGGTTCGCTACCGACTTGCGGGTGCGGCACGCGGAAGGCGACGATCGCCTGCGAGCCGGCGAACGCGATCGAGGTGAAGCTCGCGCCGGCGAGATCGCCGGGAAGCGCTTCCTGGGTCCAGCTCTTGCCGTAGCGCAGCAGCACCCCCTGCTGGCCCACGGCATAGCCCCGCGTCGGGTTGTTCGGATCGAACGCGATCCCCAGCAGGTGAGCGCGGAAGTTGCGCGGGGCGGCGGGGTCCGGTTCCCACAGGCCGGTCTCGGCCCGCCACAGCCACATCTGCCCCAGTTCGCCCACGGCGAAGGCGCGCGTGGGGATCGGCCACGCGACCGCTCGCAGCCTGGGCGTCGCGCGCCGGCCACCGGCGCCGAGCAGGCTTTCCGGCTGCCAGCCCTGTCCCGGCGTGTAGCGCGCAACCTCGCCCTGTTCGCCGACGGCAAGCGCCTGGCTGGAGAGCGAGCCAACAGGCGCGCCGGGTTGTGGCGCCACCGCCAGCAGCGGGTGACGGAACGGCGTCGGATACGGCGTGAGCTTGTTGGGCGCCGGGTTCTGGGTCAGGTGAACGGGCATCCGTTCGTTGCCGAGCCACCCCTCGCGCGGACTGGAGAATGCGGCGCCGCGAGTGCCACCGACATCGAGGAAGGACTGTTCGTCGGCGCCGAGTGCGAGCACGCGCACGAACGAGCTCCCTTCCAGGCGAAGGCTGACTCCTTCGCCCAGCCCCGTGATCACGCGCTGGCCATAGCCGGACGAGTTGCCGGGGTCGGCCCAGGCAAAGCTGCGCGAGGGCCCTTGGGGCAAGGAGTCCGGCAGGACATAGGTACACGACGAGGTTTCCGGCGCGTTGCACCAGCTCGCGAGCACGTGCCCGCGGAAGCCTTCGCCGCCGGGTTCCCCTTCACCGTCAGGTTCGCCTTCGGGCTTGAAGAACACCGTCGCCGCAGCGCCCCCGATTTCGCCATCCACCCAGACGCCTTCGTCGGTGACGGTGAGGATCTGCGCGGTCGCGCTCGGCGGCGAGCCGATCCCGGCGACGGTGAAGGGCTGACCCTGGGCCGTCAGGCGGTCGCCGGGTTTCGCTCCAGGGTCGAGCGTGGGCGTGACGGGCTGCCATGTGGGAGCGCCGCCTGAACTCAGATCGCGGCGAAACAGGGCGACTCCGCCGGGATCGCTCTGCTGGGCGAGCTGAGCGAGCAGCCAGGCGTTGTCGGGCGAGCTCGCGCCGATCGCAAGCACGCGGAATTCTTTGTGTTCTTTGCTCACCTGCGGTACTTCGATCTGCTCGCGCTTCCATTCGCTGCCGTCCCAGTGCAGCACGGCGTTCTCTTCGACGCCCGATTCTCCGCTGCTGACGGGCACGACGAGCGCTCCCGCTTTGGAGCCGCCTTCGCCGAGCGCGGCGATCAGCGGCGCGCGGACGTTGCTGAAGAGGCTTTCTCCGGGTTTCAGCAGTGCGCCTTCGCCTTCCTTGGGGACCGGCGTCGTTTCCCTGAAGTCGCCGCCCGGCGCACGCACGAGGACTACGTCCCGCGAGGCCTGTTCGGGGGGCGTGACCGTCGCGAGCAGCGCCGCGGCGCCGCCCGCGGTGACCCGCCCCGTCAGCGGACCGCCCGCCGGCTTGAGCACCGTGTCGGTCGCCGGCGGGTTGCCCGATGATTCGAGCCACCGGGCACGCGACCAGCCGGCACCGTCCACGTAGTGCACGATCGCCCACGAGCCGCCGTTGAAGGCGCCCACTTCACCGATACCCCACGTCTCGTTCGGCGCCTCCGCCGGCGAGGAGCCGAGCATCACCACGCCGCGCGCCGGTACGGCGTCGTCGGTCTGCGGCGTCACTTCGCCCGCGTTTCCCGCCCCCGAGGCGCGCGAGGGCCCGGCAGACCCGAACAGACCGACGGCCCACGACAGCGCGAGGACCGCCAGGGCGAGCAGCCCGAGCAAGGGCAGACCGCGCCGGGTGAAGTTCCGGCGGCGCCGGCTGCGCGCGCGGGTCACGGAAGCTCCCCAAGCAACGACCGCGGTTGCGGGAGCGTGCGGAAGTCGGTGCCGACCGAGTTGACGCCGGGACCACGCGTCGACGTTGTCGGCAATGGCGCCAGCGCGTGACCTTGCAGGTCGAGCTTCGTCGGCCAGCGCCGTAGATCGAGGCGGACCTCGAGCTTGCGATTGCCCGCGGCGAACGTGCGCTCCGGCGTGCGCGCGACGATCTTGCGCTTGCGCTTGGCCAGCAGGCGCACGCGCGCCTTGACCGCGAGATGGAAGCTCACGCGCAGCGTGCTTCCATGCACGAGCCGGGTGCGGATGTTCGAGACGAGCGGGACCGTGACCCTCGATTCCGGTTCGGTGGTCGTTTCGACGAGCACCGCCTGCGATGCTTTGAGTTCACCCGGCAGACCGGAATCGTCGACGGGCGGCGCGTCGGGGGCGACGGACGGGATGCCCTGATCGGCGGGGCGAAAGGTGATCGGGCCGGCGAAGGCCGGGTCTCCGTCGAGCGGCAGGTAGCGTTCCGCCGCGCTCGAGAGGTGGAACAGCCATCCCTGTGACGTCGTCAGCCAGCAGTCGTTCGCCGCCGGGCAGGTGAGCTTGCTCGCCGCGCCCTTCGGGCCTACGCCTTCGGAGGTTTCCTGCGCGCTCGGCAGCGTCTGGCGTTCGGAGACCGTCTTGTCGCCTGACAGCCGGGCGACCATCGCCGGCGCCAGGGCGCCCAGCGACGAGTTGGCCGGCGAGCCCAACGCGAGCCATGCGTGTTCGCCTTCGGGTTCGGCGCCGACCGCGTTGACGACTTCGTTCTGCTTGGCCTTCTCACGTTCTTCCTGCGTCGGTTCGGCGGCGGGGATGAATTTCGTGAACGGGTTGCCTCCTTCGGGGTCGGCGTTCGGGCCGATCAACTGGCTCCAGGCCCCTCCGAGGTCGCGCAGCACCGTCACCTCTGCCGGCGCCGATCCCGCCGGCGGTTCAGCGGCCGGATTGGCGGCGCCCCACAGGGCCGCTTCAGAACCGCTCAGATGGAGGAAGTCGAGCGCCTGCGGGAACTCGCCGGAGGCGTATTCCGGCACGCCGGGGGTCAGCGAGAGGAACGGCTGTTCTTCGCCGATCGGTCGGATCAGGTGCAGCACGGAAGGGGCGAAGACCGACTCTTCTTCGCTGAGGAGATCGCCCGGCGAGAGCCGGACGCTCTCGTACAGGCGTTCGTTGAACAGACGTATGTCCTCCACCGCATGCCCCTGCGGGTTGGGCTGCTCCGCGAGCGTGCTGCCGTTCCAGTGCAGGTGAAAAGCACCGACCTGCCCTTCCGGTAGAGGGTCGCCGGCGAACCAGCAGTCCGCCGCGCCCAGGCAGCCGGCGGCGTGCATCGCCTGATAGGAGTCGCCGCGGAACGCGAGTGAGCCATAGGAGGCGACCACCCGCCCGCCGAGGAAGTGACACAAGGTGTTGTCGGCAAGTGGCGGGGCACCGCCCTGTTCGCTGTTCACCTGGCCCGGACGACCGTCGGAGACGGTCCAGAAGTCCTCCGGGCCCGCCCAGGCGATGCGCCCGTCGGTCGCTCCGCAGACGTTTGAGAGCTCGTGCCATCGTTGGCCGTTGTAGGCCCATACGCCCGGAGGGACGGTCGGCGGGTTGCCCGCCGTGATCAGCACCCCCCGGTTGGGCGCCCAGAAGGAGATGTCGCCGATCTTTCCGAGGCCGATCGGGACCGGTGCCTGCTGCCCGTCGGGCAGCGCCGGCGGCGTCACCGGTTCCAGTCGCCATTCCGGCGTCTCGGCGGCTGCGGTCCCCGCCACGATCGCGGCGAGCAGCAACACCAAGGCGACGATCGCCCCGATGGTGGCAAGCGACCGTCTCATCGGCTCTCCCCGCGCCCGGCCGGTCCTCGCCGCGAGGAGTGAGCCGCGCGGTGGCGCACCTTGCGCACGAACGCGACCGTGATCCTGGCATGCAGAGTCTTGTGCCCGGCCGCCGTGAACGTGACGGCGATGTTCGAGGGCAGGCCGCCGCGCCGCGCCGCCAGCGCGCGGTAGCGGCGCGCCGCGAGCAGTCGCAACGAGGTGAGCCCACTGCCCCCGGCCGGCACCGCCTTCGCGCCGGCTGCGACCTGGCGTGTGACCACGGCGGTGCTCGAGCCCCGGCCCCCGTGTCCGCGACGCCCCGCCCGTGCGCGGCTTCTGCGGACTCGCAGAGCGCTGCTGGCGGTGGCGCGCAACGAGCCCGCGCCGGGCACCGCGACTTCGAGCAGCACGCTGCCGTCGCGCAGCGCGCGCGCGCTGAGCACAAGGCGCCAGTCGGGCGCGATCACGGGATTTCCCGGCGCCGGCGAGACCGACTGCTGGACAATCGCCGACGCGAACTGCTTGCGCTTCACGAGGAACGCGTCACTCGCCCCGTTGCCATCCCCGTAGACGAGGTTGTAGGCCGTCGAGGCGAACGCGAGCGTATTCCCATCGGCGGAGAACGACGGCGAGGAGACGGTCGCTTTCGCGGGTTCGCTGACGCCGCCTTCGTAGCCCTGCGTGACACGCGTGAGCGTGTCGTTTGCCAGATCCACGTCGAACAGCTCCTGCGCCCCCGCGTTTGCCGCGACTGCCGACACGTATGCCGGAGAGCCGAGCGGGAAGGTCGTGCGCAGCGTGGAGAAGGCCACCTCGCTCCCATCCGGCGACACGCCGAAGTCGACGATCGGCGCGACGCGCCCCACGTCGCTGCCGTTCGCGCTCGCGATCTCCGTCAGCCTGCGCAGCGCCTGCTGGCGCGTGAGGCCGTCGTGCATGTCGACGACGTACAGGTCGTCGGAGGCGATCGCCGCCTGCCCGAACTGTTCCCCGCCCGCGATCTCGCGCGCGTTGGCGAGGAACGCCACGGTGCGTCCGTCCGCGCTCAGCTGCGGCAGCTGCTCGAATGAGGAGAGCGTGAAGATCCCGAACCGTCCAGATTCCTGCAGCGGTTCGAACGGTCCCTGGCAAGGGCTCGAGAGCGTCGGCGGCTGCGACAGCGTCCCACCCGGCGGACAAGCGGGGTTGGCCGGGTCCGAGCCGCCGGTCACGCGACGGGTGATCGCCTGCGGCCCGTCGGCGATCCGCCGCCAGAGAGGCTCGGTGTACTGCGCGTCGTTGGCCGGGTCCGACTGCAGCACGCCCGCCTGCTCGCCGACGTCCTGTCCCATCCACGCGACCGTCGAGCCATCGGCGCTGATCGATGCACCGTCGAAGGCTTCCGGATAGGCCGGCACCGTGTTGCCGGCGTGAAAGACCGCCCCGAAGGTGATCCCGCCTTCGGAGACCGTCGGCACGGGCGCTCCGGTCATCTGCCGCGTCGACTGGTCGTACTGGACGCTGACGAGCCGCGTGCGCTCGCTGTCCAGGTCGCGTACGGCCACCTGCAGCGGCGGGGTGTCCGCGACGGCGGGGTCGGCGAGGTTCGAGCTCGCCGTCGTCACGAACACGACGTGGCGCCCGTCGGCGGTGATCGCCGAGCGGCCGCTCGCCAGCGAACCGCGCCCGAAGCTTCCCTGCCCGCCGAAGTCGTAGGTGAGACCCTGGGAGGACTCATCGGCGGCCGAGGCGAGCGTGAATCCTCCCGGCTGCCCGGCTTCGATCGTCATGTCGCGGACGTAAACGTCGGGCGCCGCGTTGAGGTCGTTGGTCGGGTCCAGCGGCGCCGTGGTCGTGAAGCTCACGTAGCGGCCGTCGGCGCTGATCGAGGGCCGCCTTGCGTCGGGCGCGTCGACGGCCGGCTGCTGCGCGTCTGCCGCGGCGACCGGCTCCACGGCACCGGTCAGCAGATCGCGCCGCCAGACCCCCGTCATGCCCGCCACCGATCCGTCGAAGGCGAGGAAGCGACCGTTGGCCGAGATGACGGCGTCTTCGGCCGAGTTGGCCTGTTCGCTGGGGGTCACCGAGACCAGCTGGATCGGTTCGAACACATCGGCGCTCGCGACGGTGCCAGGCACGAGGATCGCCGCCGCGGCGGCGAGACACGAAGCGAGCAGGCCAAATGCTCGACGCATGAGCGGGAGCTCGGTCACCGTACGCTCACCGGCACGTGCGTGACGAGCTGGTTGCCCAGCTTGTCACGCGCGTGGATCACGATCTGGAAGACCCCGCCGTGGGCGTAGCGGTGGCGCACGCGGGCCCGGCCCCCGGCCTTCGAGCCGTCCCCGAAGGAGACTGTCACCGAGCGCTTGGCGACGCCCACGCCGCTGTCGCTCAGACGCACGCTGACGGCGTCCCCTTGGCCGGTCCGCTTGATCGACACGGTCGGCGGCGCCCCGTCGGTCTTCAGCGCGGAGGCGGGGCTGAGCATCGCCTGGCCGTCGATGTCGGTGGCCAGGACCTGCACGCGGTGCCTGCCGGGTCCGAGCCTGCGCGGGTCGAGGCGCTGGGTGAACTGCCCCGCGGGCACCGCCAGCGGGCGCCCGTCGAGCACGAGCTGATAGCGCAGCGGTCCGTTGGCGCTGATCGCCGGCTGCCAGGAGATCGCGGCCTGTGAGGGCTTGACCCAGCCGCTCGGGACCCGGAGCACGATCTGCACAGGCGGCGTCGTCGCGCGTGCCACGGCGATCGCGGCATTGCCGAGCGGACCCTGGCGAAACCCGACCAGGCCGTCGCCGAGACCGGAGCGACCGGCTGAGAGTTCGGCGACCGGGCCACCGCTGCCTCCGCGCACGAGCGCGGTCTGCACGGCACCGCCGGGGAAGTCCTCGCGCACGGCGACGCCTTCCCCGTGCGCGTCCGCACTCGGCCAGGCCGAGATCCCCCCACCGTAGGGATTCATCACGCTCGCCGAGAGCTGTTCGGCTCCGGCGAAGGGCGACCCGAGCGACAGCGTGCTCGCCAGACCGAGGTTGCTGCCGTTCACCACCCGCGGAGTCCCATTCGAGTCGTACAGAAGGCGGATCTCCTGCTTTTCATCGATGTCGAGACTCGGCGGCCCGATGCTCGCGCCGAGGCCGCCCGAGACCGCGCCGTCGGCGATCGCGGCACCGGCGAACTGGGCGCCGCTTTCCGATTCCCCGTCGGGCAGCTTGTTGATGAGGATGCGCGGACCCGGAAGCGGCGAGCCCGGCGAGGCGCCCTGACGGTAGGCGACCTCGGCCTCGCCGAGCTTCGACATCGCGACGCTCGGAGCATCCGCGTCGTCGCCGATCGGCGTCGAGGCGAAGCTAGCCGCGCTGACCGGGAGCACGTAGTCGAGGCTCGAGCCGAACAGCCGCCGCGCCCAGATCTTCGCGACGCCTTCGATGTCCGGCTCCTGCCAGACGACCACCGCGTTGCCGTTCTGGTTGATCGCGATCGCCGGCGCGTTGGTCGCCGTCGGCGGGCGCATCGAGATCCCCGAGTTGCGGTTGATCGGCCCCAGCCGCGACCACGTTTCGCCGTTGTAGTGCGCGACGCGAACGTCCTCGATCACGTCGCCGGGACGCAGCAGCGGGATCGCCGCCTGCTGCGCGTTCAGGTTGCCGAAGACGACTCGGTAGACGACGTCCGCGCGGCCGGTCGAGCTCATCGCGAGATCGGGGCTGAGGCCGGTGGCGTCGCGCACGTCGGGGTCGATCAACGTCGCCGGTCCGAAGGACGACGCGCCGGGACCGAGGTTGGCGCCGAGCAGCTCGTCGACCGATCGTTCGTTTTCGGTTGCGAACGGCGTCGCCCAGACGACGACGAGACGCCCGCCTTCGGCTGCGCCGATGCGCGGTGAGCTCGCGGCGAACGACTCTTCGCCGTCGACGCGGATCGGGGGCAGCCAATGCCCTTCGAGAAAGCGCGCCACGAACACATGGGCGACGCCGTTCACGCGTTGCAGATAGACGGCCCCACCCGTGCCGTCTTCGGCCATCGCCACGCCGCCGAAGCCGACCACGTCCTCGCTGGGCCCGGCGATCGTCGTCGCCGGCAGGATTACGGCGCGCGCCAGCGAGGCGTGCATCGAGACGATGAGCAAGGCAAGGCTCGCTGCGAGCGCCGCTCTTCGCCGGAGAGCTGTCGGCGATCGAGACATCTCAAGCGCACCCGTCAGGAGCTGCCCTGGTTCAGTGCCCCGGGGGTCTTGTTGAACGCGCAGCGGAAGTTCTCGGGGCTCGTGACCGGCTCGGCCCCCGCGAATCCACCTTTGGTGCCGTTGCTGTAGACGGTTACGTACTGCAGCGATTCGGGCAACGGGTTGGCCGGCAGCGGGATCGGGTTGGACTGGCCCTGGCGCGGATTGCCGGTCGAGCCTTCGCTGACGCCCTCAGAGCCCGCTGCGGCCGAGCCTGCTTCGGTCGTGATCAGCGTCGAGCTCATCTCGCGCTGGTCTTTCAAGCCGCGGCTCGGATCGAGCGGGATCGTCGCGGTCAGCTGCGAGTCGTGGATCGTCGACTCGAGCTTGACCCGGTTGGCGGCCCCCAAGAGCTGCGCCGCGGTCGGCAGCCAGCCGCCTTCGGCCACGCAGGCTTTGCTCGCGAAGACGTAGTCGTTCTTGCCGGCCTGGGCATTCGAGACCGGGTATGGCGCCGTGTCCAAGCACCAGCTGCCGAGATCGACCGTCGCGGGCGGGCACGTCCCGGCGAGCTGGGTCGCCGTCTTGCCCCCCACGCGCGTCGCGTTCTTCACGGTCGGGATCGCCGCGGCCGGGAACTTGCGGTTCTTGCCGAGCAGCAGCAGGCCGCCTGCGTGGGGCTTCGTGCTGACCGGATGGCCCGCGAGGGCGCTCGTGACGGCGCGGCGAGCGGCGTCGGCCAGGCCGGTCGTCGAGAAGACGAGTGCAATCAGCGAGATGACGAGTGCTGGCGAGAACCGCCGACGCGAGCTTGACGCGCCGGCGGGGGCCCGGCGCCGGCTCACGGGGTGTCCTTGACGTCGCGCGCGGTGAAGCGGGGCGGAGCGGCGCGGCGCACGTTGTGCAGCTCCTCGAGCGTCGTCTCGCGCACGGTCGAGAGCATCGCGTCGAGCGCCACGCCCGACAGCGTCTCCTGCTCCATCAGGGCCGCCGCCGTCTCCTCGACCGTGTTCCAGTTGCGGTCGAGGATGCTCGCCGCGCGCGCCTCGGCGTCGCCGACCATGCGCTCGATCTCGTTGTCGATCAGGTTGAGCGTCTCGGGGCCGACCGAGCCGAGATCCTGCAGCGAGGCGCCGAGGAACACCTCGCCGCTCTTCTCGCCGATCGTCACGAGACCGAGCGCCTCGGACATGCCGAAGGAGGTGACCATGCTGCGCGCCAGCGAGGTGGCCGCGTGCAGGTCGTCGTTGACGCTCGTCGAGGAGTGCCCGAAGGCGATCCGCTCGCCGGCGAGGCCCGCGGTGATCACGATCAGCTGGCTCTGCAGGTCGGGCTTGCTCATGATCACCTGGTCGCGGTCGGAGAGCATGTGCGCAGCCGTCCCCAGTTGGCGCCCGCGCGCGACGATCGAGAGCTTGCGCGTCGAGGTGGTATGCCCGAGCGCCTCAGTGACGACCGCGTGCGAGGCCTCGTGGATCGAGATCAGCCAGCGCTCCTCCTCCGTCAGGATGTGCTTTTTGGCCGGTCCCGCGACGACGCGATCGATCGCCTCCTCGAGCGTGTGCTGGTCGATCTGCGCGTTGCCGTCGCGCACGCTGAGCAGGGCGGCCTCGTTGATCACGTTGGCGAGCTCCGCGCCGCTGAAGCCTGGTGTCTGCTTGGCGACCTCCTCGAGTGATGCGCCCGGTGCGAGCGGGCGCTTGCCGCCGTGCAGGCGCAGGATTTCCAGGCGCCCGTGCACGTCGGGGACGTCGACGACGATCTGACGATCGAAGCGCCCGGGGCGAAGCAAGGCCGGGTCGAGGATGTCCGGGCGGTTGGTAGCGCCCATCACGACCAGGCCGCCGTCGCCGGCGAATCCGTCCATCTCGACGAGGATCTGGTTGAGCGTCTGCTCGCGCTCGTCGTTGCCCTGCCCGATGCCTGCGCCGCGCTTGCGCCCGGCGGCGTCGAGCTCGTCGATGAAGATGATCGCCGGCGCCGCTTTGCGAGCCTTGCGGAAAAGGTCACGCACGCGTGCGGCGCCGACGCCGACGAGCGACTCGACGAAGTCAGAGCCCGAAATCGAGAAGAATGTCGCGTCGGCTTCGCCGGCGACGGACTTCGCCAGCAGCGTCTTGCCGGTGCCCGGGGGGCCGACGAGCAGCACGCCCTTGGGCGCGGCCGCGCCGACGGCGAGGTACTTGCTCGGGTCGGCGAGGTAGTCGCGGATCTCCTTCAGCTCGGCCAGCGCCTCGCCGGCGCCGGCGACGTCGTCGAAGGTGATCGCTTCCGAGCGGCCCTTGCCCTTCTTGCGGCCTTTGCCGGCGAACTCGGAGAACGAGGCAAGACCGCCTGCGGCGCCTTCGCCGCCGAGGCGGGTGAACAGCGAGAACAGGCAGACGAGCAGCAGGATCGGGAGCAGGAACTGGACGATGATCGCCTTCGTCGGCTTGCCCGACTGCTGGTCGATCGACACCGTCGCGCCGCTGGCGGAGAGTTCATTCGCGAGCTGCTCGGTCTGGGCTCCCGAGGAGGGATAGGCGGCCCACAGGTGCTGCGGAGGGCCGATCGGCGTGACGACTTCGCGGGTGCCGCCGCTCTTGCCGCCCTTCGGCTTGGCGACCGTGCTCGTGCCGGTCGTCGTGAGCACCACGCGGCTGTCGTGATCGAGCAGCGTCGCGCTTGCGATTCCCTTCTGCTTGGCCAGATTCTGCACCTTGCTGAGCGGGACCTGCGTGCCCGAGCTCGCCGGCTTGATCTCCCCGAGCAGCATCGCGAAGGCGATCGCGAGCCCGATCGAGGCAAGCAGCAAGAACAGCGAAAGCGGGTCGCGCAAAGCGATCCGCCGAGCGGCTTGGGCGATCTCGCCGATGCGTGCGAGTAAGGGGTTGCGCCGGTGCGCGAGCCCCGAGCGCACGGCCCCCGCGGCAGCCGGGGAGTGGCCGTTGGTCGAGGACGAGTGGCCGTCGCTCGACGGAGGGACTGGCAGCCCGAGGGGTCCGTCGGAGGAGGCGGACGGGCCGTCGGAGGCGTGGGCGTCGTGATCGTCTGTCATGTCTGGCAGGCAGTCAGAAGGCAGCCCGACGCGGCCATCCGGGCAAGCGCCTTCGTCGAACTGGGGCCAGCGTCACATGCGCCAAGCGGAAATGCAATGTCGTTCACAAAAACGACACAAGACGACTCACCAATATCCAATTGCTTTTACAAAGTTGACACATCAGCTTCACAAATTACGTTCACAAAAACGAAACACCGGTCAAACCTGCACTCGACAGTCTTGCGCCCCGGGAATGGTTCTCGCGCAGCAGCATCGATCACACGAGCGAGTTGTTTCCGCCACTCAGTCGAGCGCCGCAAAGCGCCTCGGCGACCAATGAGCACCATTCGAACCCGCGACCAAAGGAGCTACTGCCCGTGCGCGCGCACCGCACCCTCATCCTCAGCTTGATCCTCGTACTGGCGATGGCCATCCCGGCCACCGCGATCGCCAAGCAGCTGATCATCGGCGGCTCGACCTCCGTGCTTCCGCTCGCCCAGAAACTCGCCAGCGCATACCACAAGGCCTATCCGAAGATTCCCACGCCGAAGGTCGGCGGTGGCCAGTCGGACATCGGCATCAGCGGCGCAGCGACCGGTCGCTTCGACATCGGCGACTCCTCGCGCAACCCGATCCCGGGCGTCGACCCCAAAGGCCTCGTCTTCACGAAGATCGCCCAGGACGGCATCTGCGTGATCACGAGCCCGCAGAACAAACTCTCGAACCTCTCCCAGCAGACCGTGACGGGGATCTTCACGGGCGCGATCCGCGACTGGAGCCAGGTGCCGGGCGCGAACGTCTCCGGCCCGATCGACCTGTTCGACCGCGACGGCGCCTCTGGTACGCAGGACGCGTTCCAGCACATCTTCCTCGGCGAAACCTTGAAGATCTCGCCGAGCGCGACCGAAGAGACCTCCAACGGCCTCGAGCAGAACGCGGTCAAGAACGACCCGGGCGGGGCGGGGATCGGCTTCGTCTCCTTCGCCTACACGGCCGGCGTCAACGCGGTCGGCTACCAGGGCGTGCCCTGCACGCTCGCGAACGCCAAGTCCGGCCAGTACGGCGGCGTACGCAACTTCTGGATGGTGACCAAGGGCGCTCCCAAAGGCGACGCCGCAAAATTCATCGCCTGGGTGACTAAGGCCGGCAACAAGACGGTCCGCGCGATCGTCAACTCCAGCTGGATCGCGATTCACTAGCGCGATCCGCGACGGCGCGATCCCCGTGCGGCACGGCATCGGACATAGAGAAGACCAGCGCGCCGAGCGGATGCTCGGCGCGCTGGCCGTCGCCGTGCTGGTGCTGATCGCGGCGATGATCGTCACGGTGTTCATCAAGGCGTGGCCGTCGTTCTCCCACAACGGCCTGCGCTGGTTCGGCTCCGGCGGCGACGTCGACGCGCAGATACGGGCGATGCAGGCGTCGGTGCCGATTCCAGGTCACTCGATCGACTACTTCCGCGCGTGGCCGCTGATCTGGGGCACGCTGGTCACGACGCTCGCCGCCGTCCTGCTGGCGCTGATCGTTTCGCTCTTCGCGGCGATCTTCCTGACCGAGTTCGCCCCCGCCGTCGTGCGCCGCACGCTCGAGCCGGTGATCAGGCTGCTGGCCGGGGTCCCCTCGGTTGTGTACGGACTGATCGGGATCCTGGCCCTCGCGCCCGTGATCAACCAGCACCTGATCAGCAACTCGCGCAAGCACTCGGTGGGATACGTCGTCCAGCTCAACGGGGCCGACCTGACGACCGCGACGATCATCCTCGCCGTGATGATCACGCCGATCATGGTCGCGCTGATCGCCGGCGCGCTGTCGTCCGTGCCGGCCGCGTGGCGCGAGGGATCGGTCGCGCTCGGGGTGAACCGCTGGCGCACGATCGTGCGCGTCTCGCTGCGAACGGCCAGGCCCGCGATCGTCGCCGCCACCGTGCTCGCGACGGCACGCGCGCTCGGCGAGGCGATCATGCTCTCGATGGTCGCCGGCGGCCGCGGCTTTCCGGCCAACCCGCTCGACGGCCTGACCTTCCTGTTCGAGCCGGTCAAGCCGCTCGCGGCGACGATCGTCAACAACGCCGAGGGGCTCACGATTCCCGCGCTCGCGCAGACGATGTACGCGATCGCGGCCGTGCTGCTCGTCTCGGCGGCGATGCTCTCTTTCGCCGGATGGGCCGCGAAGCAGCCGCTCAAACGCTACGGGATCCGCGCGTGATGGAGGCGGCCGGCCTCGCGCGCGCGCCCGTCGATCTGGAGGTGGTGCGGCCCAAGCGCCAGGGCACCGGCTCGTGGCCGCTGGTCGACCGCTTGGGCTACTGGTTCTGCTGGGCTACGGGGGTCGCCCTGTGCCTGATCGTGGCGGGGATCGTGATCTTCATGTTCGTCAAGGGAATCGCCTACCTCAGGCCCGCGATGTTCGCCGAATCGCCGTCGGCCTCGCTGCAGCAGAGCCAGTCCGGCGGCTTCCTCGATCCGATCGTCGGCACGCTGATCATCACCGCGATCGGCACCGCGATCGCGGCGCCGATCGGCGTCGCGCTGGCCGCATGGATGTCGGAGTACGCCCGCCCCGCCGTGCTCGCACGCGCCGTCGAATCGGGCATCGACGTGATCGCGGGCGTGCCGAGCATCGTGCTGGCGATCTTCGGCCTGCTCATCTTCACCCAGAGCTTCCTCGGCTTCCTCTCGCAGAACGCCGCCTCCGGCGCCGTCTACGGGCGCTCGTTCTTCGCCGCGGGAATCGTCATGTCGTTGATCGCGCTGCCGCTGATCGTAGGCTCGACACGCGAGGCGCTCGGCCAGGTCCCCGACCGCACGCGCGAGGCCTCCTACGCGCTCGGCAAGACGAAGGCCACCACGATCCGGCGGGTGCTGCTGCCCGCGATCCGTCCCGACATCGCGAGCGGGATCGTGCTCGGGATGGGTCGCATCATCGGCGACACCGCGATCATCACGATCCTGCTCGGCGCGACGCTGACGACCGAGCCCGTCGGCAGCGTGCCGCTGCTCGGAACGCTGCGAGGCACCGGCTCGACGCTGACCAGCTACGTCTACAACAACTCGCCCGCCGGCGAGGGCAACGCGCCGCAGAAGGCCTACGCGGCCGCATTCGTGCTGCTGATGCTGGTGCTCGGCCTGAACGCGCTCGTGACGCGGCTCACGGCGGCCGGCCGGCAACGAAGCCCGCTGAGGATCCTGCTCGCACAACTCGGGACATGGGGTCATCGATGGACCCGCTGATGCCGCCGCCCGTGCGCAGGATCGTCGTCGACGAGGAGCCGCGCATCGTCGCGCCGCAGGCTCGCCCGGCCGGCGTCGTGCCCGCGCAACGAGACGCCGCGCAGGCGCGACGGCGGATCACCGCCGCCAAGCCGTCGGTCGTGCGCGAGCGGATGCGCGTCGAATCGGTGTGGCTGGCATACGGCGACAACTGGGTCGTCCGTGACGTGACGCTACCCGTCCGCCAGGGCGAGGTGCTCGCGCTGATCGGCGCGTCGGGCTCGGGTAAGACGACACTACTTCGCTCGCTGAACCGCCTCACCGAGATCACCGCCGGCGGTGCCCGCGCCGGCCAGATCACACTCGACGGACAGGAGATCCACGAGCTCGAGGTCAACGACCTGCGCCGGCGCGTCTCGATGGTCTTCCAGCAGCCCAACCCGTTCCCGATGAGCATCTACGACAACGTCGCCTACGCGCTCGCAGAGCAGCGACCGCCCAGGGGACGCCGGCGCCGAAGGAGCCCCGAGCTCGAGCGCGCCGCCGAGGACGCGCTGCGGCGCGCCGGGCTGTACGACGAGGTGGCCGGGGATCTCGAGCGCTCCGCGCTGCGGCTCTCCGGCGGCCAGCAGCAGCGGCTCTGCATCGCACGGGCGCTCGCCGTCCAGCCCGAGGTGCTGCTGCTCGACGAGCCCTGCTCCGCGCTCGACCCGATCTCCACCGCCACGATCGAGGAGCTGATCGTCGGCCTGCGCGAGACCGTCGCGATCGTGATCGTCACGCACAACCTGCAGCAGGCCTTCCGCGTGGCCGATCACGTCGCTTTCATGCACCTCGGCGAGCTCGTCGAGTACGGCACCAGCGAGCAGGTCTTCGATCACCCGATCCAGCCGCGCACGCGCGACTACATCAGCGGCGCGTTCGGATGAGCACCGCCGGGCGCGGACACGCCGCACCGTGAGCGCGCGGGGCCTGTGCGCGCCGGCGCTTGCGCTCGCGCTCGGCGCGCTCGTGCTGAGTGGCTGCGAGACAACTGCCGAGAAGAGCGCGAAGCTGGAACGTCAGGCGAAGCGCGTGACGCTGCAGCAGGAGAAGGGGCTTACGGTCGCGCGCGAGAGCACGACGATCGCGGTCGTCGGCACGGCGCTCCTGCGAGGCCCCGAACGGGCCGCTGCGGTCGTGACGCTGAAGAACCGCTCGGCCCACGCGCAGCGCGAAGTGCCGATCGCGATCACCATCAAGGACATACGCGGCCGAACGCTCTTTGAGAACGACGAACCGGGTCTCGAACGGGCGCTCGTCTCGATCCCGTCGATTCCGCCGCACGCAAGCGTCGTGTGGATCGACGACCAGGTTCCGGCGAGCGGCCGGCCGGCGAGCGTCAGCGCACGGGTCGGTCAGGCGCCCGCGCTCGCCGGGCAGTTGCCCGAGCTGGCGGTCGCCGAAGCGAAGCTCAGCGAAGACCCCGCGAGCGGGACAGTCGCCGAGGGGACCGTCGCAAACCGCTCGAAGGTCGCGCAGAGCGGCCTCGTGCTGTTCGCGCTCGCCCGCCGCGCCGGCAAGATCGTCGCCGCGGGCAGGGCCGTCGTCCCGGAACTCGCACCGGGAGCCAGCGCTCCCTTCCAGGCCTCGCTCGTCGGCGACGCCCACGGTGCCGGCGTGCAGGTGCTCGCGCCGCCCGCCAGCTTCGGATAGGACTCGCTCAGCCCCGGCGACGGCGCTGCTTGAGCGTGATCCCCTCGAGCACGTGCGCAACGGTCTCGCACGCGTCGACGGCCGCCTCGAGCGACTCGAAGATGTCCTTCCAGCGGATCACGACCATCGGGTCGATGCCGCCGGCGAACAGCGAGGCGACGCCGTCGCGCTGCAGCCTGTCCCCCTCGTTCTCCAGCCGGTGGATCTCGACCAGGTGCGGCCCGAGCTCCGAGCCGTTGCGCAGGCAGCGCAGCGCCTGCGCGATCTGCTCGCCGGCGCCGACGAGCACGTCGGTGAACTCGACGGCCTGCTCCATCGGCGCCTCCACGCCATAGAGCCCGAGCTGCGCGGCGACGTTCTCGGAGTGGTCGACGATGTCGTCGAGCGCCGTGGCCAGCGCGTAGCCGTCGCCGGCGGCGAACGGCGCACGCACGCGACCGGCGGCCAGGCGGTGGATGATGTCGTGCGTGATGCGGTCGCCTTCCTGCTCGCAGACCTTCAGGTCCTGCGCCAGGGTGGCGTGCTCGGGGTAGTCGACGAGCAGGTCGTGCAGCAAGAGGCCAGAGCGCTGCACGTTGCGCCCCGCCTCCTCGACGAGGGACATCAGCTCGGGGTCCAATGAACGACTGAGCAAGGCCATCGCGCGAGGATATTGAGCTGCGGGCCGCTCGCGGGTGCCTTTCACGATTTTTTCACGGTCCGATTACGAGTTTGCAACTTGGCCGGTACGCGCGCGTGGGAGCCTTGCGAGCGTGGCGAGCCTTCCCGAGGCCGATGACACGCTGTACGCCGGCGAGCTTGAGATCAGGCTCGCCGACGGGCTCGTGCTCGCGAGCGGCCGCGTCGTGCGCCTGTCGGTGCGCGAGTTCGAGCTGCTCGTCGCGATGGCTCGGCGGATCGGCGCGATCGCCACACGGGACGAGCTGTACGCAACTGTCTGGGGTGGCGAGCTGCGCCCTGGCGACCGCTCGGTCGACGTATACGTGAGCAAGCTTCGCGGCAAGCTCGAAGTGGCGATGCCCGACCGGCGGTTCATCCACACCCACCCCGGCTTCGGCTACCGCTTCCAGCCGCAGCCCTCGGCGCGCGAGTCCGCCCAATCGGCGATCGTCCACGCGGTCGACTCCCAGGGTGAGGGCGAGCCCCTTTCACGAAATGTTCACACCGCGGCTACAAGCGGTTAAGAGACTGCTCCCAGCAGGACGCCGAGGTCCGCTCGACCTCGCGAGGACAAATACACGTAATCCAGCCAGAGGAGACGTAGTGATCAAGCACAAGATTGGCGCGCTCGCGAGCGTGGCGTTGCTCACGCTCGGACTAGCCGCCTGCGGCAGCAGCTCGAGCTCGAGCAGCAGCTCGTCGAGCTCGACGTCCTCGAGCAGCGCCTCCGGGACGATCTCGGGTGCGGGCTCGACGTTCGCTGCGCCCGTCTACGAACAGTGGGCCTCGTCGCAGTCGGGCCTGACCGTCAACTACCAGGCTGTCGGCTCCGGCGCGGGCATCACCTCGCTGGAGTCCAAGACCGTCGACTTCGGCGCTTCCGACCCGCCGCTGAAGCCCGAAGACGAAGAAGCGATCGCCAAGAACGGCAGCCCGGCCGTGCAGATCCCGATGTTCCTGGGTGCGATCACCGTCTCCTACAACCTGCCCGGCGTGAAGGCCGGCCTGAAGCTGGACGCCAAGACGATCGCCGACATCTACCTCGGCAAGGTCAAGACCTGGGATGACGCCGAGATCAAGGCGCTCAACCCCGGTGTCTCGCTGCCGAGCACCGCGATCACGGTCGTCCACCGCTCCGACTCCTCGGGCACGACGGCCGGCTTCACCGGCTTCCTCGCCGCGGCCGACCCCGAATTCGAAAGCAAGGTCGGCGAAGGCAAGGACGTGCAGTGGCCGACAGGCACGGGCGCCAAGGGCAACGCCGGCGTCGCCGGCGCCGTGCAGCAGACGGCCGGCGCGGTCGGCTACGTCGAGCAGGCCTACGCGCTGCAGCACAAATTCACCTACGCCGCGGTCAAGAACGAGGCGGGCAAGTTCGTCTCGCCGACGCTCGACTCGACGACGGCGGCGGCGGAAGGACTGAAGGTGCCGGCCAACCTCGGCATCAAGATCTCCAAGCCGGCCGGCGCGGGCGCCTACCCGATCACCTCGCAGACGTTCATCGTCGTCAACAAGGACCTCTGCAAGGCCGGTCTCCCGGGCGGCGAAAGCGCGGCCAAGGGTGTCGTCAAGTTCATCAACTACGGCCTCAACGAAGGCCAGGGCATCCTCTCGGAAGCCGACTACGCAGCCCTCCCGGCGGCGATCCTGGCGAAGTCCAAGGAAGCGGCCAAGGGCCTTCAGTGCAACGGCTCGCCGATCGAAGGCTGATCGGGAGGCAATGACGGCCTCGAATCGGATAGACAAGGGGCCATGAGCACGGCAGCCATGCCAAGCGGCGACCGCTCGATTCTCGCGCGGTCGCCGCTTGCGCGCCTGCCCGATCGCGTGCTCAAGTACGGGCTGACCGTGCTCGCCGGGCTGATCCTGGCGCTGATCGTCTACTTCTTCGTGCGCCTCGTCGGCGAGTCGAAACCGGCGTTCGCGCACAACGGCGTGCTCGGCTTCACCTTCGACAACGACTGGGACGTGAGCGGCGAAAACTTCGGCGCGCTGCCGCTCGTGCTCGGCACGCTGATCACCTCCGCGCTGGCGCTGCTGATCGGCGTGCCGGTGGCGGTCGCCACGGCGCTCTACGCCAACGAGCTGTGCCCGCTGCGCCTGCGCGGCGCGCTGACGATCCTGGTCGAGCTGCTCGCGGCCGTGCCGTCGGTCGTATACGGGCTGTGGGGCATCTTCTTCCTCGCGCCGAAGCTCCAGCCGATCGAGCAGTGGATCTCCGACCGGCTCTCGTTCATCCCGTTCATCGGCGGGGGCACCGTGACGATCCCCAACTACTTCGTCGCCGGGCTGATCCTCGCGATCATGATCCTGCCGATCGTCTCGGCGATCAGCCGCGAGGTGATGGCGACCGTTCCGGCCGACCACAAGGAAGCGGCGCTCGGCCTCGGCGCGACGCGCTGGGAGATGATCCGCACGGCGGTGCTGCCCTACTGCCGCGCGGGGATCGTCGGCGGCGCGATGCTCGGCCTCGGCCGTGCGATCGGCGAGACGATCGCCGTGACGATCGTGATCGGCGACGCGCCGCAGCTCGGCGAACATCTCTTCGGCCAGGGCTACAGCTTGGCGGCCGTGATCGCCAACGAGTTCGGCGAGGCGCAGGGGCTGCACCGCTCGGCGCTGTTCGCGGCCGGCCTCGTGCTGTTCGTGCTGACGCTGCTCGTCAACGTGGTCGCCCGCCTGCTCGTCAACCGTGCGGCGCGCAAAGGCACGACCCCGTCGACCACCCAGGGACTTGCGCCCGGGCCCCAGCCGATCGCCGGCGCGGTGGCGGGAGCATGAGCGCCCAGGGAGGTCCCGCCGAGGAGCGCGGTCCCGCGGCGAGCCAGAGCGAGCTGCTGGCGCGCTTTGCCGTCAGCCCGGCGCGGCGGCGCAGGGACCGCACCGCACGCGGCCTGATCACGGCCGGCACCGTGATCGCGCTGATCCCGCTCGTGCTCGTCGTCTACTACCTGCTCAGCAAGGGCCTCGGCTCGTGGAGCTGGAACTTCTTCAGCACCGATCCGACGGGCAACACGTTCTTCAAAACGTCGAGCATCGGCGGCATCGAGAGCGCGATCCTCGGCACGATCGAGATTGTCGCGCTGGCCTCGGCGATCGCGATCCCGATCGGCATCGGCGTCGCCGTGTGGCTGGTCGAGTACGGACGCCGGAGCTGGTTCGCCAACCTCGTGCGCTTCTTCGTCGACGTGCTCACCGGCGTCCCGTCGATCGTCTTCGGCCTGTTCATCTACATCGTGCTGATCGTCGGCACGGGCAGCTCCTACGCCGGATACAAGGGCTCGCTGGCGCTGTCGCTGCTGATGCTGCCTGTCGTGATCCGCTCGGCCGAGGTGATCCTGCTGCTGATCCCCGGCGCGCTGCGCGAGTCGGCGCTCGCGCTCGGCGCGCCGCGCTGGAGGGTGATCTTCAGCATCGTGCTGCCGACCGCGCTGCCGGGGATGGTCACCGGCGTGCTACTCGCGATCGCGCGGGCTGCCGGCGAGACGGCGCCGCTGCTGTTCACGGCCGCCGCCACGAACAAGACCAACTTCAACCTGGGTCAGTTCATGAACTCACTGCCGGTGCAGATCTACAAGGACGTCACCTCGCCGACGACGGCAGTGGTGAACCGCGCATGGGGCGCCGCGCTGACGCTCGTTGCGATGATCCTTGTGCTCAACCTGATCGCCCGCCTCGTCTCGCGAAGGAGTCGCCTCGCATGAGCACCGACGGAATCTCATCCCAGACAGCTAACGTGCAGGACGCACACGTGGAGCCCGAGAGTCACATCGAGCGCGAGCGCGAGCGGATCGCCCCCCAGACACCGGAGGAGTCTGTGCAGCCGACGGCCGAACAAGGCACCGTCCAAGCTCCCGCAAAGAAGACGGTGGAGTCCAAGCAGGGCCTCAGCGTCAAGCTCGAGGGGCTGCGCGCCTTCTACGGCGATGCCGAACAGGTCAAGGGCATCGACCTCGACTTCAACGCCAACGAGGTGACCGCGATCATCGGGCCCTCGGGCTGCGGCAAGTCGACGATGGTGCGCTGCATCAACCGCATGCACGAGGAGATCCCCGGCGCGCACGCCGAGGGCCGGGTGATGCTCGACGCGATGAACGTGTACGACCCGTCCGTCGACGTGGTCGCGGTGCGCCGCGCGATCGGCATGGTCTTCCAGAAGCCCAACCCGTTCCCGACGATGTCGGTGTTCGACAACGTGGCTGCCGGGCTGCGCCTCAGCGCCGGACGCGGCGCGCAGAGCAAGACCGACCTGCGCGCGAAGGTCGAGGCGGCGCTGCGCGGAGCAGGCCTGTGGGACGAGGTGGCCGACCGCCTGCAGGAGCCCGGCGCCGGCCTCTCCGGCGGTCAGCAGCAGCGCTTGTGCATCGCGCGCTCGCTGGCGGTCGAACCCGAGGTGATCCTGATGGACGAGCCCTGCTCGGCGCTCGACCCGATCGCGACGCTGAAAATCGAGGAGCTGATCGACGAGCTCAAGCAGCGCGTGACGATCGTGATCGTCACGCACAACATGCAGCAGGCGGCGCGCGTGGCCGATCGCACGGCGTTCATGCTCAGCGGCGAGCTCGTCGAGGTCGGCCCGACGCAGCAGATCTTCACCAACCCGAACGACTCCCGCACCGAGGAATATGTCACCGGCAAGTTCGGCTAGCGGCGACGGACACTCGCGCGCCGCGTCGGAGGCCACGGGCGCAGCGCCGAGCAGCCGCGCGCTGGGCGAGGAGGAGGTCGGCTCTCCGCCGCAGGGCCGCGCGCACTTCCAGGAGCAGCTGCACGCGCTCGAAACGAACGCGCTCGGCGGCCTCGATCTGATCGTCGAGCAGCTCGACCGCGTGCTCGAGGCGCTGCGCCACCAGGACGTCGAGCTGGCGCAGATGGTGATCGCCGACGACGACCGCGTCGACGGGCGCTACCTGGAGGTGCACCAGGGGATCCTCTCGCTGCTGGCGCTGCAGGCGCCGGTGGCCGGCGATCTGCGTCTGGTGGCGGCGCTGCTGCACATGATCAAGCACATCGAGCGCATGGGCGACCAGTGCGTGAACATCGCCAAGCTGATCCCGCTGTCCGGCTACGAGCCGCCGGTGCGCCCGGAGATGCTCGAGACGCTCGCCAAGATGGGCGCGTACGCGCGCTCGGAGGTCGTACAGAGCAAGGCGGCGTTCGCCGGGCGCGATGTCGAACTGGCCGAGGATCTCGTGCGCCAGGACCGCGAGATCAACCGTCTCAACCGCGAGATCTTCCGCACCGCGATCGACGTCGGCGACGACCCGGACACGCGCGAGTGGGCGATGCACATGATCCTCGTCGCCCGCGCGCTCGAGCGGATCGGCGACAACGCGGTCGACATCGGCGAGCAGGTCGCGTTCGTCGTGACGGGTCTGTTCCGCGAGTTCTCGGACTCCTCGCACCCGGGCGGGCGCCCGGATTCGGCGCCCGACTCGGCGCCCGAAGATCCCTGAAACAGCGGCGGGGACGTCGAGAAGGCTCGGCCCCGAACGCCTCAGAGCGAATCGAGCGGCACGCCGACGATCTTCAGCCTGCGCTTGAGCCCGTCGAGCGCGAATGCGCGCAGCTCATCGGCCGACGCACCAAGCACCGCTGCCTCGGCGCCCGACGGCGGCGTCAACGACTCGGCGACCGCCGGCAGCAGCTCGCGCAGCGAGTCGCGCACGACATCGCCGTGCTTCGCGTCGAGCGCGACGGCTCGGCGCAGGAACCACACGCCGTAGCCGATGTGGCGATGCTCGTCCTCGTGGATCTTCTCGTAGCCTGCGACGAAGCCGGGCAGCAGGCCCTCGCGTCGCAAGAAGCCAGTGGCGAACTCGAACGTCGTCAGCCCGAGCGTGCCCTCGAGGATCAGGTGGTAGATCGTGACGAACGCGACCTTCGCAGCGGCGTCGCCCGGATCGGCACGCAGCCGTTCGTGCGCGGCGACGAGCCGCTCGTCGAAGATCGTGCGAAAGGCCGGCGAGATCTGCTCGCGAGCACGCTCGACGTGCACGGCGATCTCCGCCGGCGTCGAGACGACCTCATCCTGAAAGCGCGCGTAGAACTGCATGTGCCGCGCCTCGTCGACCTGCTGCGTGGCGAGGAACGTCACCTCCTCCTCGCTCGCATCCGCTCCGACGAGCCCTGAGAACTTCGTCGTGATCCGCTCCTCGGCGACCATCAGCGAGCCGAGCACGAAGGACAGCAGCGAGCGGTCCTCCAGCGCAGCCCATTGCTCGCGATCGACCGTCAGGTCTATCTCCCAGGGACTCCACTGGCTCTCCTCCCAGTGGCGGTAGAGCGTCTGCGGGTCGTGCAGGTGAACTTGTCGGCGGGGTTCGCTCACGCGGCGCTTCCGGACGGCTTGCGCGCCCGCACGATCGCCGAGGCCGCCTGATCGTGAACGCGGTGCGTCCGGTCGATCTCGACATCGGTCAGTCCCGCATCGGCGAGCGCCCCGCGGAACTCCTGCTCGGTCAGCGCCCCGGCGATGCAACCCGTGTAGGCCAGCATGTCGGCGCGCGTGGCCTCGTCCATGTCCTCGTCGGCGATCACGTCGGAGACCGCGAAGCGCCCGCCCGGGCGAAGCACGCGGGCGACCTCGCGCAGCACCTTGGGCTTGTCCGCGGAGAGGTTGATCACGCAGTTGGAGATCACCACGTCGACGCTCGCGTCCTCGAGCGGTATCTGCTCGATGTAGCCCTTGTGGAACTCGACGTTCTCGACGCCCGCCTTGCGTGCGTTCTCGCGCGCTAGCGCGAGCATCTCATCGGTCATGTCGAGGCCATGCGCCTTGCCGGTCGGGCCGACGCGCCTGGCGGAGAGCAGCACGTCGATGCCACCGCCCGAGCCGAGGTCGAGCACGGTCTCGCCCGCGTGCAGCTCGGCGACGGCAGTCGGGTTGCCACAGCCGAGCGACGCGAGCGCCGCGGTGTCCGGGACCTGCTGGCGATCGCCCAGCGCGTACAGCGCCGCGCCGAACACCTCGCTGCCTCCGTCGAACGTCTCCGACGGCGCGCAGCAGCCCGGCCCGGGGTCGGTGCTCGTCATTTGCGCGGCCGCGGCGGCGTAACGCTCGCGCACGCGCTCGCGGATCTCGCCGGCCGCGATCTCGCTCGCCTCGCCGGCATCGCAGCCGCAGCCCTCGTCATGGCCATCGCCGCAGCAGCCGGCCTTGGCGCTCGGCTCATAGCAACTCGCCTGTGCCTCGGGAGCGCAGCAGGAAGAATCGGCCGTCTCCTCGGTGGTGCTCAGCTCAGCCATGCGGACAGCTCCTCCATCGCGTCGGGGATCACGTAGTAGTAGGCCCACAGGCCCTTGCGCTCGGAATCGACGATGCCGGCGTCGCGCAGCTTCTTCAGGTGGTGGGACAGCGTGGGCTGAGAGATGTCGAACAGCGGCACCAGCTCGCACACGCAGACCTTGCCGGCGTGCTTGCGCAGCACGTCGACGAGCTGCAGGCGGATCGGGTCGCCGAGCGCCTTCGCCACCTCGGCCATCCGCAACGCCCGATCGGGTTGCACGTCCGGGTAGACCAGCGGCTCGCAGCAGACCTCGCCGGCTGCGCGCTTCTGCTTGGGGGCCAGCTCCATCGCGATCATGATCTATATATACATATCAATAACAATTGCAATCGTCAATGTAATACGATCCACTGAAGATGAGCATCCGCGTCGGCATCAACGGCTTCGGACGAATGGGGCGGCTGGCGCTGCGCGCCGCCTGGGGCCGGCCGGAGCTCGAGTTTGCGCACATCAACGAGCGCCACGGCGACGCCGCGACGGCCGCCCACCTGCTGAGCTTCGACTCGCTCCACGGGCGCTGGTCGGAGGATGTGCAGGGCGAGGAATCGGCGCTTCGCGTCCAGGGCAGCGCGATCGGCTACAGCCGGGCAGCCGAGCCCGGCGAGGTGCCGTGGGGCGAGCTCGGCGTCGAGCTCGTGCTGGAGTGCTCGGGCGAGTTCCGCACCGTGGAGTCACTCGAGGCCTACTTCGAGCAGGGCGTGCGCAAGGTGATCGTCGCGGCGCCCGTCAAGGGCGAGGCGCTGAACATCGTCGTCGGCGTCAACGAGCACCTCTACGACCCGGCGCGGCATCGGCTGCTGACCGCCGCCTCGTGCACGACCAACTGCCTGGCGCCGGTCGTCAAGGTGATCCACGAGGGGATCGGGATCGAGCACGGGCAGATCACGACGCTGCATGACATGACCAACACGCAGACGGTCGTCGACGCGCCGCACAAGGACCTGCGCCGCGCGCGCGCCGCGAGCGTCTCGCTGATCCCGACGAGCACCGGCTCGGCGACCGCGATCGGGCTGATCTTCCCCGAGCTCGAGGGCAAGCTGAACGGCCTCGCCGTGCGCGTGCCGCTGCTCAACGCCTCACTGACCGACTGCGTCTTCGAGGTGGCTCGCGAGACGACCGTCGAGGAGGTCAACGGCCTGCTAGCGGAAGCTGCGGCCGGCGGTCCACTCGCAGGCATACTCGGCTACGAGGAGCGCCCGCTGGTGTCGGTCGACTTCAAGGACGACCCGCGCTCGGCGATCGTCGACGGACCCTCGACGATCGTCACCGACGGGACCCAGGTGAAGGTGCTCGCCTGGTACGACAACGAGTGGGGCTACGCCAACCGGCTCGTCGAGCTGGCCGAGATCGTCGCGAGAAGCCTGCCCCGCGAGCGCGACGCGCTCGGCGCTGAGGTCGATGGCTAGCGCCCCGACAGCCGCCGGGCAGCAGCCGCGCGGCGACCTGCGCAACTACGCGCTCGTCACCGGCGCCTACTGGACCGACACGCTCGTCGACGGCGCGACGCGCACGCTCGTCCTGTTCTACTTCGACCGCCTCGGCTACAGCCCGCTGCAGGTCGCCTCGCTGTTCATCCTGTACGAGGTCGCCGGTGTGCTGACGAACCTGCTCGGCGGCTTCCTCGCGGCACGCTGGGGCTTGAAGGTGACCCTGTTCATGGGCCTCGGCGTGCAGATCCTGGCGCTCTTGATGCTCGGCTTCGCGCCGGCGTCGCTGCTGGTCGTCCCCTACGTGATGGCCTCGCAAGCGCTCTCGGGCGTCGCCAAGGACCTCACCAAGATGAGCTCCAAGAGCGCCGTCAAGCTCCTCGTCGCAGAGGGCGATCAGTCCGCGCTCTATCGCTGGGTCGCGATCCTGACCGGCTCCAAGAACGCGCTGAAGGGCGTCGGCTTCTTCCTCGGCGGGCTGCTGCTGACGCTCACGGGCTTCCGCGCCGCGACGCTGATCATGGCCGGCGCCACGCTGATCGCGCTGCTCCTCGCCTCGCGGCTGATGCACGGGCATCTCGGCAATCCCGACAAGGGCGCCAAGTTCCGGCAGATGTTCTCGAACGACCGCGCGGTCAACGTCCTCGCCGCGGCCCGCATCTTCCTGTTCGCCTCCCGCGACGTGTGGTTCGTCGTCGGCCTGCCCTTCTTCCTCTACTCCGTGCTCGGCTGGTCCTTCTGGCAGGTCGGGACGCTGCTGGCCGTATGGGTGATCGGCTACGGTGCCGTGCAGGCCGCCGCGCCGCGCCTGGTGCGCCGCCGGGCGCAGGACGCCGGCCGCGAGCCCGACGGGCGCAGCGCCGCCTGGCTCGCGCTCGCGCTCGCGCTGTGGCCGGCCGCGATCGCGATCGCACTATCCGCACACGTCGACGGGACGCTGGCGATCGTCGCCGGGCTCGTCCCCTTTGGCGTCGTCTTCGCGCTGAACTCAGCCGTCCACTCCTACCTGATCCTCGCCTACTCCGACAAGGACCGGGTGACGATGAGCGTCGGCTTCTACTACATGGCCAACGCGCTCGGGCGCCTCACCGGAACCGTGCTCTCGGGCGTGATGTACGAACTCGACGGGCTCAGCGCCTGCCTATGGACGTCGAGCGCGTTCGTGCTGGCCGCCGGCGCGCTTTCGCTGCTGCTGCCCTCCGAAATGGCCCGAACACGACGGGCCGGGGCCTCGCAGCCGGCCTAGATCTGCCGACGGCCATCCCGCAAACAGCAGAAGCGCTTGTGAACATCCTGTGACATTTCTCCCACGAGCGCTACGCGGTCGGGACTCTCGCTTACACTTCGCCGCAATGACGGAGAGCATCACCGCCAGGGATGAGGCGGCGCCGTCGGGCCCGGGGGGCGCCTCCTCAGCGTTGCGCATCGCCGTCCTCGACCGCGACAGCGGCTTCATCCAGGTGCTCAGCAAGCGCTTGGACCGTCTCGGCTGGGAGCACCGCGTGCTCGCGAGCCCGGTGCCGGCCGACGCCGTC
>DATINR010000123.1:0-3037 GCA_035473995.1 Solirubrobacteraceae bacterium
GCGCTCGACGAGCAGGCTGCTCGGCCTTGCAACGGCCGTGATCCGGCTCGCCAGGTTGACCGGGCGCCCGAACCAGTCGCCCGCGCGGGGCAGCGCCTGGCCGAGCGCCGCGCCGGCGCGCAGCTGCGGGAAGTCCTCGCCCTCGGCGTCGGCCGCGTCGATCAGGCGCAGCGCCGCGTCGAGCAGCGGCTCGGGCCGGGGGCAGGCCAGCATCGCGGCATCGCCGATCGTCTTGACCAGGCGCACCGGCGACTCGGCGACGTCGCCGGCGAGCTCTTCCAGGCGGACCGCCAGACGCCCCAGCTCATCCGGTGCGACTTCCTCGCCCAGGCGCGTGAAGCCGACCAGGTCCGCGAAGCACACGGTCACCTCGCGCGAGCCCGGCAGCTTTCCCCCGCTTCGCTCCAGCTCTGAGACGACGGTGCTCTGCGTGGCGTGTTTGAGATGCAGCGCGAGCACGCTCTCCAGCAACGGGTTGACCAGCGGATACAGCGCGCCGGCCGCCTGCGCGTAGCGGTTGGCCAGCTCCGGCTCGCTCATCCCCGGCTCGAGCACGAGTTTCAGCGGCATCGCGCGCAGCGTTTCGGCGACCTGCGACAAACTGCGCCCGAGCACGCGCATCAGATCCAGCAGTTCGTCGTCGGACAGCCCGGCCGCACGGGCGACGTGCGTTGTGCGCGCCGATTCGAGCTCGGCCTCGGTGTATAGGGCCTCCTCGGGCTCGGGGATCGGCAGGCCCATCGCACGCCGCGCGGCGATCAGGAAGTCTTCCTCGACGCCGCTCAGCTCTGCGATCTCAGCGGCCGTGTATCGCTCGCTGCTGACGATCACCCGATCGGCCGGCAGGTACATGATCGTCCCCGCCTCCGTGCTGCGGCGCAGCTCTGACAGCGGCACGCCGTCGGCGGTGAGCTGTGCCAGCAGCGCGAGGCGCTCCGTGCGCTGGGAGCCGTCGAGCCCGTCGAGCAGGCCCTCTGCCGCGAAGTCGATCTGCTCGGCGCTCATCCAGGCGCAGGGTAGGGCAACCAACCGGCCGCGGGCGGCGAGGTTGCCCGTTCGGCCGGACACAGCCGAGGCAGGCGTCCGAAGCCGAGCGCAGAATCACGGGACATGATCGTCCTCGGCATCGATCCAGGTCTGGCCAGCACCGGCTACGGCGTGGTCGCGCGCCGCGACGGGCGGCTCTTGGCGCTCGACGGCGGCGTGATCGAGACGCCGGCCGAACTGGCGCGCGAGCGCCGGCTGGCCGACATCCACGACGAGATCGAGCAGCTGATCGCCACGCACGAGCCGGACTCGGTCGCGCTCGAGGAGCTGTACTTCGGCCAGAACGTGCGCACGGCCTTCGCCGTCGGACACGCGCGCGGCGTCGTGATGCTCGCCGCCGGCCAGCGTGGGCTGCCGTGCACGGGCTACACCCCCCAGCAGGTGAAGAGCGCCGTCTGCGGCAGCGGGCGCGCCAACAAGGAGCAGGTGACGCGGATGGTCACGGCGCTGCTCGCGCTCGAAGAGGAGCCGCGCCAGGACCACGCCGCCGATGCGCTCGCGGTGGCCATCTGCCACCTCAACTGCGCGCCGCTGTCCCAGGCGCTTGTCCGTGCCCGCGAGGGTGCGAGGGCGAGCGCATGATCTCGCTGCTGCGCGGCGAGGTCGCGGTGCGCCGCGCCGACCACGTCGTGATCCTGTGCGACAGCGTGGGCTATCGCGCGGCGGTCTCGGCCGAGACGCTCAGGCACGTGCCGCCGATCGGCGAGCAGGTGACGCTGCACGCCCATCTGATCGTGCGCGACGACGCGCTCGCGCTGTACGGCTTTCACGCAGAGCAGGAGCGCGACCTGTTCCTGATGCTGCTCTCCGTTCAGGCGGTCGGCCCGAAGGTGGCGCTGGCCGTGCTCTCCGGCGGCGCCCCGCGCGAGCTGATCGCGGCGATCGCGGCCGGCGACGCGGCCCGCTTCCAGGCCGTGCCTGGGATCGGCAAGCGCACGGCCGAGCGGATCATCGTCGAGCTGCGCGAGAAGGTCGTCGTGCACGGCGAGGAGGCGGCCGGCGGGACGATCCTCGCAACTCGCGGAGGCGAGGGGTCCGCCGAGAACGGCGACGCCGGTGTCGACGGCGGCCGCGGCCTCGCCCGTGCGGGGCTGCTCGAGCTGGGCTACTCGCCGCTCGAAGTCGACAGCCTGCTGCTCGACGCCGAGGGCGAGAGCGCCGAGCAGCTGATCGCGCATGCGCTGCGGCTGGCGAGGGCCGGCGCGTGAGCGCAGAGAGCATCGTCACGCCCGAGACGGCGCGGATCCAGACGCCCTACCTGGTCGCCGAGGACGAGCTCGACCGCTCGCTGCGCCCGCGGCGCCTGGAGGACTTCGTCGGGCAGCAGTCACTGCGCGAGCAGCTCGCGGTCGCGATCGAGGCGGCGGGGGCGCGCGGCGATGCGCTCGACCACCTGCTGCTGGCGGGTCCGCCGGGACTCGGCAAGACCTCGCTCGCGCAGATCGTCGCGGCCGAGCTCGAGGTGCCGTTCGTGCAGACCGCCGGCCCCGCGCTCGAGCGAAAGGGAGACATCGCCGCCTTCCTCACGGCGCTCGAGCCGCGCAGCGTGTTCTTCGTCGATGAGATCCACCGCCTGCCGCGCGCGCTCGAGGAGACGTTCTACCCGGCGATGGAGGACCGTCGCCTGCCGATAACGGTCGGCCAGGGCGCCGGCGCGCGCGTGGTCACGCTCGATCTGCCGCCGTTCACGCTGGTCGGCGCGACGACGCGCTCGGGCCTCTTGACGACGCCGCTGCGCGATCGCTTCGGCATCCAGGCGCGCCTCGAGCCGTATTCGGTCGTCGATCTGGCGAGCATCGTGCGCCGCTCGGCGGGCATCCT
The DNA here is from genome assembly GCA_035473995.1 of Solirubrobacteraceae bacterium. GTDB lineage: Bacteria > Actinomycetota > Thermoleophilia > Solirubrobacterales > Solirubrobacteraceae > Palsa-744. Next base: position 2,869 of record DATINR010000123.1, read on the forward strand.
CGAGATCGAGCTCGACGAGGAGGGCGCCAGCGCGATCGCCGAGCGCAGCCGTGGGACGCCGCGCGTCGCCAACCGTCTGCTCAAGCGCGTGCGCGACTTCGCGGAGGTGCGGATGGAGGGCGTCGTCACGGCGCACGCGGCGCACGCGGCGCTCGAGATGCTCGAGGTC
>DATINR010000124.1:0-7407 GCA_035473995.1 Solirubrobacteraceae bacterium
GTGGGCCAGCGGCGCGTAGATGTCGAGCGTCTCGCGCGCCTTGTCCATCTGCTTCTGCTTGGGCATCGCCTCGATCGTGCGCATGTTGTGCAGGCGATCGGCCAGCTTGATCAGGATGACCCGCACGTCGGTGGCCATCGCCACCATCATCTTGCGGTAGTTCTCCGCCTGCGCCTCGTCGTGGGACTGGAACGTGATCCCCGTCAGCTTCGTCACGCCGTCGACGATCGCCGCGATCTCATCGCCGAAGCGCTCGCGCACCTCCTCGATCGAGGCCTTCGTGTCCTCGACCGTGTCGTGCAGCAGCGCCGCGCACAGCGTCTCCGTGTCCAGCCGCATGCCCGCGCAGATCCGCGCAACCCCGACCGGGTGCACGATGAAGTCCTCGCCCGACTTGCGCCGCTGCGCGGCGTGGTGCTCGCAGGCGAACACGAACGCGTCCTGCACGCGCGTGCGGTCGATCTCCACCGCCGAGTCGGTCGCGTGCTCGGAGACGATCGCGAACAGGTCGTTGAGCAGGCGCCGCTCCGGCTCTGAGAGGTCCAGGCGCGGGGGCGCCGGCTGGCGTGGGGGCGGCGGGCTGCTCGGCGGAGCGTGCCCGGGTGCGCTCGGCGCCGATGCCGAAGCCGACGCCGTCGCGGCAGGCGCAGCGCCGCCCTCCGGGCGCGGCTGCTCGGCCAGCTCGGCCGGGCGTGCCCCGTTTGGATCCCTTGCTACGGCCATGCTCATAGGTTAGGGGACGCTCCCGCGGGATTGAAGCGCCTGCAGCGCCGCTCAGCAGAGCGCCAGCTGGCCGTGCTCGCCCTCGGCGACCGGCACGGCTTGTGCCGGCTGCTCGGCGGGCCGGGCAAGGGGCTGCGGAATCGGCTGCTCCGGCGGCGCCGACGGTGCGAGCCGCTCGGCCTCGCGCTCGACCTCGCGCTCCTCGCGCAGCGAGCGCACCTCGATGCGCGGCTCGGCCGGCCTTGCGTGGCGCAGCACCAGGCGCGGCTCGCAGACGCCGTTCCATTCGTTGACCTCGAGCTTGAACGTCGCTTCCACGGGCGCCCCGTCTTCGACGGGCAGTTTGCCGCCCGTGCGGAAGGCGACCGCCTGCGCGCGCGCCCCGCGCGATTCGACAGTGAAGCGCACGTGCTTGCCTTCGCCCATCGGGCGCCCGTCGCGCAGGCACGCCTCGGCGACCATCAGCGAGACGCCCGGGTTGCCGTGCCCGAACGGCGCCAGGCGCTGCAGCTCTTCGGCCAGGCTCATGCCGAGCTCCTCGCCGCCGACGACCGCGTCGACGCGCTCGACCGGGCTGAGATCCGCTGCCGCGAGCACGCGCGTGGCATGCTGCTCGAGCGCCGCCGCGAGCGCCGGCACGCGCTCGCGCTCGATCTCCAGGCCCGCCGCGGCGCGGTGCCCGCCGTAGCGGAGCATGTGATCCGCGCACTCGGTCAGCCCCGCGAGCAGGTCGAAGCCGGGGATGCTGCGCGCCGATCCCTTGCCGCTCGCCCCGTCGAGCGCGATCAGCACGACCGGGCGGTGGTGCGTCTCGGCCAGGCGCGAGGCGACGATGCCGACGACCCCCGGATGCCACTGCTCGCCGGCCAGCACGTAGGCCGAGCGCTCACCCAGCTCGGCCACCTGCGCTTCGGCCTCGAAGCGGATGCGCTGCTCAGCCTCGCGGCGCTCGTGATTGGCGCGGTCGAGCTCCTCGGCGACCTGCTGCGCGCGCAGCGGATCGTCGGTCAGCAGCAGCTCGAGGCCGGCGTCGGCGCGGTACATGCGCCCCGCCGCGTTCAGCCGCGGCGCCAGCGCGAAGCCGAGCGCGCGCTCGTCCACGCGCCCGGGGGCGACGCGCGCGACGGCCATCAGCGCGCGCAGGCCCGGCCTGCGCGTCGCCGCCAGCGCGCGCAGGCCGCGGCGCACGAGCGTGCGGTTCTCGCCGAGCAGCGGCACGACGTCGGCGACCGTCGCCAGCGCCACCAGCTCGAGCTCCGACTCGAGCTCGGCCGGATCGCGCCCGGCGGCGGCGAACACGGCCTGGGCGAGCTTGTAGGCGACCGCTGTCGCGCACAGCTCCGGGCACGGGTAGCCGCACACCGCCGGGTGCACGAGCGGCGCATCCGGCAGCCGTCCGTCGGCGCGCGCCGCGTGATGGTCGGTGACGATCGCCTGCATGCCGAGCTCGCCGGCGAGCGCCACCTCCTCGACGGCCGTGACCGCGCAATCGACGGTGACGAGCAGCTTCGTGCCCCGCTGCGCCAAGCGCCTGACCGTAGCCGCCGCGAGGCCGTAGCCGTCGCCGATGCGGTCGGGCAGGTAGGAGTCGACGTCGGCGCCAAGCTCGCGCAGCGCGCGCACGAGGATCGCCGTCGAGCAGATGCCGTCGACGTCGTAGTCGCCGTGGATCGTGATCCTGTGCTGAGCCGAGACGTGCGCAAGGATCCTCTGCACCGCCTGCTCGATCCCGGCGAAGGCGCTCGGCGGGTGCTCCTCGGCAGCCTCCAGGAAGGCGCGCGCTCGGTCGGGCTCGCCGAGCCCGCGGCGCACGAGCACCTGCGCGAGCGCGCCGCTGAGCGCCAGCTCACGGCGCAGGCGGGCGACCTGCTCGCTCGGGCAGTCTGCGATCTGAAAGCGCGTAGCCGGCATCGCGGCCACAGTACGGCCAGGGCGGGACGGAAGCGGTGGCGCTCAGACTTCTTCTGCGGTGTGTGTGTCGCTTCGTTCGCGCCGCATGCCCTCGAGGTACACGAGGCCCATGCCGATCAGCGCGCCCGGAATCGCGTACAGCACGATCGACAGGTCGGTGGCCTTTTCGCCGGGGATCTTCAGCGCCGAGACCTTGACCGAGTAGATGATCAGCCCGACGACGATCGCGCCGACCAGCGAGCCGACGAAAGCGCCGACGATGCCGCCCCAGAAGCGGTCCGGCAGGAAGATCGTGAAGTGCCAGAAGGCGAGCCCCATCATCACCCAGGCGAGCAGTCCCATCAGCGTCTCCCGTGCTTGCGGTTGCGTTGGCGTTTGCGCTTCGGCGCCGGTTTGTCTTCCTTCATCACGAGATCCTCGGGCGTCAGGTCGGCCGCCGGGTCGCGCTCGGGCGCAGGCGGTTGCTTGGGCTCGGCCGGCGGCTGCGGCGCTGCGCGGCGAGCTTTGCGCGGCTTCTGCACCACGCCCGCTCCGCCCGCGCCCGGCGCCGGGCGCGCAGGCTGGTCGACGTCGAGGTCGCGCACGAGCTCCTGGAACTCATCGCGCGAGAGCTGCTCGCCGGCGCCCGCGTCCGGGGGGCCGTCGGCGCCGAAGATCGAGACGCTGCGCTTGCGCTGCTGGGCCGGCTCGACGTCCTCGGGCACGCCGCCGACGGCGGTCGCGTAGGCCGGCACCTCGCCGAGTTCGCGCACGATCCGCGCGCGGCGGTTGCGGTAGCTGCCCTCGCGCTCCTTCCAGTGCGTCAACACCGGCGAGGCGATGAACACCGAGGAGTAGGCGCCCGAGGCGACGCCGACCATCAGCGCGAAGGCGAAGTCCTTCAGCGTTTCGCCGCCGAAGAACAGCAGCGCGACCACCGGCAGCAGCGTGCAGAAGCTCGTCGCCAGCGACCTCGTCAGCACCTCGGACATCGAGCGGTTGACGATCTGCGAGAACGCAGCGCGCGGCATTCGCGGCACGTTCTCGCGCACACGATCGAACACGATGATCGTGTCGTACAGCGAATAGCCGAGGATCGTCAAGAGCGCGGCGACCGTCGAGGTCGTCACTTCGCGCCCGGTCAGCGAGTAGACGCCGGCCGTGATCAGCAGGTCGTGCATCAGCGCGATCAGCACCGGGATCGCGTACTTCCACTCGAAGCGCAGGGCGATGTACGCCGAGATCACCAGCAGCGAGGCGATTATCGCGATCACCGCGCTGTTGGCGACCGTCTTGCCGAAGGTCGGGCCGATCGAGGTCGAGGAGAAGTTCTTCGTGCCCGTCGTGGCGCCGTTGCCGAACTTCGCGTCGAGCGCCGCCTTGATCGATTGGACCTTGTTCGGCTTGAGCGTCTTGGTCGAGATCTGATAGCCCGCGCCGCCGATGCTCTTGTTGTTGAATTTCTGGATCTCCGCGTTGCCGTAGCCGGCGCTCTTCATCACCGACTGGATCTGGCTCTCGCTGACGGGCTTGGAGAAGGCCGTCTGGATGCGCGTGCCCGACTTGAAGTCGATGCCGAAGTTCAGCCCGTTGCCGCCGATCGCCAGGGCGCCGACGAGCAGGATCGTGCCCGACAGCGAGAAGAACCACCTCGAGGCGCCCATGAAGTCGAACGTCCAGCCTTTGCCGCGTCGCGCCGTTCCGAGCGCCGCCGGGTGGGTCACGAGCTTGGAGCGGCTCATCGAGCCGAGCGCCGCCTGCGTGGCGAGCACAGCAGTGAACAGCGAGACGAGCGTGCCGATGCCGAGCGTCAGCGCGAAGCCCTTGACTTCGGCCGTCGCCAGCGCGAACAGGATGAAGGCGGTCATGAAGGTGACGACGTTGGCGTCGACGATCGCCGCAAAACCGCGTTTGTATCCCGTCGCGATGCCGGAGATCACCGATCTGCCGCCGCGTATCTCCTCCTTGACGCGCTCGAAGATGACGATGTTCGCGTCGGCCGCGACGCCGATCGTGAGGATGTAGCCGGCGATCCCCGGCAGCGTCAGCGTGATCGGGATCAGCTTGACCAGAGCGAAGAAGTAGACGCCGTAGATCACGAGACCGCCGATCGCGATCGCGCCCAGCACGCGGTAGAAGATCAGCAGGAACAGGCAGACGATGCCGAAGCCGACGAGGCCCGCGATCAGGCCCTGGTTGAGCGCCGTTTTGCCGAGCGTCGCCGAGACCTGGGAGTTGGAGATCAGTTCGAGCTTGATCGGCAGCGCGCCTGACTGCAGCTCCTGCGCGAGTTCCTGGGCCGAGCTGATCGTGAAGCCGCCGGAGATCTGCGAGCCGGTGGCGGCGTCGATCCCTTCGGGGTACTTCGTGTAGTCGATCGACGGCGTCGTGATCAGCTGGTCGTCGAGTACGACCGCGAAGTGCTGCTGGGCCGCTTCCTTGCCGACGCCCGGCAGCTGCGCTTCCTGGCCGCGGTGGGCGATTTCCTTGGTCGTCTGCTGAAAGACGCTCTTGCCGTGGCCCGTGAATTCGAATGTCACGTTCGGCGCGCCCGTGCCGCCGCCGCCTTCGTCGAAACCCTGGCGCGGGTTCTTCACCTCGGCGCCCGTCAGCACCGGGTTGTCCTTCATCACGAACCAGCTGTTCGGTTCCTTCTTGGTGACCTTGCCGTTGGCGCCTTCGATCGGGCGCGAGCGCACGAGCACCGTGCCGGGGTTGATGCGCACCGCCTTGACGTTCGCGGTCTTCTTGAACTTTTCGCTGAACAGGTTCTTTTCGGTTTCCTCGGGTCCGAGCAGCACCTTTTCGTGCTTCGGTTCGAGCAGGTACCAGCTGCCGTAGATGCATTCCCCGACCTGCTGCGCGGTGCAGCCCTTGCTCCACGTCGTGTCCGTCTTGCGCAGTTCCGGCGCGCGTTTCTCGGCGCGCAGGACCGCCTGGTACTCGGGCAGCCCGAACTGCGCTTCGCCCGCGCGCGGCCCGCCCGTCGCGGTCGCTTCTTTGGGCGCCGGCTGACCGCTGGCGCCGATCACATTCGGCTCCCAGTCGTAGAAGAACAGCTGGGCGGTCTTGCCGACCTCCTGTTCGGCGCGCTTGGCGTCGGTCACTTCCGGCAGCGCCACGTCGATTTCGTCCGCGCCCGAGCGCTGGATTTCGGGCTGGGAGACGCCGAGCTTGTCGACGCGGCTGCGCATGATGTCGATCGCGCGGTTGAGCGATTCCGAGTCGACTTTCGACTGCGCCGTGGGCTTGGCCTGGTAGACGAGCTCGACGCCGCCCTTCAGGTCGAGCCCCAGGCGCGTCTTTTTCGTCGCGATCACGGCCGCCGAGGCGGCGATCAGCCCGGCGACGAGCAGAAGGATCAGTGTGTTTCGGCGGCGGTCGGTCATCGTGCGCTTGGGTTGAGACTACTTGTCGGGGGTCAGCACGAGCAAGAGCCCGCCGTCGTCGTCGTACGCCGGAAACATGTCGGCCTTCGCGCTCGCCGCATGGTCGCGTTCGCCCGCGACCTGCACAGGCACCTCGAGTTTGCGCACGCCCCACTCGAGCACGGTGTCCACCGGCGCGTCGCCGTTTGAGAAACGAAGCCCGAGAACCTGCTCCACGCGCTGGCCGATCACCTCTTCCTCCTCTAAGCCCGTGAAGGCGAAGGAGTTCTTGCCGCAGCCGATCACGCGCCCCTCGCCGTCGCACACGAAGAACGCGGCATCCGGCGCCGGGTAGTAGTCGTCGAGCAGTTCGAAGAGGAACGCGAAGCCGCACTTCGCGCAGCCCTTCGGCTGGCGCGTGAAGCCGATGTTGCGGTCGACCTCGGTCGTGCGGTGTCCGCAGTTGGGGCAGATGAACGGGTGGGCCATGGTCCGCTACAGACTACGCAAGGCGCGTGGCGATGGCCGCACTGCGCACGCGATCAGAACAGCGCCGGGCCGGCGGGCGCCGGCGGCTCCAAGCCCAGATGGACGAACGCCGCGGCCGTCGCCGCCCGCCCGCGCGGAGTGCGCTTGATCAGGCCCTCCTTGAGCAGGTAGGGCTCATAGACGTCCTCGATCGTGTCCTGCTCCTCCCCCACCGCGACCGCCAGCGTCGACAGGCCGACCGGGCCACCCTCGAACTTGACGCAGATCGTGTGCAGGATCTCGCGGTCGAGGCGATCGAGGCCGAGCTCGTCGACCTCGAGCATCTGCAGCGCCGCGTGCGCCGCCTGCGCCGTGACTATGCCCTCCATCCGCACCTCCGCGAAGTCGCGCACGCGCTTGAGCAGGCGGTTGGCCACGCGCGGGGTCCCGCGGCTGCGCTCCGCGATCGCGCTCGCCCCCTCCTCGTCGAGCTCGATCTCGAGGATGCCCGCCGAGCGGCGCACGATGCTCGCCAGATCCACGACCGAATACGGCTCCAGGCGCGCCTGGATGCCGAAGCGATCGCGCAGCGGCGTCGTCAACAGGCCCGAGCGCGTCGTCGCGCCGACGAGCGTGAACGGCGGCAGATCGAGCGTGACCACGCGCGCGCCCGCCCCCTGTCCGACCGTGATCGGCAGACGACGATCCTCCATCGCCGGGTAGAACGTCTCCTCGAGCGCGCGCGGCAGGCGATGGATCTCATCGACGAAGAACACGCTGCGCGGCTCCAGCGCAGTGAGGAAGGCGGCGATGTCTCCCTTTCGCTCGAGCGCGGGGCCGGCGGTCTGCACGAACGGGACCTCGAGCTCGTGAGCGACGATCTGGGCCAGCGACGTCTTGCCGAGCCCGGGCGGGCCGGCGAGCAGCAGGTGGTCCAGCGCCTCGCCGCGCCGCTGCG
>DATINR010000125.1:0-8505 GCA_035473995.1 Solirubrobacteraceae bacterium
CCTGTTGACGATCCCCGCGGCGAGCGCCTCCTGCGCGCTCCAGCGCTCGCCGAGCAGCAGCAGCTCATTGGCCTTCTTGCGCGGCACGTTGCGGTAGATCAGCGCCATGATCATGAACGGGAACGTGCCGACGTTGATCTCCGGCGTGCCGAAGCTCGCATCCTCGGAGGCCACGATCAGATCGCAGGCCAGCGCGATCCCGAGCGCGCCGGCGAGCACGTGGCCGCCCGCGGCCACGACGGTCGGCTTGCCGAGCTCGCCGATAAGCTTGAACAGCCCGACGAAGCGCTCGGAGCCGAAGTGGCGCTCGACGAGCGAGGTGTCCGCGGCGAAGCCGCCAAGGTTGGCGCCCGATGAGAAGGTCCGCTCGTGCGAGGAGGCGAGCACTATGCAGCGCGCGGCCGGTTCCTCGCGCGCGCGCTCGAACGCCACGATCAAGCCACCGAGCATCTCCGCCGACAGCGCGTTGCGCGTGTCGGGCTGGTTCATCGTGATCGTCGCAACGCCCTGCTCGTCGAGCGCGTAGAGGACAGGATCATCGGCCATTCGGCGCATCCTAACCCGATCCGCGCCAAGTGGGAAGTGCGCAGCCTTACTATCTACTTTTGCGGTTTGTGCGCTCCGCCTGGCCGAACAACGACGATCCGCCGTCCACCCCGATGCCGCTTCGCGGCCAGTCTGCGGGCTCGCCGGCGCAACAGGCGGTGGAGCTGGGTCGCTTCGATCGTTTCGGCCGCCGGCGGCGGCTGCACGAGGACCGGCACGTCGATCGCCGTGATGTCGGACTGCTCGATCAGGTCGCCCTTGCCGTGGCGAGCCACCAGCACGAGACTCGTGCGGACAGGCAGGCCCGTTTCGGCGAGGAACAGTTCGACGTGCAAGAGCGGAGCGAACAGCTTGCGCTCCCGTCGTGCCCGCGCGCGGGCCCTGCGCGAGTGCGCCGGCTTCTGCAGCGACGCGATCGGGATGGCGAGCTTGAAGCGCGTCACCGGCTGGCCGTCGACGTTGGCAGGGCCAAGCTCAGCGATGCTCTGCGCCTGAGCGATCAGCTTGACCAGCGCCGTGAAGCCCGTTGCGGGTTCGCCGACGGAGCCGCCCGGACCGATCGACTGCGCGCCGAGCGCCTGCGCCAGGCTCGAGTCGCGTTCTTCGACCCACGGGCGCCCGCCGTCGAGCCGCGACAGATACGGCTCGTGCGTGTACAGCGTGCTGCCGATCAGCCGCCCGCTGATCGAGATCCCGAGGAAGCTGGCCGTGAAGCTCGCCTCGGGTGGCGGGCCGAGGCTGACTTCGCCGGCCAGGACGATCACCGGCACGAGCACGCTGCTGGCGTGGCCGAAGATGTGGTTGAAGCCGCCCACAGGGCCTTTGACCTTCGGCTTTTCGGCAATGCTGATGCTGGCCGAGAACCGCTCGCTGGTCGGCTTCAGCGCGAGCATCTTCTGCTCGAGCGCCTGCAGGTCGGGAGGGACGGCGACGGGGGCGACTGCCGCAGGCGCGAGCGCTGCGGGCGTGCTCGCCTGCGCCCCGGGCGCGATCGCTGCGAGCGCCAGCGCAGCCGGCATGAGGATGCGCCCAACCATCCGATCCCTCCTGAATCGTGAAAGAAGTCCGGCCGCGCAGGCTAGCGCTCGGACGGCTCGTGCGCCAGCGACCGATGTCACGGGCTCGGTCGGAGGCCACCCCGCCCACGCTGCCGCTACGCGGGTTGAGAGTATTTCAGCATGGCCGCACTCCCTGCCTCGGACATCCGCAAGGTGCTCGACTTCGTCGGCGAGGCCCACGGCGCGGGCGATCTGCAGGAGCTGCGCGCATTTCTGCCGATCGGCCTGAGCGGCCTCGTGCGCACCGACTGGGCGTCCTACAACGAGGTCGGCGTCGACGGCTCGGTGCATGTCGCGGTGAGCGTGCCCGAGGTGCCGGGCGAGCTGATCGCCGACTGGGTCCGCTACGCCCACCAGAACCCGCTCGCCAACCGCCACGCGCGCACGCGCGACGGGCGTGCATACCGCTTCTCCGACGTGGCGGCGCGCGAGGAGCTCGACGGCCTCGAGTTGTTCCAGGGCTTCTATCGCACGCTCGGCATCCGCCACCAGATCGCGTTCACGCTGCCCTCGCCGCCGCAGCTGACGTATGCGCTGGCGCTCTCGCGTGGCGGGCGCGACTACTCAGACCGCGACCGCGACCTGCTCAACCTGACGCGCCCGCACCTGATCCAGGCCTACCGCAACGTGCAGGCGCGCGAGCGGGCGACCCGGCTGATCGAAGCTCTACGCCGCGGCGTGGACGCCAGCCGGGAGGCGATCGCCATCGTCGACGCCGGGTCCGTCTCGTTCGCCTCGCGCGCGGCCGAGAAGCTGCTGCGCGCGCTCGGTTGGCGCGACGGCTCGGCGGCACCCGAGCTGCTGCTCGCGCCGGGGCCGACGGGGCGGCTGTGGGACCCGCTGCTCGTGCCGAGCGCCGACGGCAACCTCGTGGTCCGCCGCCTGCCGAGCGGCAGCCGCGACAGCTTCGTCGTCGTGTTCGAGCAGCCGCGCTCCGATCTGAGCGAGATCGCGTTGCGCGGGCTCGGGCTGAGCCCGCGCGAGTCGGAGGTGCTGCGCCTGCTCGCGCGTGGACGCACGACGCAGTCGATCGCGGCCGAGATGGCGATCAGCCCGCGCACGGTGCACAAGCACACCGAGCGCATTCACGCAAAGCTCGGCACGCACGACCGTGCGCAGGCGATCGCCACGGCGCTGGCCGCCGAGCAGGAAGCAGGCGAGCCGCTGCGCGCGCTCGCCGGCTGATGCGTGGCGGCAGGCGCCGCCGGCACACCTACTTGTGGTGCTTCTTCAGCTTCTTCAGAAGCTTCTTCAAGCGCGCCGCCTCGATCTTTTCGAGCTCGGCGGCGCCGATCGTTTCGGCCGCGGGCGGCGGCGCGGGCACGGTGACGGGGAAGTCGATCGCGAGCACGTCGGCGCTCACGTTCACGCGCACCTTGCCGATCGCCAGCACGACTTTCATGCGCACGGGCACGCCGTTGGCGGCGATGAACACTTCGAAGCTCGCTTTGAGCTTGACGTGCTCGCGGTGCAGCCTGGCGACCTGCTTCTTGGACAGCGCGCTTTCGGCGAGCCTGCGCGCGGTGACGACGCCGGCGAATCCGACGGTCGCCTGACCGTCGACGGTGCTCGCTCCGAGCGCGTGCACGTTCGTGCCCTCTTTGATCAGTTCGGCGTCGCTCTTGAACGGCGTCGGGTTGAGCAGCGTGCCGCCCCCTCCCACGCCGGAGGTGCCGAGGCTCGGCTTGGAGCCGAACTGTCCGCGCTTGCCGGTGAGGCTTTCCATCACCCACGGACGGCCGCCGTCGATGCGGGCGATCGAGGGGTCATGGGTGTAGAGCGTGCTGCCGAGCTGCAGCAGCGTCACTGATCTGCCGGCGAGCTTCAGCGTGACGTTGGCGAACGCCGGCGCGATGCTCTCTTCGCCTGAGAATTCGGTGCTCAGGCCCTTCAACGGGGCCAGCTTGCGGGGCAGCTTCCCGCCGATCGACTCCTTGCCGGTGAGACGCTGGCTCGAGACCGTCAGTTCGCTCATGTGCTGCTCGAGCGCCTGCAGTTCGGGCGGTTGCGCCGGCGGTGGCAGCGCGGCCTGCGTGAAGGCGGCGCCGGGGAACGTGAATGCGCCGAAGCACGCTGCCGAGGCGATGAGCAGCTTCGAGCGACGCGCCGCGAGCAAGCTCCGGCGTACTGCGTTTGAGGATCCATCCCGTGTTGTTCGCATGGCCGAGAACTTCCCCAGTTCGAGTGATCGAAAACGACGCGCTGTGGGATCGTGGACGCGCCGCGCTGAACACGCGAGAAGTAGCAAGCTCTACTGTTTACTTTTGCGCACGCCTGCGTTAGCGTCTGCGAGCAGGGGCCGAACGCGCCCCGACTGCTCGGGCGCGTCGGCGCAGGGCATCCAAGCATCGACCACAAGGAGACTTCCAAGCCATGGCCGCGACCGCCGAGAGCGTGCTGAAGCCGGACTTCCAGGCCGCGCGCAAGCACTTCCTCTTCACCGACGAGCACGAACAGCTGCGCGAGTCGATCCGCAACTTCGCGACCAAAGAGCTCGCCCCCCATGCCGAGGAATGGGAGGAGACGACGTTCCCCGACTCGGTCTTCAGGCGGATGGGCGAGCTCGGCTTCCTCGGCCTCGACAAGCCGGAGGAGTACGGCGGACAGGGCGGCGACTACTACTCGGCGCTGGTGCTCGCCGAGGAGATCACGAACGCCAACTCGGGCGGCTTGGCGATGGGCCTTGCGGTGCACACCGACATGGCGATGCCGCCGATCCTCGCGTTCGGCAGCGAGGAGCAGAAGCAGGAATGGGTCGTACCGGCGATCAAGGGCGAGAAGATCCTCTGCCTCGGCATCACCGAGCCGGACGCCGGCTCGGACGTCTCGGGCATCAAGACGCGCGCGGTCAAGGACGGCGAGGACTACATCATCAACGGCTCGAAGACGTACATCACCAACGGCCACCGCGCGGACGTGATCGTGCTCGTGACGAAGACCGACCCGGACGCGGGCTACGATGGCTTCACGCTGTTCCTCGTGCCGATGGACGCGCCCGGCGTGATCCGCGAGAAGAAGCTCGAGAAGCTCGGCATGCACGCGTCGGACACGGCGCTGCTCGCCTTCCAGGACGTGCGCGTGCCGGAGACGGCGGTGCTCGGCCAGGTCGGCAAGGGCTTCTACCACATCATGTGGGAGCTTCAGGGCGAGCGCCTGATCGGTGCGGCCGGGATGGTGGCGGGCGCGCAGAAGTGCTTTGAACGCACGCTGCAGTACGCGCACGAGCGCAAGGCGTTCGGCCGTGAAATCGGCAAGTTCCAGGTGATCCGCCACAAGTTCGCCGAGATGGCCACCAAAATCGAGTCGGCGCGGCAGATGACCTACATCACGGCGTGGCGCTTCAAGAACGGCGAGTACCCGGTGCGCGAGATCTCGATGTCCAAGCTCGTCGCCTCGCGCGTGCTCTGCGAAGTGGCCGACGATTGCATCCAGATCCACGGCGGCGCCGGCTACATGAAGGAGTACGGCATCGAGCGCGTCTGGCGCGACGCGCGCCTGAACCGGATCGGCGCGGGCACGGACGAGATCATGCTCGACGTGATCGGTCGCTCCTACGGGCTGTAGTCCGATCGCCGATCTTCATCTCTGGGATGGGAGGGCCGCATGCGGCCCTCCCCCGGCCGGCACATGTGCCGGCCGGCAGGGAGCGCACATGTGCGCTCCCTCGGAGCCGTACATGTACGGCTCCGCCACCCGGCGCATGCGCCGGGTGGAACTACTCCAGATAGGAAACGTCGACCCCGATCGCCTCGTAGGCCTCGCGCGCGCGGCGGTCGGCGCTGAGCAGCGTCGCGCCGTGCTCGCGCGCGGTTGCCGCGATCAGGGCGTCGTAGAGGGCGCCGCCGCGCAGGCCGGCGTCGACGGCGCGGCGCAGGCAAGAGCGCTGGGCAGCCTGATCGAGCGCGAGCCACGGGTCAGGGAATTCACGTTCGAGGGCATCGAGCACGAACGATGCCTCCATCCTCTGCTCTTCGGGCATACGACTCAAGACGGAGGAGGTCTCGAAAGCGACGTGGACGATCAGCCTCGGAGAGTTGCCGACGGCATCTATCGCCGGCTCGTGTGCTGCGTGATAGCTCGCGAACGCGGCGATCAGAACGCTGGAGTCAGGTGCGATCAACGGCGCGAGCGTTCGATCTCATCGCGCACCATCTCGGTCGTGAGTGTCGGCACGGGCTCGTCGGGGACGATCACCGTGTGTCCGTCGCGGTCCTCGAGGTGGGCTTTGATGTATGGCACCGTCAACTCGAGCGCTCCGTCGTGCTCGGTCAGCTCCAGCTCCGTCGGCCCCTCGATCCCGAGCACATCTCGCATCGGCTTCGGGATCACGATCCGCCCCACACCGTCGATGGCAACTCGCATACCATCAAGTTACCAATTCTCTCGATGAACACTCTCACACCCCCCTTCTCCGACGAGCACGAGCAACTGAGACAGTCGATCCGCGGGTTCATCGACCGCGAGCTGGCGCCACACGCGCGACAGTGGGAGGACGATCGCTGGTTTCCAGACGACGTCTTCGGAAAGCTCGCCGCACAGGGCCTGCTCGGGCTGAAGTACCCGACCGAGTACGGCGGCCAGGGGGGCGACTACCTGCACGAGTCGGTCATGTGCGAGGAGATGGCGCGGATCGGCTCGGGCGGGACGGCGGCGGGAATCGGCGCGCACACGAACATCGCCACGCCGCCGATCTGGAAGTTCGGCACCGAGGAGCAGAAGCAGCGCTACCTCGTGCCGGCGATCGCCGGCGAGCGGATCGGCGCACTGGGGATCACCGAGCCCGGCGCCGGCTCCGACGTGGCCGCGCTGAGCACCCGCGCAGAGCGCGTCGACGGCGGCTGGGTGCTGAACGGCGAGAAGACCTACATCACCAACGGCGTGCGCGCGCACTTCATCGTGACCGCCGTGAAGACGACCGCCGAGGGCGGCCACCACGGGATCTCGTTCCTGATCGTCGATCGCGGCGAGGGCGTGAGCTCGTCGAAGCTCGAGAAGCTCGGCTGGCACGCATCGGACACGGCGACGATCGCCTTCGAGGACGTCTTCGTCGCCGAGGAGAACCTGCTCGGCGAGCTCAACGAGGGCTTCAAGCTGATCATGGCCAACTTCCAGTGGGAGCGCCTGGCGATGGCGCTCGGCGCAGTCGGCGCGATGACGCTCGCGTGGGAACGCACGGTCGAGTTCGCGCGCGAGCGCCAGGCGTTCGGGCGCCCGCTCTCGGGCCACCAGACGATCCGCCACAAGCTCGCCGAGATGGCCACCTCGGTCTACACCTGTCGCTGCGTCACCTACGACGCGCTGCGCCGCTTCGTCGCCGGCGAGGAGCCGCTGAAGGAGGTCAGCATGGCCAAGCTGCTGACCCAGCGCGCCTGCTACGAGCTGATGGACGAGTGCCTGCAGATCCACGGCGGCGCCGGCTACATGCGCGAGTACTGGGTCGAGCGCGCCGCCCGCGACGCCCGCCTCGGCCCGATCGGCGGCGGCTCGGACGAGATCATGCGCGAGATCCTCGGTCGCGTGCTCGCGCTCTGAGCGTCTGCAAAAACTCGTCCAAGCGGTGCAAACCGGCTCATGTGGGCCGGCCGAGGCTCCGATACCGCCTACGTGGCAATTGGACGCCGAACGTATGACGCGATCCGCCGTCATCTACTGCACGCTGCCGTCGGCGCTGCGCTGCTCGCGCTGTGCGTGTGCTGCTGCGCGATCGCCTCGAGCGCCGCGCCGGCCGCCACGCTGAAGGGCAGGCATCCGGCCAAAGGCGCCTCGAGCCACACGACCTCACCGCCGGCGCACCGGCGCAAACGGCACGGCTGTGCCAGGCGGGCGAGCTTCCACAACGTCAGCACGCCCGGCACCAAGGGCGCCAAGCACCACACGCGGCGTGGCGCCAAATGCCGCCGCCGCGCGGGCCATCGCCACGCTTCCCATCGCCGTCACGGCGCGCGACACACGACCGCGGCGCCGGTGCCGCAGAACGGAGTCTGCCCGAACACCCAGCTGCGACCCTCCGGCCGCGACCTGCCGCTGATCCGCACGGCCACGCTGTGCCTGGTCAACCGCGAACGGCTGAGCCACGGCGAGGCCGCGCTCGCGCCCAACGCGCGCCTGGAGACCGCGGCACAGGGCCACTCGGCGGACATGGCCGCAGGCGACTACTTCGAACACGACGGGCGCCACGGCGACACGCCGCTCTCGCGGATGCGCGCGTCGGGCTACATCTTCAGCTCGCGGATCGGCTACGCGGTCGGCGAGAACATCGCCTGGGCGACGCTCGGGCTCGCGACGCCGAAGGCGATCGTGGCGAGCTGGATGGCCTCACCGGGGCACCGCGCCAACATCCTCGACGCGACCTTCCGCGAAACGGGGATCGGCGTCTCGCCGCACCCGCTCGCTTCGCTCGCGCGCGGCCAGTCCGGCGCGATCTACACGCAGGACTTCGGGCGCATCATCGCTCCTTGACGTTGGCGCTCGGATAACCTCCGGCGCACCGAAAACGACAAGGAGACGGAACGAACATGGGAGTACTCGACGGCAAATCGGCCATCGTCACGGGCTCGGCGCGCGGGATCGGTCGTGCAACGGCCGAGCTGCTCGTTGCGCAGGGCGCACAGTGCCTGATCAACGACCTCGACGGCGACGTCGCCGAGCAGGCCTCCACCGAGATCGACGGCGAGACGGCCGTCTACGCGGGCGACCTGACCAAGCCGGGCGCCGCCGACGAGCTGGTGCAGAAGGCGGTCGACTCGTTCGGCAAGATCGACATCATCGTCAACAACGCCGGCTACACGCTCGACGCGCCGATCCACAAGATGTCCGACGAGCACTTCCAGGCGATGCTCGACATCCACACGATCGTCCCCTTCCGCGTGATCCGCGCCGCCGCGCCGCACCTGCGCGAGCC
>DATINR010000126.1:0-19150 GCA_035473995.1 Solirubrobacteraceae bacterium
CTCAACGAGCTGATCTGGGCCTATGACTACGGCGCCCGCGCCAAGCGCCGCTGGCCGGCCAAGCACGACACGATCCTCGTGTACGTCAAGGACCCCGCCGCCTACTGGTTCGACTCGGCCGAGGTCGACCGCGAGCCCTACATGGCGCCCGGGCTCGTCAGCGCCGAGAAGGCCGCCCGCGGCAAGCTGCCGACAGACGTCTGGTGGCACACGATCGTCCCCACCAACGGCGCCGAGAAGACGGGCTACCCGACGCAGAAGCCCGAGGGGATCGTGCGGCGCATCGTGGGCGCCTCCTCGCGGCCCGGCGACTGGTGCCTTGACTTCTTCGCCGGCAGCGGCACGCTCGGCGCCGTCGCCGCCAAGCTCGGCCGCCGCTATGTGCTGATCGACTCCAACCCCGAGGCCGTGCGCGTGATGCGCGAGCGGCTCGGCCCAATCGTCAAGGCCGTCGGCGGCTGAGCCGATCAAGTGGGCGTGTCCGAGCATCCGGCATCCGCGCAGCCCGCACCCGGCGGGCATCCTCCCGTCCGCCTGCTGGTCACAGACGACCTGCAGCGCAGCCGGCTGACCGTCGCCTTCCGCCTGATCCTCTCGATCCCGCACTTCATCTGGCTCACGCTGTGGGGGATCGTCACCGTCGTGCTCGCCGTCGTCAACTGGTTCGCCACGCTGATCCTCGGCCGCCCTCCGGCTTGGCTGTACCGGCCGCTCGCCGCGTACGTCAAATACGCCACGCACTTCCACGCCTACCTGCACCTCGCCGCCGACCCCTATCCCAGCTTCGACGGCACGCCGGGCTACCCGATCGACATCGAGATCCCACCGCCCGCGCCGCAGAACCGCTGGAATGTTCTGTTCCGCGGGATCCTGCTGCTGCCGGCCTTGCTGATCGTGGTCGTGCTCAACGGCAACCCCAACTCCAGCGGCGCCGGCCGTCGCTCCTATTCCTACACCGGCGGCCTGCTGCCCGCAGTCGCCGTCCTCGGCTGGTTCGCGATCCTCGCGCGGCGCACGATGCCACGCGGGCTGCGCGACGGCGCCGCCTACGCGCTCAGCTACGGCGCCCAGTTCTGGTCCTACGCGCTGTTGCTGACCGACCGCTATCCCGACAGCGATCCGATGGCCGCCGTGCCCGGCCTGCCCGTGCGCTCGGACCCAATCCGGCTCGAGCTGTCCGACGATCTTCGCCGCTCGCGCCTGACCGTGTTCTTCCGCCTGCTGCTCGCGCTGCCGCATCTGGTCTGGCTCACGCTGTGGGGGATCCTCGTGATCGTCTGCGCCATCCTCAACTGGTTCGCCACGCTGTTCGCCGGGCGTTCGCCGCAGTGGCTGCACGGCTTCCTCGCCGCCTACCTGCGCTACGCCAACCACGTCTACTCCTACCTCTACCTGGTCGCCAACCCCTTTCCCGGCTTCGTCGGCAAGGCCGGCAGCTACCCCTTCGAAATCGCGATTGCGCCGCGTGAGCGCCAGAACCGCTGGAAGACGGGATTTCGCATCGTGCTCGCCATTCCCGCGCTGATCCTCGCCAGTGCGTATGGCGCGCTGGTCAGCGTCGTCGCGCTGCTCGGCTGGTTCAGCTCGCTCGCGCGCGGGCGCATGCCGCAGGGGCTGCGCAACGCCGGCGCGCTTGCCCTGCGCTACCAGGCGCAGACCCACGGCTACCTGCTGCTGCTGACCGACGCCTACCCCTACAGCGGGCCCGTGCGCAGCGACGAGCCGGGCGGCGACGTTCTCCCCGAGGTCGCCGGCTCACCCGATTCCCCCGGCGCCGCCGTTGCGCCGGCCGCGCCGGCCGCGCCGGACGTCGGCCTGAGCTGACGCCGATGCCGAGCGCTCGCGCGGCATGGGGGAGCCTCGCCGCGCGGCCCGTCCGCTCGGCCGCCGCGCTCGGCGTGCTCGCTGTCCTCGCCGTCGCCTGGGGGCTGGTCGCCCACGCGCTGTGGCACTCGAGCGTGCCCGCCTCGCTTCAGCTGCCGCACGTCGATCCGCGCAGCCTCTTCTCGCCGTCCTTCCTGCGGCGCAGCGAGTCCTTCGAACGCTTCCTCGACATCGACGTCGTGCTCGCCGACGTCACGCTGCTCGTCGTGCTCGCGCTGTATGCCCGCTACGGGCACCGGCTGATGCGCGAGTCCGCAGCCGGGCGGATCGGCACGGGGATGATGCTCGGGATGCTCGGCTTCGCCGTGCTGTGGCTCGCCGAGGTGCCCTTCACACTCGCCGCCGTCTGGTGGGAGCGCCGTCACGGGATCTCCCACCAGGGCTATCTCGCCTCGCTGCTCGCGAGCTTCCTCTCGCTCGGCGGGACCTTCCTGTTCGTCTCGCTCGCGCTGCTCGTGACGATGGCCATCGCCGGCGTGCTGCGGCGCTGGTGGTGGGCAGTGGCCGCGCCGATCTTCGCCGGGCTTGCCCTGCTCTCGGTCTTCCTCAGCGTCTACCTGATCCCGGGCACGCATCCGCTGCACCGCGAACCGACCGCCGCCGACGTGCGCCGGCTGGCGCGCGTCGAGGGGATTCCCGGGACGAGGGCCGACGTGCAGGAGGTCAAGCGCCAGACGACCGCCCCCAACGCCGAGTCCGTCGGCTTCGGCCCCACGCGCCGCGTGATCCTCTGGGACACGCTGCTCGACGGGCGCTTCGACCGCCGCGAAGTCGACGTCGTCGTCGCGCACGAGCTCGGCCACCTCGCCCATCGCCACACGCTCAAGCGCGTCGGCTGGCTGATCCTGTTCCTGCTGCCCGCCGCCGCGCTCGTCGCGCTGTTCACGCGCCGGCGCGGTGGCCTGGCCCGGCCCGAGGCCGTGCCCGTCGCGCTGTTCGTGTTCGTCGCCCTGCAACTCTTGACCGCGCCCTTGATGAACGTCGTCTCCAGGCGCGACGAGGCCGAGGCCGACTGGGCCGCGCTGAACGCCACCCACGACCCCGCCGCCGCGCGCTCGCTGTTCAAGACGCTCGCCAAAGCCAGCCTCGCCAACCCCGACCCGCCGACGTGGTCCTACGTGCTCTACGAGGACCACCCCACGATCGTGCAGCGGATCGCGATGGTCGACGCCTGGCAGGCGCGCGCCCGGCGCTGATTCTGCGAGCCTTTGGCGCGTGTACCACCTCGAGCTGCGCAAGTTCCCGCATGTCGTCTGCCGCTTCAACCAGTCGGAGGCGCAGCTGCGCGCGCTCGTCATCCCCTGGACGCGTCAGGAATGGATCGAGGAGGGCGAACGCAAGTGGAACGTCAACGAAGCCACGCTCACGATTCTCGAGGGGCCCGAACTGTCGATGCCCGACCTGGCTATGGGCAAAGGGTGGCGCAACGCGCAGAAGCGCAGCGAGGACGTGACCGAGCGGGTGCTCGGTGGCGCGCGGAAGGCCGGGGAAGCGCAGCAGGAGCAGCACGGCGCGGCTTCGCCCGGCGCGGTCGGCGGAGCGGGGGAGGGCGCGCCCGTCGCGCCGGCGGGTGAGGCGCTCGGCGGGCCAGCCGAGGCGCAGGATCTCCAGCTGCTCGCCGACTCGCTAGGGCTCGAGCTGCTCGCGTTGCTCGACGGCGGGCCTGTCGCGCCTTCGCGCGTGTGGCTGATGGCGCAGGAGCGTTTGGGCGAGCGCGGTGGCGCCGCTTCAGCCGCAGAGGCGCTTGGGCTCGCGGAGCGGGCCGTCGGCTCGCTGCTCGGGCGCGGGCTTGCCGTGCTGCGGGGCGATGGCCGCGGCGAGGGCGAGCGGCCAGCCGAGGGCGACGAGCAGGCCGGCGACGACAGGCAGGCCGGGGATGTCATCGCGCTCGAGCGCAAGGAGACTGTTCTCGCGGCGGTCGAGACGTGGGCCGGTGGCGGCCGGCCGCCGGTCGTGATCGCTCGCAAGATCTGATCGCGCGGCGCTAGACTCCGGTTTCCCGTGGTGGGCGTAGCTCAGTCGGTAGAGCTCCTGGTTGTGGTCCAGGCGGTCGGGGGTTCGAGTCCCCTCGCTCACCCTCGATAAAGTTCGAGCAAGGCTCCCGGCGGCGGTCGGTGAATGTGGGTCGAGAAAGTGCTCGGATGGCGCGTGAGCTAAGGCGAGTAGCGAACGATGTATTCAGCGCCGCCTTCGCACACCAGATTGACGATCGCGTAGCCGTCGAGGCTCGTGGCGATGAGCCGTTCTTCGGGCACGGGCAGTTCGAACGCGGTATTGACGCCACAGCCGCGGAGTCTCGGCGCGAACGGCCTTGGTTTCCCAAACGCGTGACCAATCGACGAGCGAGTGAACTCCAAGCGGAAGCGCTGCTGCCCTTCTCGGTTGTAACTCGCCAACCAGCGCCGGTAGATGACATACGCCGCGTTTCGGCCAACGAACCCCGTCGCCTCGCCGCCAAACGGTCCAACCAGCACCGACTTGGACTTCACAAGCCTCGCGTTGATGTGTCCAAACGCGGCCTGCAGGTGTCCGGTTTCGTGTCGGTCTTCCCATTCCCAAAAGGCGAGCAGAGATCGTCCCGCGCCCGTGACCACGAGCGCACCCCTACCCGCCCCCGGGATCACCGCCAGGAGTCGAGGGCGCGTGAAGGCGTGGCCTTCTGTGCTGGTCATCGCGAACAGCTCTTCTCTACCGGGCTGGGCGGTAGCAGTGACGTACCAAAACACGATGTCGCCCGCGCCGTCCGCGCTGAAGCCGAAGTCGCCACCGAGTTCGTTGAAGCCGAGATCTTCGAATTGCTCGAGGCTCGATCGGCGGCGCACGGTTTGCGAGCCCCCTGAACGATGAAGCGCGCCGCCCGCGCTGCCGGTCACTACCCGCAACCGGTGGCCGTTCTCGAGCCATGCCGCCACCGGCACACCTCTTGCGGTCCTCGTCAGTATGTAGTCATCGATCCCATTTGATGCTGTTGCCAGTGGGCGAACCTGCAACGGCCCGCCCACCGTGCCGAAGCCCTCATCGAGCTCGGCCGGCCCACGTTCGGGGGGTTCGCCGTTCCCGCCCACGCTCCAAATCGCCGTGGTCGTCGAGCGATCGACTACGACCGACGGTATGCCAGGTTCCTTCTGGAAACCGTCCAGCGTGCTCCTCTGTGGGCTCAGCGTCTGCGCGATCGGAGGAACTTCGCCCAGCTGCCAAGCCGCGACAGCTGCACGAGTACAGCACGCGCCAGCGCCGTGCTCTGCTTCTGACGCCGGCGCCGTGCCGTCGATGTAGCGCAAGCCGATTGCGACGCGATCACCCGCACCGAACGAGATGTCTCGACCAGGAAGGTGGAGGCTATATCCGCCAGTGACCGCGATGGGCCAAGATCGATTGAAGCGCGTGCCCCTTCCGAGCGAATAGAGGAGCGCCCCGGAGTTCGAGCCGTCGACGGCGATGGCATGGCCTCCGCGGTCGATCGCAAACTGCCAGGAGTAGCCCGTTGACGGTAGGCGGACGGGCCGAGAGAGGTGCGCGAGGGCCGATGTCGAGCATCCCCCGACCACCAAGGCACAGATCGTCGCCCCTAGCCGCAGCGCTCGCATGCCGTTGAGAACATCGGTGTCGAGTTCAGGTTGCGTTAGTGCCTTGATGATCCGGCAGGCCTCGTTGCACACCAAGCCGACGTCAGGAGCGACGATCGTCTGTGTCGAGCGCGCCCAGTGGGCGACCTAGAAATGCCTCGAGCGCGAGCCACACGGCCTCGTGTGCGAGAGGACCAAGTCGCACGATGCCGCCCTTGTCGTCTGTGCGGACACTCGCGCCGAGCCCCGTTGAGGCGAGCCTCTCCCGTTGGCGTTCTGCGCGGGTCAGGCCCGTTGCGCCGTGATAGTGCGCG
Source organism: Solirubrobacteraceae bacterium (assembly GCA_035473995.1). Lineage (GTDB taxonomy): Bacteria > Actinomycetota > Thermoleophilia > Solirubrobacterales > Solirubrobacteraceae > Palsa-744. Next base: position 5,765 of record DATINR010000126.1, read on the forward strand.
TCGATCCCGTAGCGCCCGCCCTCGACCGGCCAGACCGAGAGCCTGTCGGGCGCCCAGGTCGGCCCCGTCTCGGCCGGGAGAGCCGTGTAGTGCACGAGCTCCTCGCTCGTGCGGGCATCCACACTCGTGCGCGCCGACCAGGCGCGATCGTCGGCGCGCTGCTTTCGATTACCGCGGCGGTTTCGCCGGAGAGGTTCCACATGTTCTGATCGGCTGCGGCGCCAATGGAGTTGAGTCTCCAATGGTGGATGGGTAAGTGGCATTCGGGCCCGTCCTCGGTCTCAGACAGATAGTCAACGCATGAGGCTGCCGCCGTGGACTCGATCGCGCAGATCCCAGACGGCATGGGCCGTTTGAACTCATGGGGTTCCGTCTGTACGGCGCTACCGGTATCGCCATGAAGGGACTTGAGCGAGACCGTCCAACGACGCCCCAACCCCTCAAGCTCCCGTGCCTGATTGGCGATGCGTCGACAGGGTGTTTACACGCATCTCCGCTCCGACGCACGATTCGCGCTCCGAGTCGCGACCACGGCTGCTGCTCGTGGGCTTCGCTGCGCTCGCGGCGGCGCTCGCCTTCCATGCCACGCACGCGCTGAGCCACTTCGGCGGCGCCGGTCTGGACACGTTCTCGAACGAGTACCTGTACACGGCGATCGAGTTGGTCGCGGTCGGCATCTGCTTCGTGCGCGCCGTGCGACGCTCGCAGGACCGCGTCGCGTGGCTGCTGATCGCGACGGGCCTGCTCTCGTGGACGGGCGGCGATCTCGTGTGGACGCTGTGGCTCGATCACGTCTCGAGTCCGCCGTACCCGTCGATCGCCGATGCGCTCTATCTGACGGAGTATCCGACGGTCTACGTGGGCCTGGCGCTCTTGATGCGTTCGCACTTCCGCCACACGGGCGCGGCGATGTGGCTCGACGGCATCGTGGTCGGCCTCACGCTGGCGGCGCTCGGCGCGGACCTGATATTCCCGGCCGTGCTCAGCGCGAGCCAGGGCTCGGCTGCAGCGGTCGGCGTGAACCTCGCCTACCCGTTCGCCGACTTCCTGCTGCTCGCGTTCGTCGCGATCGGGTTCGCTCTGGCGAACTGGCGACCGGGCCGGCAGTGGACGCTGATCGCCCTCGGCATCGCGCTGAACGCGACGGCGGACATGATCTACGCCTACCAGGTGGCGAAGGGCACGTACGTCGAAGGGGGCGTGCTCGAAACGATGTGGCCGGCCTCGATGGTCGTGCTCGCAGCGGCGGCCTGGCAGCGGGCGCCGGCCGGGTCGGCGCGCGCGACGACGGGCCGGCACACGATCGTGCTGCCCGCCGGCTTCGCACTCGTCGCGCTGGCGTTGCTCGTGAGCTCCTCGCTCGACCGGCTGACGCCGCTCGCCGTCGGCTTGGCCGCCGCCGCCCTGCTGGCGGCGGGAGCGCGGGCCTGCATCACCTACATGGAGAACGTCAAACTGCTCGAGCGCGAAGTCGAGGGCGCGACAACGGACCCGCTCACGGGGCTCGGCAACAGGCGCCGGCTGATGGACGAGCTCGATACCGCCGTGAGGGGAGCCCTGGCCGGCAGGCCGGCCACGCTGGCCTTCTTCGACCTCGACGGGTTCAAGCGCTACAACGACAGCTTCGGCCATGGCGCGGGCGATGCGCTGCTGATCCGGCTCGGGCGCGCGCTGGCCAACACGGTCGCCCCGGCCGGCGAGGCGTTTCGCCTCGGCGGCGACGAGTTCTGCCTGCTGTTGCCGGGAAGCTTCAAGCGCGAGGACGCGCAGATCGCCTCCTGCCGTGCCGCGCTCTCCGAGCGCGGCAGCGGGTTTGCGGTCACCGCTTCCTGCGGAGTCGTCGCGCTGCCCGAGGATGCCGATTCGCTCAGCGCCGCCCTCAACCTCGCCGACGAGCGCATGTACGCCGACAAGGCGGCCGCCGGGCGCTCGACCCGCGCGTACGTGCAGAGCGTGACGATGCAGCAGCAGGTGCTGATGCAGCTGCTCAACGAGCGCCAGCCCGAGCTGCACCAGCACGTTCGCGACGTCGGCCTGCTGGCGACGGCGATCGGCCGCACCTACGACCTCGACTCAGAACAGCTCGACGAGCTGCGCAGGGCGGCCGAGCTGCACGATCTCGGCAAGCTGGCGATCCCGGATCGCATCCTCGACAAGCCCGGACCGCTGAGCGAGGCCGAGTGGCGCTTGATCCGCCAGCACACGATCATCGGCGAGCGCATCCTCAACGCGGCCCCGGCGCTGCGCCCGGTTGCCCGGCTCGTACGCTCGAGCCACGAGCGCTGGGACGGCGGCGGCTATCCGGACAGGCTCGCCGGCCGCGCGATCCCGCTCGGCTCACGGATCATCGCCGCGTGCGACGCGTTCGACGCGATCACCTCCGAGCGTGCATACGACGCAGCGCGCTCGCGCAACGAGGCGGTCGCAGAGCTGCGACGAAACGCCGGCTCTCAGTTCGACCCCGATGTCGTCGAGCGTCTCTGCGAGACGCTCGAGCGCCACGACGTGGCTCGCGCGAGCGAGCTCACGTCGGCCTAGCCCGGGTCCGGTCGATCTCCTACGCTCCCAAACGGACTGTGCAGCGTATGCCCTGAACGCGGTTCGAGTTGCCGGAACCGTCAGCAGAAGTGGTAAGAAACGAATATTACTTCGACAGGCCCGGTGTGAAAGGCTCGTAGGGAAGGACGATGACGAAGCTCTTGTTCACTGCCGACGGCCTACTGCGCGAGCAGGCGCCCCGAGCCGAGCCGCGCGTCCTGTCGCAAGTCGTCGAGGGGCCGGGTGGCGGCGGGGCACGGCTGCGCGCCGGCGAGCACGAGTACGAGATCGTGCCGCTGGCGCAGAGCGGCTGGGGATTCGAGTTGCGCGACGGCGACGGCGCGTGCAGCGGCGGCTTTCAGCCGTTTCGCCTGCGCCGCGGCGGACGCCTACGCGTACGTGAGGTCGGGCTCTCTCTGCACGGTCGGCCATGGGCGCACGAGGGATGGGCGTTCTCGCTGCCGGATGGGCGAAGGGTGGAGGCGACCGTCACGCCGACGGATGAGGTCACGTCGAACGGGGATGGCGCAACCGCTGACGTTGCCACCGCAGCCCACGCCGATGCGGGGTCGTTCGTCGTCGTGCTCGAGGCCGTCGCGTCGCTCGAGCTGCTCGCGCTCGTGGAGGTTCTCGCACTCGGAAGCTGGCTGATCGCGCGCTGGCAGCTGGCGCCGGCGGCCGACCACGTGCTCGGCGCGGCGGCCGCCGGGACGGGGCTTGCGATCGGTTTGGGCTGGGCAGCCTCCGCAGGGATCCTCACACAGACGCCGAACTAACAGCAGTCCCTCACCGGCGATCTCGAGAAGGAGGTTGGGATGGCTCTGAAGCGTGCTTCGGCAGAGTTTTTGGGCACCTTCGTGCTCGTCTTCGGCGGTGTCGGAACGGCGGTCCTCGCGGGCGATCACGTCGGCTACCTCGGCGTGGCGTTCGCTTTCGGCCTTTCGCTCTTGGCGATGGCCTACGCGGTCGGCCCGATCTCGGGCTGCCACATCAACCCGGCCGTCACGATGGGACTGCTCGTCAGCGGCAAGGTCGAGCTCGGCGAGGCCGTGCGCTACTGGATCGCGCAGATCCTCGGCGCGATCGCGGCGGCCGGCATTCTGCTGGCGGTCGTCTCCGGACGCAAAGGCGGCTATGACGTGCGCATGGAAGGGCTCGGCGCCAACGGCTACGCGGCGCATTCGCCGGGCGGCTTCCCGGTCGGCTCGGCGCTCGCCGTCGAGGTGATCCTCACGGCTTTTCTGGTCTTCACCGTGCTCGCAGCAACCGACCGGATCGCCAACGTCGCCTTCGCGGGCATCCCGATCGGCCTCGTGCTGACGCTGATCCACTTGGTCGGCATCCCGGTGACGAACACCTCGGTGAACCCGGCGCGCAGCATCGGCCCGGCGATCTTCGTCGGCGGCTGGGCGCTCAGCCAGCTGTGGCTGTTCATCGTGGCGCCGCTCGCCGGCGGGTTGCTCGGCGCGCTCGTGCATCGGCTGCTGTTCAGGGGCAGCCGGCAGATCGCACCGGGCGAGTCGGCTGTCGAGGCCGGCGTCTGAAGCAGGCGCTCGGGCGTAGTATGCGCGCCGCGCGCCGTCGTCTCGGCGCGCGGACATCTGCTCACGGAACGGAGGGACCGCGCACATGCTCACGCTCAACGGCCTGGACGAGGTCAAGACGTACATCGGCAAGGAGCTCGGCGTCAGCGATTGGCACCTGGTCACGCAGGAGAAGATCAACGAGTTCGCGGAGGTGACGGGTGACGATCAGTGGATCCACATCGATCCGGAGCGCGCCAAGCAGAGCCCGTTCGGCGGCACGATCGCGCACGGCTACTACACGCTCTCGCTGGCGCCGCGCTTCTCCTATGACATGGTCAAGTTCGACGGCTTCGCGTTCGGCGTCAACTACGGCCTGAACCGCGTGCGCTTCCCGGCGCCGATGCCGGTCGGCGAGAAGGTGCGGATGCGCTCGAAGCTCGTCTCCGTGGACGACATCCCGGGCGGAGCGCAGATCACGACGGAGCTGACGTTCGAGCGCGAGGGCGGCGAGAAGCCGGTCTGCGTGGCCGAGTCGCTGGCGCGCGTCTACACGGGCTGATCGGGCCGACGGGGCTCGGCCGGCCGGGCTGACCCCGACCAGGCCCGCCGCTTGGATACCCTGCGCGTGATGGACGACCAGACGATTCTCAGCCGCATCGAGTCGCTCGTCGCGGAGGAGCACTCGCTGCAGCACAGCGAGCAGGACGACGCAGAGCGGGCGCAGGCGGAGCCGCTGGCGGCAGACCGCGAGCGCCTGCAGCAGGTGTCGGTCGAGCTCGACCAGTGCTGGGATCTGCTGCGCCAGCGCCGCGCGCGCCGCGCGGCCGGGGAGGACCCGGACGAGGCGCGGGCGCGCGAGCCGGGCACGGTCGAGAAATACCTGCAGTAGCGGAGCGCCCGTCCTCGCCGTCAGGGCGTGAGCGATGAGCGCGGGCATCGCCGTGGCGTTCGCGCTGGCGCTGTGCTCGACGACGCTGACGAGCCTGGCCTACCTGCGCGAGCACGACGCGGCGGCGGCGATGCCGGCGCTGTCGATGCGCAGGCCACTGCACTCGCTGCACGTGCTGCTGGCCGACCGCAGCTGGCTGCTGGGCTTCGCGATGGAGTCGAGCGGCTTCGTGCTCTACGCGCTTGCGCTTGCGCTTGCGCCGCTGGCGCTCGTGCAGAGCATCGTGGCGGGCGGCATCGGACTGCTGGCCTACCTGACCTACCGCATGGGCGGGCGACAACCGCTGGGCGGGCGGCGCATCGCGGGCGCGGCGCTCTCGGTGCTGGGCCTCGTCGCGCTGGCGGTCTCGCTGGCGCAGGGCACGGGCGAAGGCCACAGCGGCTCGACGGCGACGGTGCTGATCTGGATCTTCGGCACGGCGGTGCTGGCGCTGGCGGTCTTGCTGCTCGGCCGGCGCATGCTGGGCGTGGCGGTGGCGAACGCGATCGCGGGCGGGCTGCTGTTCTCGATCGGCGACATCTCGACGAAGCTCGCCACGCAGGGCGGCGCGCGGATCGCGTTCGCGCTGTCGCTGATCGCGGGCTACACGCTCGGCACGACGCTGCTGCAGCTCGGCTACCAGGCGGGGGCGGCGCTGACGGTGGCCGGACTGGCGACGCTGCTGACGAACGTGCTGCCGATCCTGGCGGGCACGATCGTGCTCGAAGAGCCGGTGCCCTCGGGTGCGCTCGGCGCGCTGCGCGTACTGGCGTTCGTCGCGGTCACGGTCGGGGCGGTGCTGCTGGCTCGCCCGGAGGCGCAGCCGGCGAAGCTCGCGGCGCCGGAGCTCGAATAGCGCTCGCGCGCGGCGGCGCGCTCAGCGGCCTTTGGGCGCGACGATCGCGACGGCCGCCTCGGGCGTGAGCACGCGGAAGCTGTAGGACTCCTCGATGTACAGCGACACGCTCTCGGCGTCGTGGGACTCGTAGCCGACGGACAGGTCCTGACCGCAGTCGAAGGCGAAGTCGCCGCCGCGCATGCTCAGCACGATGGCGCCTTTGACGCCGGGCGCCCACACGAGCGGCCCCTTGACGATCTCGCGCAGGTGCTCGAGCAGCGGGTAGCCGCCGTGCTCGGCCGTTTCGACGACGCTCGTGTAGTCCTCGCCGCCGAGCGCGATGCCGTACGGACCGGCGATCCCGTTGCGCAGCAGCAGCTCGACGGCGCGCGCGACGCAGCCGGGGTAGTCCTCGAAGCTTTTCTTGCGCACGATCGGCGGGTGCGGCGAGCTCGTCGCGATTCCCTCGACGCCGGCCTTCGGCCAGGAGTGGAAGACGGCGGTGTTCTCGGCCTCGACGATCCGCTGGGCGGCGACGTCGAGCTCGTCGAAGTCGACGTCCTCGGCGCCGCGGTCGCCGGCGCGCAGCTCGGCGCGCGAGACCTGAAAGCGCGAGCGCAGCTCGATCAGCGGCAGCACGACGCGACGGTTCGCCTCGAGCCCTTTCAGCGCGCTGACGTTGGCGTTCTCGACGCGGCCGAGGTTGGTCGCCGAGTACTCCCACCCGTGCGGCCCGGAGAAGTCGACGAGCCGTCGCGCGGCGAGGCCGGGCGTCAGGCGCTCGCGCGCCTCCTCGTCGATCAGCTTCCACCCCTCGGCGGTGATCGGCGCATGCTCGCGCAGCAGATGGCTCACAGTCCCTCCCCTCGTAGGCTGCCGATGCCGAGCGAGCCGCCGCCGGGCACGCCGCCGCTCGCTTTCGAGCCGGCGCCGGGAGCGTCGCTGCTGCCGGGCTCGCCGTTATCGTCGGCGCCGGCCTCGGCGGCCTCGCCGTGCTCGACGATGTCGCCCTCCCGGAACAGCACGCCCTGGGCGATCTCGCGCCACTTGGGCGTCCGCCGCAGCAGGAACTCGAGGTCCATGCTGAAGTGCTTGTACTCCTCGCCGACGGCGTCGGACATCACGGCGACGGCCTCGGGGTCGCGCTCGACGGCGAGGCGCTGCTCATACCAGCCGATCGCCTCGGCCTCCTCGGTCAGCGAGGCGCACAGCCGCGCGAACGTGCGCGTCTGCTCGGGCAGCTCCTCGGGGGGCTCGTGGTACTGGTCGAAACCCATGCCGCGAGTCTATTGCTCGGCGGCGTCTCGGCTCAAACCGAGGAGCGCTCGGGCTCGGGCGACGGCGTGGCTTCGCCACGGCCGCGCAGCGGGCCGCCGACGAACAGCACCGCCACGATCAGTGCGCACAGCGCGAGCGCCGTGTCGAGGCGGAACGCCGTATGCAGGCCGGCGACGAACGAGTCGCGCACGAGCGAGGAGAGCCGGTGCGCGACGCCGGCGGAGAACTGGGAGAGCACGTGCTTGCCGGATGCCGTCCCGGCGAGGATCCCGTGCACGAGGTCGGACTGGGCTTCCGTGACAGCCGCCCCGACTTTGTCGAGATGATTATTGAGATTCGTCTTCGACGACGACGTGAAGATCGTCGTGTTCAGGCCTAGGCCCACCGACCCACCGGCGATCTGGAACATGTAGACGATCCCGCCGGCCAGTCCAGAGCGCGAGGCGTCGAGCGCGGTCACGCCGGCGGTCGTGATCGAGGAGTAGAACAGCCCGATGCCGACGCCGAGCACGAGCATCCCCGGCACGAGGCCGGCGTACTCCGAGTCGCTGCCGATCAACGACAGCAGCAGGATGCCGACCGTGATCGCCCCGCATCCGAGCGAGACGATCAGCTTGGCGCCGAGCTTTTCATACAGCGGCCCGGCGATGAACGAGGTGATCGCGAAGGTGCCCATCATCGGCACGAGCCCGACGCCCGAGCGAAGCGGCGAGTAGCCGAGGATCTTCTGCATGAACTGCGGCAGGTACAGCAGCGAGGCGAAGAACACGGCCGACATCAGCAGCACCGCGAGGCAGGCCGTGGCGAAGTCGCGGTTGGCGATCACTTCGCGCGGGATCAGCGCCGACTCGCCCATCCGCCGCTCGACGAGGCCGAAGCCGACGAGCATCGTCGCGCACAGCGCGAGCAGCACGACGATGCGCGGGTCGCCCCAGCCCCAGTCGGTCACCTGGTCGAGCGCGACGAGCAGCGAGACGAGCCCGAGCGAGAGCGTCGCCACGCCGGCGTAATCGATCCTGTGATCAGCCGGTTCGGGTTCTTGCTGGTGGATCGCGAGCCACGTGGCGAGCACTCCGAAGGCCGCGATCGGAACGTTGACGAAGAAGATCCAGCGCCAGCTGAGCAGGTCGGTCAGCACGCCGCCGAACATCGGCCCGACGGCGTTGCCGATCCCGGCGGCGCCGAGGATCAGGCCACCTGCCAGCCCGGCCTTGCTTTCGGGCAGCGCGGCGAACGTCATGCCGAGGATCGCCGGCCACATCAGCGCGCCGCCGATCCCCATCAGCGTGCGGCAGGCGATCAGCCAGGCGCTGTCCTGGGCGGCACCGCCGAGCAGCGAGAACGCGGCGAAGATCGCGGCGCCGATCACGAAAATGCGCTTGCGCCCGAAGATGTCGGCGAGCCGCCCGCCGACGACGATCAGCACGCCGAACGTCAGCGCGTAGGCGTTGATCACCCACTGCACCGTGCCCACGTCGGTGTCGAACTGCTTCTCGATCGCCGGCAGCGCGACGGCGAGCGCGGTGAAGTCGTTGGCGATGATGAACACGGCGACGCCCATCGCGACGAGCGCGAGCACCGTCGTGCGGTCGAGGCCGCGCTCGGAATCCTGCCGACCGACGGTCTCCACGGATGGCATGCGGCGAAGATATCCGCGACTCCCGACACTTCTCTCGCGCTGGACATCCGGTTTAGGCTTGGCCGCATGGAGGTGCGCTCCTATGGCGAGCTGCAGGCGTTCACGACGCTCGACGGTTCGGAGATCCGCGAGTGGGCGGGGCCGGTCTCGGCGCCTGCGCGCAATCAGAGCCTTGCCGAGGCGACGATCCCGGTGGGCGGGGCGACGACCGAGCACTACCACCGCACGACGGAGGAGCTGTACCTGATCAGTGCCGGACGCGGGCGCCTGGTGATCGACGGCGAGGAGCGGCTCGTGGGGGAGGGCGACTGCGCGCTGATCCCGCCGGGCGCGCGGCACAAGCTCTACAACGTCGGCGAGCAGCCGCTGCGCGTCGTGTGCGCCTGTGCGCCGGCCTACTCCGACGAGGACACCTGCCTGACCGAGTGAGCTAGCGCCTGGATCGGGCGGTCGAGTTCCGGCTGGAAGGCGATGACCGCGGGCTATGCCTGCAAGACGTCGCACGATAGGCTCGCGCCCAGGGACAACGCCGAGGGAGCCGAGGGAGAGATGGCGATCCGAACACAGAGCATCGGCACGAGCGAGTCGCCGCTGAGCGCGGCGCAGCGGATCGCGCCGCGCGCGGCCGAGCTGGCCGAGCAGTCGGAGCGCGAGCGCGCGCTGCCGCAGGAGCTCGTCGGCGTGCTGCGTGAGGCCGGCCTGTTCTCGCTGTGCCTGCCGCAGTCGCTCGGCGGACGCGAGGCGCAGCCGGCCGAGATGGTGCGTGCGCTCGAGGCGCTCGCCTGCGGCGACGGAGCGAGCGCGTGGTGCGCGATGGTCGCCTCGACGAGCAGCCTGCTCGGCGCGTACCTGCCGCAGGCCGACGCCGAGCTGATCTTCGCCGGCGGGCGCAACGTGACCGGCGGCGTGTTCGCGCCGCGTGGGCGTGCGGAACGCCGGGACGGCGCGTACGTCGTCAGCGGGCGCTGGTCGTTCGCCAGCGGCGTGCAGCACTGCGACTGGGTGCTCGGCGGCTGCGTCGTGCACGCCGGCGAGGAGCCCGAGCTGCTGGAGAGCGGCGCGCCGGACGTGCGGCTGATGCTGATGCCGGCGGACGCCGTCGAGGTGCTCGACACGTGGTCCGTCTCGGGCCTGCGCGGCACGGGCAGCCACGACATGACGGTCGTCTCGCAGGTCGTGCCGGCGGCGCGCGGGATCTCGCTGACGAGCGACGCCCCGCGCCACCCGGGCGCGCTCTACGCCTTCCCCCTGTTCGGCCTGCTCTCGATCGGCATCGCGGCGGTGGCGCTCGGCATCGCCCGCGGCGCGGTCGAGGACTTCCTCGCGCTGGCCGGCGCGAAGACGCCGGCGGGCGGCCGCCGCACGCTCGCCGAACGCTCGACCGTGCAGGCCGAGCTCGCGCGCGCCGAGGCGGCGCTGCGCGCCGCGCGGGGGCTCGTGCTGGAGGAAGCCGAGCAGGCATGGGAGGCGGCGCAGGGCGAGGGCCCGATCCCCGAGCGGCACCGCGTCGGCCTGCGCATGGCGGCGACGCACGCCACGACCGTGGCGGCCGAGGTGACGACGTCGATGTACCACGCCGCCGGGGGCTCCTCGATCTATGACTCGAGTCCGCTGCAGCGCCGCTTCCGCGACGTGCACGTGGCCACGCAGCACGTGATGGTCGCGCCGGCCACGTGGGAGCTGACCGGCCGGCTGCTGCTCGGGCTGCGCACTGACACCACGCAGCTCTAGCGCGCGGCCGTGCGCCTGCTCACCTACGACGACGGATCTGGTCCGCAGGCCGGTATCCAGCTCGAGCAGGAGCTCGTGCCGGTCGCGGCGCTCGGCGCTCCGGCAGGCTCGCTGCGCGGGCTGCTGCACGCGCTCGACGCCGACGGCCTGGCCGAGCTGGCAGCGTGCGCGGGTAACGCCGAGGCCCGCGTCGCGCTGGCGGACGTGCGCCTGTTGGCGCCGGTGCCCGACCCGGAGAAGATCGTCTGCCTCGGCCTCAACTACCGCGACCACGCGGCCGAGGCGGGGCAGGAGATACCGGCGGCGCCGATGTGGTTCGCCAAGTTCGCGAACTCGCTGATCGGCAGCGGCGAGCCGATCGTGCTGCCGCCGGCGCACGCCGAGCACGTCGACTACGAGGCCGAGCTGGCGGTCGTGATCGGGCGGGCGGCGCTGCGTGTCCCCGCCGAGCGGGCGCTCGAGTACGTCGCCGGCGCGATGCCGTTCAACGACGTCACGGCGCGCGATCTGCAGTTCCAGAACCCGCTGTGGACGAGCGGCAAGGCGATCGACACGTTCGCTCCGTGCGGGCCGGCGCTGGTCACGCTCGACCAGATCGACGACCTGCAGTCGCTGACGCTGCGCACGCGCGTCAACGGCGAGACGCTGCAGGAGGGAACGACGGCGAACCAGATCTTCGGCGTGGCCGAGGTGGTCGCGTGGCTGTCCCGCACGATGACGCTGCTGCCGGGCGACATCATCGCCACGGGCACGCCGGCGGGCGTCGGCGCCGCGCAGAACCGCTTCCTGCGAGACGGGGACACGGTCGAGGTCGAAGTCGAGGGCCTCGGTCCGCTCGTGAATCCCGTGCGCGCGTAAGCTGGAGCACAGATGAGCACGGCAGGAGAGGACAGCGTCGAGCCGGCCCCGCGCGGGCGCAACCCGTTCGACTCGAGCGGCGTGCAGCGCGGCGAGGACGGCCGCGCGCGCTACTCGGGTCAACCGCAGTCGCTCGTGCACATGCTGCGCGCGAGCGTCGAGCGCGACGGCGCGGCGACGGCGATCGTCGAGCTCGGCGGGCGCTCGCTGAGCTACGGCGAGCTGTGGGACGCGGCGGCGCGCGTCGCCGGAGGCTTGCGTGCGGCGGGCATCGAGCGCGGCGACCGCGTCGCGATCCGCCTGGGCAACGGAGCAGACTGGGTGCTGGCGTTCTGCGGCGCGCAGCTGCTCGGCGCCGTCGTCGTGCCGGTCAACACGCGCCTTACCGAGGACGAGGTCGCCTACCTGCTCGATGACTCGGGCGCGAAGTTCAGCTTCGTCGACGGCGAGCCGCTCCCCGACGGCGAGCCGGCGTTCGTCGAGGATCTGCAACCCGACGATCTCGCGGCGATCTTCTACACGAGCGGCACGACGGGCTTCCCCAAGGGCGCGATGACCTCGCACGAGAACTTCACGACGAACATCGAGAGCTGCTTCCGCGTGCTGAACATCGAGCGCGCCGAGCTGGAGGGGATGTCGACGCTGGTCTCGGTGCCGCTGTTCCACGTGACCGGCTGCAACAGCCAGCTGCTGCCGGCTCTGGAGTGGGGCGCGCGCGTGGAGATCCTCTCCGGCCCGCTCGACTTCGATGGCTTCTTCGAGGCGGTCGGCGAGCACGGTGTCAACCAGCTCGTCTCGGTGCCCGCGATCTACCACGCCGTGATGCGCCATCCGCGCTTCTCAGAGCTCGACGTGAGCAACGTGAGCTGGGTCTCCTACGGCGGCGCGCCGATCGCCGAGAGCCTCGTGCACGCGATCCAGGAGGCGTTCCCGAACGCGCGCGTCGGCAACGGCTTCGGCCTGACCGAGACTTCCTCGCTGACGTCGTTCCTGCCGCACGAGGAGGCCGCCGAGCACGCCGACTCGGTCGGCTTCGCGATGCCGGTGGACGACCTCGCGATCGACCGGCCCGACGCGGAGACGGGCGTGGGCGAGCTACTCGTGCGCGGCCCGAACGTCGTGCAGGGCTACTGGAACAAGCCCGAGGCCACGGCGGAGACATTCGTCGACGGCTGGCTGCACACGGGCGATCTCGCGCGGATCGACAGGGACGGACTGCTGTACATCGTCGACCGCAAGAAGGACATGATCAATCGCGGCGGCGAGAACGTCTACTCGATCGAGGTCGAGAACGCGCTCGCCGGCGCGCCGGGCGTCGGCGAGGCTGCCGCGGTCGGGGTGCCGGACGAGATGATGGGCGAGAAGGTGGGCGCGGCGATCGTGCCGGCCGCCGGCGCGGCGCTCGACGTGGCGGCCGTGATCGCGTACTGCCGCGAGCGGCTGGCCGACTTCAAGGTGCCCCAGTACGTCGCCGTGCTCTCGGAGCCGCTGCCGCGCAACCCGGGTGGCAAGGTGCTCAAGGCGCAGCTGCGCGACGAGACCGACTGGGGCAAGCCGCTCCGGTGACTGAAGCCAACGGGAGGAGTGGAGAGATGGCACAGGTGCACACCGTCCAGGGCCCGGTCGAGGCGGACGAGCTCGGCCTGACGCTCGTGCACGAGCACGTGCGCTTTCGCGACGAGGCGGTCGCGGAACAGTGGCCGGGGCGCTACGACGAGCAGCTCGAGCTCGACGCGGCGCTGCTCGCGGTCAACGGCGCGAAGGACAGGGGCGTGCGCACGATCGTCGACCCGACGGCGATGTTCGGCGGGCGCGACGTCAACTTCATGAAGCGCGTGGCCGACGAGACGGGCGTTCGGATCGTCGCGTGCACGGGGATCTACAGCTACGACTACCTGCCGCACTACTTCGAGAACCGCGACATCGACGTGATGGCCGATCACTTCGTCGAGGACATCGAAATCGGCTGCCAGGGCACGGAGATCCGCGCGGCCTTCCTCAAGTGCGCGGCCGACGCGGCGGGCGTGACCGAGCACGTCGAGAAGATTCA
>DATINR010000127.1:0-17705 GCA_035473995.1 Solirubrobacteraceae bacterium
GCTCTGGTCGCCCTGGCCGCCACGGTGCACGTAGAGGATGCGCGTGCCGTCCGGATGGAACCGCGGCTCGCATCCGGTCGGATGGGCGCGGGTGAGGGGCGCGGCCCTTGCCGTCAGAGGTCGGGACCAGGCGCTGGGAGACCGCGCCCTTCAGCGTGCCGGCGATCATCGCCCGCACCTGGTTGTGCATGTGCGGCGGGAAGAAGTCGATGAGGCGGTTGACCGTCTCGGCGGCGTCGACGGTGTGGACCGTCGAGAAGACGAGGTGGCCGGTCTCGGCCGCGCTCAGCGCGGTGTGGACCGTCTCCTCGTCGCGCATCTCGCCGATGAGGATGACGTCGGGGTCCTGGCGCAGGACGCGCCGCAGGGCGCTCTTGAAGTTCGCGGTGTCCATGCCGACCTCGCGCTGGTTGATCACCGAGCGCTTGTCGACGTGCAGGAACTCTATCGGGTCCTCGATCGTCACGACGTGACGGGCCTTGGTCGAGTTGATGTGGTCGATCATCGACGCGAGCGTCGTCGACTTGCCCGAGCCCGTCGTGCCGGTCAGCAGCACGATCCCGCGCTCCTCCTCGGCCAGCTCGCGGATGACCGGCGGGAGGTCGAGCTCCTCGATGGTCTTGATCCCGTAGGGGATCGCGCGCATGACGATGGAGACGCTGCCGCGCTGGCGGAACGCGTTGACGCGGAAGCGGGCGAGGCCGGCGACGGCGTAGGCGAAGTCGCACTCGCCCTCGGAGTCGAACTCGCCGAGCTTGACGGTGTCGTCGCCGAGCATCATGCGGACGGCGCCGTCGGTGTCCTGCGCCTCGAGCGGCTCGGCGCCGGGGATCGGCACCAGCTCGCCGTCGATGCGGCACAGCGGCTGCGAGGGGACCTTCAGATGCAGGTCGGAGCCGTGCATCTCGATGAGCTTGGTCAGGGCACGGTGAAGATCGAAGGACACGCCATGGTGATCGGACATCCCTCGATCGGGTGAAGGGGCCTGAGCGGCCTCTGGACGAAACGCCCATGAACGACGAAGACCCCGCCGGAGCGGGGCCTTCGTGGGACAGCGTGTTCGGGCGCGGCGGGTTTCGCCCCCCGGGCGAACACCCGCGACGGGACTTGGCCCTCTAGGCCACGTCCCGCAGCTTCTGGGCCTCCGCGAGGGACTGCAGCTTCTTCAGCGACTGGTTCTCGATCTGGCGGATCCGCTCCCGCGTCACGTTGAACGTGCGGCCGACCTCGTCCAGGGTGCGCGGGTGCTCGCCGCCGAGGCCGTAGCGCAGCTCGAGCACGCGGCGTTCGCGGTAGGAGAGGTTCTCGAGCGCCTCGCGCAGAGCCTCCTTGGTGAGGATCTCGGCGGCCCGCTCGTAGGGGGACTCGGCGCGCTCGTCGGCGATGAACTGGCCGAACTCGGACTCCTCCTCGTCGCCGACGGGCTTCTCCAGCGAGACGGGCGCCTGCGCGGAGCGCTTGATCGAGTCGACCTCCTCGGGGTCGATCCCGGTGACCTCGGCGATCTCGTCGGCCGTCGGCTCGCGGCCGAGCTCGGTCACGAGCTTGCGCTCGGCGCGGCCGATCTTGTTGAGCTTCTCGACGACGTGCACGGGGATGCGGATCGTGCGCGCCTTGTCGGCCAGGGCACGGGCGATCGCCTGGCGGATCCACCATGTCGCATAGGTCGAGAACTTGAAGCCCTTGCGGTAGTCGAACTTCTCGGCGGCGCGCACGAGACCGAGCGTGCCCTCCTGGATCAGGTCGAGGAACGGCAGGCCCTGGTTGCGGTAGTTCTTGGCGATCGAGACGACGAGGCGCAGGTTGGACTCGACCATCTTCTGCTTGGCGTCGAGATCGCCGCGCTCGATGCGCTTGGCGAGGTCGACCTCCTCCTGCGCGGTCAGCAGCCGCACCTTGCCGATGTCCTTGAGGAACAGCTGCAGCGAGTCGGTCGTCATGTCCGGCTTGAGGTCGAGCGCGGCTTTGGCTTTGCGCCTGCCGCGTTTGTCGGGGGCGCGCTCGACCTGCGAGGCGGCCGTCGAAGCGGGGTCGATCTCCTCGACGAGCTCGATCTCGGCTTTCTCGAGGAAGCCGTGAAGTTCTTCGACGTCGGACTCGTCGAGGTCGAGCTCGGACATCGCCTTGGTTATCTCCGCGAAGGAGAGCACTCCGACCTGCTGGCCCTTGGCGAGCAGGCCCTTGACCTCATCCAGCTCCTGCAGCTCGACTACTGACATCTGCTCCCGTTTCTTCCGACGATCGACAACCGGCGACCTCGCCAGATCCCGGTGGATCGGTGCCGGCTAGGACGGCACCTCCGTGGGACATACGGCTGAGGGCCGCCCAACGTTACAAGTCGTACTTCTGTTCGGAGCCCATGCTAACGCGTCGCCACGGTGCTTCTCAACGGCGGCTCGCCGACTTGCAGCACGCAGCGGATCTTCTTGGCAAGACGAGCCACGATGTTCTCGCGACGGCCTTAAGCAATGATGTGTCGATGGTGGATGGGGACGGCAGCGAGAGCACGGCGGACACGGCGCGCAACGGCGGCGTGCTGGCGAACCTGCCGCGCACGCGCCCGCAGCGCTCGAGCGCGCGTCGAACGGCGGCGCGCGAGTCGGCCAGCTCGAACGGGCGCCCCTCGAGTCCGTCCAAACCGCGGGCCAAACGATCAGGCTCGGCGACGCCGGCACGCACGGCGAAAGCAGGACGCGGTCAGGGCACGACGGCCAGAGCGAGCTCGGCCAAGGGCGCGGCGCAGACGGAGACGAAACGCACCACGCCCGCCGCGGGCGGACGCCCGAAATCGGCCAAAGACTCTGCCGCCACGGCTCGGGCCAAGTCGGCGGGCAGCGCGCCCGGCCCTGCGAGCGCAGTTCGCGCCCGTCGCGCGCGAACGGGCAAGCGCGCGCCCGCCCCACGCCGGGCGGTGGCGGTCGAGGAGCCGGCGCCGCGCCAGGGCTTCGAGTGCGAGGGCGAACGGGCGACCGGACCGGTGCAGCCACCGGGCGGTCCCGAGATGGTTGCGACGGCCGCCGAGCTCGTCGGCGAGCTCGCAAAAGCGGGCGTCTCGGTGGGCGAGCGCCTGCTCAAGGACGTCTTCTCGCGCCTGCCCGGCGGCTGAGGGCGCCGAAGCGGGCGAACCGCCGTTGCGCCTCGGCGCTGCCGAAGCTGCGCATAGCTCGGCAAAGGTCTTCTGTATACTTGCGGCCACGCCGAGCTCCAGTGACTCAGGTCGCGGGAGACGGGGGACCCATTGCAAGCCGGATGCATTCGGCTCGCGGGGGCGAATCGACTGTTTCAGGTCGTAGCGCCGACAGTGTGGCGCGAGCCCGTCAGCTCACCCCGTAGGCGCAGACACTGATGCGAACACCGTTTTCGAAGATATCGATGATCGCCGTGCTCGTTGCCGGCGTCTGCGCCGGCTGCGCAACCGCCGGTGCGGCTGCCACGACGGGCGGATCGACCGCGCCTGCGGCGACCACGGCGCCTGCCGCAACGACCCACAAGCCGGCGCTCGCGACCTGGTTCGGCCCCGGCTTCTACGGCCGGGAGACGGCGTGCGGGCAGACGCTCACGCCGGCCGTCGTGGGCGTCGCCAACCGCACGCTGCCGTGCGGCACGCTGGTCAAGTTCAGCTACAAGGGCCACACGGCGACGGTGCCCGTGATCGACCGTGGACCGTATGCGCGAAACGGCGCGCAGTGGGACCTCACGATCGGCGCGGCCAGCGCGCTCGGCATGAGCGATACGGCGAGGTTGAACACGCGCGTCGTCGGCAGCGTGCCGAACACGCCCACGCTCGGCCTGCCGCCGGGCGCCGCCGAAGAAGCAGCTGCCGCCGCCAGCGCCGGCGGCGCCGCCGCAGCCGCCTGAGCAGGCGCCGCTAGGAACGCCGGTCGGCGGGCGTGCCCGGCCCGCGCGACACGCGCATCACGGGATCGTCGGGCGCCGGGATGCCCGCATCCGACGCCGGCTCGTGCGTCGAGGCGGCGGAAGATTGCAGCGGCGTGTCCCACGGCAACGGCCGCGGGGCCGTTCGCGAGGCGCCGCCACCGAGCGCGCCGAGAGCACCCGGGGGCTCCGCCGGGCGAACCTGCTCGCGTGCCGAGACGGGCGCGGAAGCTCCGTCCCCCCGGCGCCACGCCGCGCGCGGCCGGGCCTGGCGCGGCGCGTCGTCGAGTTCGTCGATCAGCACGGCACCGACCCGTCCGGGCGCTGGCGCCGGCGAGCCGTAGAGCACCTGCTCGCGCGGTGGTTGAAATGCCGGGCTGCCGGGAGCCGCGGCGCCGAGCGCATCTGCGCGCCCGGCCAGCGCATACGCGAGCGCGGCGGCGCATACCGACGCGAGCCGGTCGGAGAGGTCGGCGATCTGTTGCGTGGTGGGGTCGCGCAGCTCCTCGAGCGCGGCCTTCCACAGCAGGCCACGCAGCGCCTCGACGTGCTCGACGGCCGCCGAAGCCTCCCAGCCGGCGGCGAGCGCGCTCAGCCCGGCGGTGGCGGCGAGCACCCCACCCCGCCCTTCACGCTCGCGGGCGTCGAGGTCGAAGATCGCGAGCTCCTCGTCTGAGGACAGCGCACGCGCCAGCGAAGCGCACACGGCGGGTGCGTAGCGAGCGAGATCCTCGAGTGGGATCGCGGTCATCTCGGCGAGCGGGCGCGCTGCGAGCAGGGTCAGCGCCCACCTGTGCGCGAGCTCCTCGGCGCGCGCTGCGAGCGCCTCTGCCGGCGCGTCGGCGACGGCCCGTGCGCGGGCAGGCGGCGAGTCGAGGCGGTCGCGGCTCATGCCATGGTGGATATCAGCAAGCGAGGACGCGAGCCGCTGACTAGCCTGCCGGGCCATGAGCGCCACCCTCGTCGCGGTCGTGGTGGCGGTTGCCGCCCTCGCTGTCCTCGTCCTGCTGACAGTGCTGTGGCGCGCCTCGCACCCTGGGCGCGGCGTCCCGGGGGCGGTGATCGCCGAGTCGCACAGCCTCACCTCGCTGGACGACGAGACCGGCGCCGTGCGCTCCGTGCAGAGCGCCGACGTGTTTCTACCGGCGCAGGCGCTGCAGCAGTTCTGGTCGCCGGAGCACCTCGAGCGCCTGGCGGCCACCTACTGGCGCTTTCTCTCGCGCGCCACGCTCGGGCTGATCCACGTGGCCTACACCGACGAGGGTCGCGCGATCGTGCTGCTTGCGCCGCAGTTGAAGCTGCTGACATTCCAGGCGCCGGAGTACGAGATGGATCGCGATCACGGTCTCGTGCGCTGGCGCATCGCGCGCGGCCTGCTCGTGGCCAAGCGCGGCAGGGACGGCGGCGGCTATCTGCAGATCGAGGTCCGCCGCGGCGAGCCGGCAGAGGACGGCCAGGCGCGGCTGCACGTGGCCGTCGAGGTGGCCAACTTCTACCCGTCGCTCGCCTCGCGCCTCGGGCGCAGGTTCTACGACGTGACGCAGTCGCGCATCCACGTGATCGTCACCAACCGCTTCCTGCGCTCGCTGGTGCGCTTGGACCTGGCACAGTCGCGCGTCGGGCGCTACCGGAGCTAGCGCAGCGGCTCGGGCGCGGGGCCCTGCGCTCAGAAGCGCTCGCCACCGACCGCGCGCAGCTTGGAGCGGTCGTGCGTGGCGCGGATGCGGCGGATCGTGCCCGAGCGCGTGCGCATCACCAGCGACTCCGTCGTCGCACCGCCGGCGCTCGGATAGCGCACGCCCTGCAGCACGTCGCCGTCGGTGATCCCTGTGGCGGAGAAGAACACGTCGTCGCCCCTGATCAGGTCGTCGCGCGTGAGCACCCGCTCGAGGTCGTAGCCGGCGGCGAGCGCGGCCTCGCGCTCCTGCTCGTCGCGCGGCCACAGGCGCCCGAGCAGCTGCCCGCCGAGGCACTTGACGGCGGCAGCGGAGATCACGCCCTCGGGCGTACCGCCGATGCCCCACAGCAGATCGACCGGCGAGCGCTCGGTGACGGCCAAGAGCGCCGCCGACACGTCGCCGTGCGCGATCAGTCGCACGCGCGCGCCGGCTTCGCGGATCTCGCGGATCCCCTGCTCGTGGCGCGGGCGGTCGAGCACGACGACGATCACGTCGCCGATCGGCACGCCCCGGCGCTCGGCCACCAGCGCGACGGTCTCGCCCAGCGGCCGGTCCAGGTCGAGCAGGTCCGCCAGTTCGGGGGCGCCGGCCATCTTCTCCATGTACACGCACGGCCCCGGGTCGAACATCGTGCCTCGACTGGACAGCGCGATCACGGCCAGCGCGCTGGGCATGCCGTGCGCGGCGAGCGTGGTGCCCTCGAGCGGGTCGACCGCGATGTCGACGGCCGGCGGCGAGCCGTCGCCGATCTGCTCGCCGTTGTAGAGCATCGGCGCCTCGTCCTTCTCGCCCTCGCCGATCACCACGACGCCGTCCATCTGGATCGACTGCAGCATGTAGCGCATGCCGTCGACCGCCGCCTGATCGGCCGCCTCCTTGTCGCCCAGGCCGACCAGCGGCGCCGCAGCCAGCGCGGCGGCCTCGGTCACCCGCACCAGCTCGAGCGCGAGGTTGCGATCGGGTCGTTGGGGGCTCGGGTCTGGGCTCAAGAGATCTCCGGTCGGCGCGCTCATCGCGCTCGCTCTCGCCCGGCCGCTGCGCGACCGGCGCATGCGCGAGGGCGGACGCTCGCGGAAAGCTACCGTGTCGGATCACCGCGCGGATCTTGGCCGCGTGGCGCGCGGTCGAACCACCATCGCCGCAGTACGATGCTCGCGTGAGCAACGCCCCTCCCACCGCCGAGGCTCGGATTCCGGGCGCGCTCAGCGCGGTGGTCGCCGAGAAGCTCCGCGAAGCCGCAGCGGCACGCGTGGCCGAGCGCGTGCGCGAAGGCGACGCCGCGTTGTGGGGCCCCGCCGGCACGCCTGAGATCGCCGACCGTCTCGGCTGGCTGACGATCGCCGAACGCATGCTTGGCGAGGCGGACGCGCTCAGCGCGTTCGCCGATGCCGTGCGCGACGACGGCATCAACGACGTCGTGCTGCTCGGGATGGGCGGCTCGTCGCTCGCGCCGGAGGTGCTGCGGCGGTCGTTCGGCTCGGCGCCCGGTCGCCCGCGCCTGCACGTGCTCGACTCGACCGACGCGACCTGGGTGCGTTCTGTGGGCGACGCCGTTGACCCGCGCAGAACGCTGTTCCTCGTGTCCTCCAAGTCGGGTGGCACGATCGAGCCGCTGTCGCTGTTCGCCCACTTCTGGGCGCTCGTCGAAGACGGCGCCAACTTCGCGGCGATCACCGATCCGGGCTCGGGCCTCGAGACACTCGCGCACGAGCACGGCTTCAGGCAGGTGTTCGCGGGCGACCCTGACATCGGCGGGCGCTACAGCGCGCTGTCGGCGTTCGGGATGGTGCCGGCGGCGCTGAGCGGCGTCGACATCCGCGGCCTGCTGCAGGGGGCGGCGGGTGCCTGGCAGACCGAGCTCGACCCCGGCGCGGCGGCGGCGGGTGCGGGCGAGGACTCGCCGGGCGCCGAGCCGGCGGGCGTGTGGATCGGTGCGGCGCTCAGCGCGCTGGCGCGCGCCGGGCGCGACAAGCTGACGTTCGTGATCGACGAGTCGCTGCCCGGCCTCGGGCTGTGGCTCGAGCAGCTCGTGGCCGAGTCCACGGGCAAGCGCGGCACGGGGATCCTGCCGGTCGCCGAGGAGCCGCTCGGCAAGCCCTCGGAGTACGGCGAGGACCGCGTTTTCGCCTACCTGAGCGACCTCGACGCCCCCGACCCGGCGCTGCAGGCGCGCATGGACGCGCTCGCCGAGGCGGGGCACCCGCTGCTGCTCGTGCCGACGCACGGCGCGAGCGATCTCGGCCGCGTTTTCATGCTGTGGGAGATCGCCGTCGCTGTCGCCGGCTGGGGCCTCGAGATCAACCCGTTCGACCAGCCCAACGTGCAGCAGGCCAAGGATGCGACGAAGCGGGTGCTCGCCCACTTCGAAGCCAAGCACGAGCTGCCGGCCGAGCACCGCGACGACTCGCTGAAGGCGCTTCTTGCTCCGGCCGCCCCGCCGAGCTACGTGGCGATCATGGGCTACGTGCAGCCCTCCGCCGAGTTCGACGCGGCCGTCGCAGCACTGCGTGAGCTGATCCGCGCGCACGGCAGGGCGACCACGACGTTCGGCTACGGACCGCGCTTTCTGCACTCGACCGGGCAGTTCCACAAGGGCGGCCCGAAGGTCGGCCGCTTCCTGCAGCTGCTGTGGGACGGGCCCGAGGACGTCGAGATACCGGACGCGGCGTACACGTTCACGACGCTGAAGAACGCCGAGGCGATCGGCGACTTCGACACGCTGCGCGAGCTTGGGCTCCCGGTCGAGCGCGTGCGTCTGCAGGGCGCAGACCCCGCCGCGGCGCTGCGCGAGCTGACCAACGAGATCGAGAGAATGACGCCATGAGGGCGGCAATTCACGTCAAAGAGCCGGCTGGACGCCGGATCGAGGAGACCTAAATGAGCCAGATCGGCTTCGTCGGGCTGGGCAAGATGGGCGGCAACATGGTGCACCGCATTCGCCGCGACTCCGAGCACGAGGTGGTTGCGTTCGACTTCGACGAGAAGGCCGTCAAGCAGGCTGTCAAGAACGGCTCGGCCGGGGCGGGCTCGCTGAAAGAGCTCGTCAAGCAGCTCTCGTCGCCGCGGATGGTGTGGATCATGGTGCCCGCCGGCGCGCCCACGCAGGAGACGGTCGACAAGCTGGCCAAGCTGCTCGATCGCGGCGACACGATCATCGACGGCGGCAACTCGCGCTGGAGCGATGACAAGCGCCGCGCCAAAGAACTGAAAGCCCGGGGCATCGAATACGTCGACGTGGGCGTCTCCGGCGGCGTGTGGGGCCTTGAAGTCGGCTACTGCATGATGGTCGGCGGCCCGCCCAAAGCGGTCAAGCGGCTCGCGCCGATCCTCGACGTGCTGGCGCCGGAGACAAACGAGCAGAGCGTCGCCGCGATCGGCCCACGCGGCTGGATGCACTTCGGCCCCTCCGGCGCGGGCCACTACGTGAAGATGGTCCACAACGGCGTCGAGTACGGGCTGATGCAGGCCTACGCCGAGGGCTTCGACCTGTTCGACAAGTGCGAGTACGAGCTCGACAACGCGAAGATCGCGCACCTTTGGGGACAGGGCTCGGTAGTGCGCTCGTGGCTGTGCGAACTGGCGGCGCGGGCCTTCGAAGCCGACGGCAACGAGCTGCAGGCGATCGAGGGCTACACCGAGGACTCGGGCGAGGGGCGCTGGACGATCGCCGACGCGACCGAGCACGACGTGCCGACGCCCGTGATCACGGCCTCGCTGTACGCGCGCTTTCGCTCGCGCGGCAACGGCGACTTCTCCGACCGCGTGCTGGCGGCGCTGCGCAACCAGTTCGGCGGGCACGCGGTCAAGAGCGCGCCGGCCGGCAACGCCGCCAAGGCCGGCGCGAGCAAAGCGAAGCCGGCCAAGGCCGGCGGGCGCGGGGGCCGCTGAGCGGTGGCGGCCCACCCCGGCCAGCCGACCGCCGAGCCGCAGCCAGAGAACCCGTTGACGGCAGGCCTGGAGCGCCTGCCGGTCGCGCCGACGACGCTCGTCATCTTCGGCGCCACAGGCGATCTGGCGAGGCGCAAACTGCTGCCTGCGCTGTACAACCTCGCCCACGACGGAGCGCTGCCCGAGCGTTTCCACCTAGTCGGCGTCTCGCGCCAGGAAAAAGAGCACGAGGACTACCGAGCAGAGTGCGAGGAAGCGATCCGCCGCTTCTCACGGCGCCCGCCGAAGGAGGACGTGCTGAAGGCCCTGCTCG
The DNA here is from genome assembly GCA_035473995.1 of Solirubrobacteraceae bacterium. Classification (GTDB taxonomy): domain Bacteria; phylum Actinomycetota; class Thermoleophilia; order Solirubrobacterales; family Solirubrobacteraceae; genus Palsa-744. The sequence continues at coordinate 9,757 of DATINR010000127.1, forward strand.
AGGAGGTCAAGTATGTCCCCGGCGTGTTCGACGACGATTCCGTCTACGCCGAGCTCGGCAAGGTGCTCGACTCCTTCGACGGGCACGCCGGCGAACCGCTCAATCGTGCCTTCTACCTCTCGACGGCGCCGGAGTTCTTTCCGGTGATCGTCGAGCGGCTGGGCAGCTCCGAGCTGGCGCAGCACGAGGGCGCGCAGGTGCGCGTGATCATCGAGAAGCCGTTTGGCACGACGCTCGAAGAGGCGCGCGAGCTCAACCGCCGCGTGCTCGGAATCTTCGAGGAGCAGCAGGTCTTCCGCATCGACCACTACCTCGGCAAGGAGACCGTGCAGAACATGCTGGCGTTCCGCTTCGCCAACGGCATGTTCGAGCCGCTGTGGAACCGCAACTACATCGACAACGTGCAGATAACCGCCGCCGAGGATCTCGGCATCGGCACCCGCGCCGGCTACTACGACCACGCCGGCGCGCTGCGCGACCTGATCCAGAACCACATGCTGCAGCTGCTCTGCCATGTGGCGATGGAGCCGCCCGTCAGCTTCACGGCCGAAGAGGTGCGCAACGAGAAGGTCAAGGTGCTGCAGTCGATTCCCGAGCCGACGCCAGCCGACATCTCGCAGATCGCGCTGCGCGCCCAGTACGCCAAGGGTCACGCGGGCGGCGAGGACGTCGTCGGCTATCTCGAAGAGGACGGCGTCGCGCCGAACTCGACCACCGAGACCTACGCCGCGCTGCGCCTGGAAGTCGACAACTGGCGTTGGGCCGGGGTGCCCTTCTACATCCGCACGGGCAAGCGCCTGGCGCGCAAGATCACCGAGATCGCGGTCACGCTGAAGCCGGTCCCCCACCTCGCCTTCTCCCAGGACGGCTCACTGGGCGTGCAGCCCAACCAGCTCGTGCTCACGCTGCAGCCCAACGAGGGCGTCTCGCTGCGCCTCGGCGCGAAGATCCCGGGCACGCGCATGATCATCCGCCCGGTCAACATGGAGTTCCTCTACGGCACGTCCTTTCTCTCGCAGTCGCCCGAGGCCTATGAGCGGTTGATCACCGACGCGATGCGCGGCGACGCCACGCTGTTCACGCGTAACGACGAGGTCGAGGCGCAATGGCGCATCTGCGACCCGATCGTCGGCACGTGGGCGAAGGAGCCGGGGCCGCTGGCGCAGTACGAAGCGGGCTTGCAAGGGCCGGCCGAGGCGCAGGAGCTGCTGCTCGAGGGCCATCAGTGGCGCGCGATCTGATCGGTGTGAACGGCTGAGATGAGCACCAGCGACGCCGTCTGGAGCGAGCAGGGCACGACGCCGGACAGGATCGAAGCGGCGCTGCGCGAACTGCTCGCCGAGCGCCACGCCGAAAGCGGCAGCTACGTGCCGGCCCGCGTGCTCAACATGATCGTGTTCGTCGACGACGAGTGGAGTGGTGAAATCGCCAACCGCCTGCGCGGCGTGGGACGCTATGCGGCCTCGCGCCTGGTCGTGCTCTCCTACGAGCCCAAGCGCGAACGGCTCGACGCGCGCGTGATCATCGCCTCCGACGCGGACCCCACGCCGGGTGAGCTGGCGCTGCTGCGCGAGACGGTGATCGTCAGGCTCGGCGACCGCCACCTCGACGACCTCGACACGATCGCCGACCCGCTCGTCGTGACGGACCTGACGACGCTGCTGTGGTCGCCGCACGGCCACCCCGACGCCGTCGATTCGCTGCTCAGCCTCGCGCAGGCGAGCTTGATCGACTCGATCGACGAGCCCGTCTGGCGCGATGCGCTCGACCGCGCGAGCGCGCTCGCCGAGCAGCTGTACGTCGTCGACCTCGCATGGTTGCGCTCGACGCCTTGGCGCGAGCGCATCGCGGCGGCGTTCGACCCGCCCGCGATGCGCGCCGAGCTCGACGCCCTCAACGCGGTCACCGTGCGCCACCACCCCGACTCGACGGTCGCCGCGATGCTGCTGCTCGGCTGGCTGGCCTCGCGCCTTGACTGGAAGCTCGAGCACTCCGAGATCGTCAGCAGCCATAGAAGCGAGGGGGTGCTCGGCGGCACCGCCCATCGCGACAAGCACGACATCAAGCTCGAGCTGAGAGCCGATCCCGGGCTCAGCGTTCCCGGCCTCGCCGGGCTCGACCTGCGCAGCTCCTCGGGCTTCGCCCTGCGCCTGGATCGCGGACCGGGTGGCCTGCACGCGCGTCGCAGCGACGGCGAGGGCGACGAGCGCGAGTGGACGCTGCTCGGCGCCTCGCGCGGCGAGAGCGGCATCCTCGGTGAGGGCATCCGCCAGGCGCTGCTGCGCGATCAGACCTATGGGCCGGCGCTCGCGGCGGCGCAGAAGATGCTGCCCGACGCCCAGATGCTCGTTCCCGGAGGCGATCCCTCGTGACGAGCCTGACGACCTGCGCCGACGCCGAGGCGGCCGCGAAGCGTGCGGCAACGGAGATCGCCAGACGCCTGCAGAGCGCGCGGCGCGAGCGTGGCGCGGCGCACCTGGCGCTGAGCGGCGGGACGACGCCTGCGCGCGCCTACGAACTGCTCGCGCAGGAGCTCGATGACTGGCAGGGCATCTCGGTGTGGTTCGCCGACGAGCGCTGCGTCGAGCCGCAGGACGAGGAAAGCAACTACAGGCTCGCGCGCGAGACGCTGCTCGACGCCGCCCACGGCCTCGACGAGTCGCTCGTGCACCGGATGGAGGGCGAGCTCGGCCCCGAGCGCGGCGCCGAGCGCTACGCGAGCGCGCTGCGCGAGCATGCCCCGTCCGAGCAGGGCGTGGCCGTGCTCGACGTGATCGTGCTCGGGATCGGACCCGACGGCCACGTGGCCTCGCTGTTTCCGGGCGCGCCGACGCTCGACGTGCAGGCACCCGAGCTCTGCCTGGGCGTGCACGACTCGCCCAAGCCACCGCCCGAGCGGATCACGCTGACGCTGCCCGTGCTGCGCGCCGCCCAGCGCTGCGTGCTGCTCGCCACGGGCGCCGGCAAGGCCGACGCGGTCGACGCGATGCTGGCCGAGCCGAGCCGCCACGTGCCCGCCAGCCTGCTGCGGCGCGGGCGCCTGAGCGTGATCGTCGACGACGCCGCCTCGCCCGAACCGCCCAAACAGCGCCCGCAAGCCGACTGAACTGCGGGCGAGGCGGCGGCGAGCGCCTACAGTGGGAGCGCGCAGCGATGGCCACCGACGCACTCGACAGCAGTCGCGCCTCCGCCGGGGTGGCGCAGGTCTTGGACGGGCTCGACTATGCCCGCGGGCGGACGTTCGCGCTGATCGAGCACCTCGAGGACGATCAGCTCGAGCGCGTCTACTCGCCGATCATGAGCCCGCTGGTGTGGGACCTCGGCCACATCGCCGCCTACGAGGATCTGTGGCTCGCCCATCGCCTCGGCGGCCACGAGCTGCTGCGCCCGGACCTCGCGGCTCTCTACGACGCGTTCGAGACGCCGCGCGCGATCCGCGGGGACATCGAGACGCTCGGCCCGGACGAGGCGCGCGGGTACCTCGCCGAGGTGCGCGCGCGCACCGCGCAGACGCTCGGCGAGCGCGGCGCCGGCGACGGCGTGATCTGCGAGATGGTGATCCGCCACGAGCTGCAGCACGGCGAGACGATGCGCCAGGCGATGGTCATCGCGGGGCTGCTCGGCGACGGCGATGCGGCGGCCCGGGACCGCCCGCTCCCCAGCCGCGCAGGAGCGCGCGAAGCGAGCTCGGCGGCGGCCGGCGAGAACTGGGTCGAGGTGCCGGCCGGACCCTTTGCGATGGGCGCGCCGAGCGACGGCTTCGCCTACGACAACGAGCGGCCCCGTCACGAGCGCCGGACGGCGAGCTTTCAGATCGCCCGGCGCCCGGCGACGAACGCCGACTGGCTGCGCTTCGCAGAGCTCGGAGGCTACGAGCGGCAGGAGCTGTGGTCGGAGGACGGCTGGGCGTGGCTCGCCGACTCCCGGCAGCCGCAGGCGGGCGCCCTGCACCCGGCGATCGCCGCGGGGCACCCGCAGGCGCCCGCCTGTCACGTGAGCTGGTTCGAGGCGCAGGCGTTCGCGCGTGCGCACGACGCGCGCCTGCCCAGCGAGGCCGAGTGGGAGAAGGCGGCGACGCTGGAAGGTTCGCCGCTGGACGGAGTCGGCAGGGTGTGGGAGTGGACCGAGAGCACGTTCAGCGGCTACCCCGGCTTCGTCGCGCACCCCTACCGCGAGTACTCGGAGGTGTTCTTCGGCGAGGACTACCGCGTGCTGCGCGGCGGCTCGTGGGCGACCGACGAGCGCGTCGCCAATCCCCGCTTTCGCAACTGGGACCTCCCCCAGCGCAGGCAGATCTTCGCCGGCGTGCGGCTCGCCCGGGACGGCGGCTGAGCCCCGTGGCGCGGTGTGGCGGGGGCGCCGGATGATCTGCGATAGCGTTCGGCTCCTCAGGACCTGCTGATGGCTTCGCAAACCCCACCGGAGCCCGCCGTCGAGACGGCGATCCGCATCGACTCCCATCTCGACGGAACGCACGAGCGGTCGCTGGCCGACGACGTGCTCGACGGGCTCACGCGCCCGTTCAAGGAACTGCCGCCGAAGCACTTCTACGACGCGCGCGGCGCGGAGCTGTTCGACCGCATCTGCGAGCTGCCCGAGTACTACCCCACGCGCGCCGAGCGCTCGATCCTCGAGCGCGACGCGACCGAGCTCGCCGCGCTCACCGGGGCGGCCGAGCTCGTCGAGCTCGGCTCGGGCACGGCGAGCAAGACGCGCGTGCTGCTCGATGCGCTCGAGATCGCCGGAACGCTCGTCCGCTACGTACCGGTGGACGTGACCGAGAGCATGGTGCGCGAGTGCGCCGCGCAGCTGATCGAGGAGTACCCGGGGTTGCAGGTCCACGGCGTGATCGGCGACTTCGAGCGCCACCTCGGCGAGGTGCCCGAGGCGCTCGGCCCGCGCATCGTCGCCTTCCTCGGCGGCACGATCGGCAACTTCCCACCCGGCAGCCGCCGCCGCGTGCTGCGTGAGATCGCGCGCCTGTTGGGCCCGGACGATCACCTGCTGCTCGGCACGGACCTCGTCAAGGACCCGGTCGTGCTGCAGGCCGCCTACGACGATGCGCAGGGCGTCACGGCCGAGTTCAACCGCAACGTGCTGCGCGTGCTCAACCGCGAGCTCGACGCCGACTTCGAGCCCGAGGACTTCGAGCACGTCGCGCTGTTCGACGACGAGCACGAGTGGATCGAGATGCGCCTGCGCGCCCGGCGCGAGCACACGACGCTGGTGCGCGATCTCGACTTGCCCGTCCACTTCGATGCCGGCGAGGAGATGCGCACCGAGATCAGCGCCAAGTTCACCTCAGAGCGAATCGAGGGCGACCTCGCCGCGGCCGGGCTCGAGGTCGTGCGGCGCTTCACCGATGCGGACGAGCTTTTCGCGCTGACGCTCGCGCGCCGCGTGGCGCCACGCGAGCAAGACAGCGGCGAGGCGTCCGAGCGGGACTGACTCGGCGCCCGGACGGCAGCGTCTCAATCGAGGCGCTCGTAGCCCCAGAGCTCGACCAGATCGCGATCGAGGTACTCGCTCAACGCGACGACCTCTCCCTTGAAACGGCGACGCAGCTCACGCTCGAAAGCCTGATCGACGGGCGCCGGAGGGGCATAGGCGAGACGCCGGACGACGCCGGCGAGCACGCCGCTGCGCAGCCGCCTGGGCGTGATCGCACTCAGCGTGCGCGCGAGCATCCCGGCCGAGCCGGCGCCGGCATCGGCCGCTCCGACGGCGCCTCGCAGCTTGTGCAGGCGCAGCGATCGGACCGCTTCGTTGGGGCTCGTCTGAACAGGCTGCAGCGGGACCGTGTCGTCCACCCCCAGGAAGCGCTGCACGGCGCGGACCGTTCCGTCGTTGTCGCGGCGGAAGTCGTCGTACACGATCAGGTGCATCTGCTCGCGCGGGAACTCGTCCTCGAAGCGGCGCAGCTGCTCGACGTAGCGCACGTGCTCGGAGTAGAGGAACTGCGGCGGCAGGAACGAGCCGTCGGCCGCCGCCGCACGGCGCCGCTCGGGCTCGAGCTCGATCGCCTTGCGGAAGTCCTTCTCGGGCTCGACGTGGTTGATCACCATCTCCATGTGGTAGGAGCGCAGGTAGCTCACCGGCTCGCGCAGGATCGCGATGATCCGGGCGCTCGGTCGCAGGGCGGCGATGCGCGCAGCGGCCGTCGGAGACCTGATGTATTGCGGCGAGGTGTCCCCGATCAGCTGCCCCGCACCGGCGTCGGCGAACAGCGCCAGGTAGCCGGCGAGCGTCTGCGGTCGATCCGGCGTCTCGTGCTGCAGCGGCGGGCGCAGCTCGGGCGCGAAGTAGCGCGGCTCCTTGTACTCGGACAGGAAGATCTGCGGATGGTCGCGCAGCATGTAGTACAGCGCCGTCGTGCCGCACTTCTGGTGGCCGACGACGAAGAAGTCGGGCACTCTGCCGAGGCTTTCGTCGTCGGTATGCGGCCCTGGCCGATCGGCTCCCGACAGCGCCGTCTGCGAAGCCGTCGCGGCGCGTTCCGTCTCGCCCGCGTCCGGCCGCCCGCCCATGCAGGGGAGTCTAGCGACGGCACCGCAGCGGCCGGATCGCTGTTGTAGAGTCGCGCCGGTGGAGATCGCGGGGCAATCTGCACTCGTCGTCGGCGGCGCCTCGGGTCTCGGCGAGGCGACGGTTCGGGCGCTGCACGAGCGTGGCGCGCTCGTCACGATCGCCGACGTCAACGCCGAGAAGGGCGAGGCCCTGGCGAGCGAGCTCGGGTTGGAGTTCGTCTCCTGCGATGTGCGCGAGGAGCAGCAGGTCGAGGCGGCCGTCGCCAAGGCTGCGGGAGTAGAGGGCGGCCTGCGGATCTCGATCTGCTGCGCCGGCACCGGCTGGGCGCAGAAGATCGCCGGCTCGAAAGGACCGCACCCGCTGCTGCCGTTCGAGACGATCATCCAGATCAACCTGATCGGGACCTTCAACGTGCTCCGCTTCGCCGCCGCCGCGATGATCGGCACCGAGCCGGGCGAGGACGGCGAACGCGGCGTGTGCGTGAACACCGCCTCGATCGCCGCGTTCGACGGGCAGGTCGGCCAGGTCGCCTACTCGGCCTCCAAGGGCGGCGTGGTCGGCATGACGCTTCCCACCGCCCGCGACCTCGCGCAGTACGGGATCCGCGTCAACACGATCGCCCCCGGCCTGTTCGACACGCCGCTGCTCGCGGCGCTGCCCGAGGAGGCGCGTCAGGCGCTCGGCGCCGGCATCCCCTTCCCGCAGCGCCTCGGCCAGCCCGCCGAGTACGCGCAGCTCGCCTGTCAGATCGTCGAGAACCGGATGCTCAACGGCGAGACGATCCGGCTCGACGGCGCGCTGCGGATGCCGCCGCGCTAGAGCGCCGCAGGCCGCGGAGCGCTCCGAGCAAGCCGCCCGCGGCCATCTCGGGCCGCCTCCGGGCGGCCCTCATCAAAACGTCTCAGCGGCAGATCAGTTCAGCCGCTCGACGAGCATCGCCATGCCCATCCCGCCCGCCGCGCACATCGACTCGATCCCGTAGGTCTTGTCGAGCGTCTCGAGGTCGTTGAGCAGCGTCGTCATGATCCGCGCGCCGGTCATCCCGAATGGGTGGCCGAGCGCGATCGCGCCGCCGAACGGGTTGAGCTTGTCGTCGTCGATCCCGAGGTCTTCCTTGCACGGGACGATCTGCGCGGCGAAGGCCTCGTTGATCTCGACCACGTCGATGTCGCTCATCGTCATTTTCGTCGCCGCCAGCAGTTTCTCGATCGCCGGAATCGGCCCGAGGCCCATGATCTCCGGGCGCAGACCCGCGACCGAGGAGGCGACGATCCGCGCGCGCGGCTTCATCCCGAGCTCCTTGGCGCGCTCGGCCGACATGATCAAGAGCGCCGCCGCGCCGTCGTTCAGCGGGCACGCGTTGCCCGCCGTGACCGTGCCGCCCTCTTTGAACACCGGCTGCAGCGAGGAGAGCTTCTCCA
>DATINR010000128.1:0-7592 GCA_035473995.1 Solirubrobacteraceae bacterium
ACGACCCTTCAGACTGAGCCCAGCGTTAGCGTGCAGCTTCATCCGGTGTCCTCCTTGGTTCTGGGGGCTTCGACACCACCCAGCCTCCAAGGAGGCCCGGATGAACAACGTGCTCAGGAACTACAGCTAGCCTGCGGCGACGGGCTCGCGCACGCGCTCCGTGCCCTGCGGGGACGCTGCGCCGGGGCCGGCGAGCGCGCGGCCCGGGCCGCCGGACGCCTCGGGCTCGGCGACGGCTGCGGCTTCGATCTGCTCGTCGGAGCGCTTGCGGATCAGCGCGAACGCGGCGAGCGCGCCGAGCAGGGCGACGCCGGAGCCGAGCAAGAGGCCGTAGTGCAGCGAGTAGACGAACGCCTGCTGCGCGGCGTCGGTGACGCGGGCGGGCACGCCATGGGCAACGCCGCCGGAGCCGAGCCCGTCGGCGAGCTTGCCGCGGGCGGCGTCGGGCAGCTGCGGCAGCAGTTCGTCGATCTTGGAGCGCCCGAGCGTGGCGACGAGGGCGCCGAGGATGGCGACGCCGAAGGTGCCGCCGACCATCCGGTTCATCGAGAGGATGCCGGAGGCGACGCCGGCCTTGGCGCGGTCGACGGCGTTCATCGCGGCGAGGCTCATGGGGGACATGACGAAGCCCATGCCGACGCCCATCAGCATGAAGCCGGGCAGCAGCGCGCCGTAGCCGCTGGAGACGGTCAGGTGCGACTGCCAGAAGAGCGCGCCGGAGACGGCGAGCAGGCCGAAGGTGATCAGCGGGCGCGAGCCGACGCGGTCGGCCAGGCGCCCGGCGAGCGGCGCGATGATGATGATCATCACGGTCGAGGGCAGGAAGCGCACGCCGGCCTGCAGCGGTGAGTAGCCGCGGATGTTCTGCATGTAGAGGGCGAGGAAGAAGAACATCGCGAGCATCGCGAAGCTGACGATGAAGGCGACGATGTTGGCGCCGAGGAAGGTGCGCGAGCGGAAGAAGCTGAAGTCGACCATCGGCACGGCGCGGCTGCGCTCGACGAGCGCGAAGGCGGTCAGCCCGGCGGCGGCGAGGGCGAACATGGCCAGCTCGAGCCCCGAGCCCCAGCCCCAGCCGTTGCCCTCGACGAGCGCGAGCACGAGCGCGGCGAGGCCGGTCGTCAGCGTCAGCACGCCGGGGATGTCGACGGAGCGCTCGACGGTCTCGTCGCGCGACTCGCGCACGGCGAACAGGGCGATCACGACGGCGCCGACGGCGACGGGCAGGTTGAGGAAGAAGATCGACTGCCAGCTGACGGACTCGACGAGGAAGCCGCCGACGACGGGGCCGATGGCGAGCGCCATGGCGGAGACGCCGGCCCACGTGCCGATCGCCTTGCCGCGCTCCTCGGGTGGGAAGGCATTGGTGATGATCGACAGCGTGGCGGGCATCATCAGGGCGGAGCCGACGCCCTGCACGGCGCGCCAGGCGACGAGCCAGGTGTCGCTGGGGGAGAAGCCGATGGCGGCGCTCGAGGAGGCGAAGATGACGACGCCGGCGAGGAAGATTTTGCGCCGGCCGAACAGGTCGCCGAGGCGTCCGCCGGTGACGAGCAGCACGGCGAAGGAGAGCGTGTAGGCGTTGACGGTCCACTCGAGCGAGGAGGTGGACGCGTTCAGGCTGCGCTGGATCGAGGGCAGCGCGACGTTGACGACGGTGTTGTCGAGCATGATCATGAACAGGGCGAAGCACATCGCCCCGAGCGCCCACCAGCGGCGGTTGCCGTCGTGCATCTGCAGTGCTCGGATTCGCTCAGTCATGTGTGGCTCTTTCGTCGGTGGGTCGGTAGGCGGCAATCTCCTCGCGGCGCCCCAGGATCAGCTGGAGCGCACGCGCGAGCGCTTCGGCCTGCTCGTCGTCGAGCGAGTCCATCAGCTCGTGCAGCGCCGACAGCCGCGCCTCGTTGAGCGCGAGCGGCGCGGCACGGCCGGCGTCGGTCAGGCGCACGCGCTTCATCCGCCGGTCGACGGCGTCCTCCTCGCGACCGACGAAGCCGCGCTCGAACAGCCCATCGACGGCGCGGCTCATCGCGGGCAGCGAGACGCCGAGCGACTCGGCGAGCGCCTTCACCGAGCGCCCCTGCCCGTCGTCGTCTGACTCGAGCACACACAGCGCCTTCAGCTGCGTGAACGACAGGTCGAGCTCGCCGATCTTCTTGAACGTGCCGACGTTTGCACTGCGCATCAGGTAGCTGGCGAGCGCGTACATGTCGCTCGTCAGTGCGTCTCGCGCTGCTGCGTCGGGAGGCGAAATTGATTGCATCTAATTAATTATATATATAGAGATAATCTTTCCATCTGTGACGTGCATCACATATATCCCTTGACAGGGGGTAGATTCTGTGGGAAGATGCTGGTCGTGCCACGATCTCGCACGATTGACACAGTTGCGCGCCTCTTCCTAGCGGCGTTCCTGCTCTCGATTGCGGGTGGGCTGTGGGCTGGTGTCCCGCAGCCGATCCTTTGGACGGTGGTTGGCGTTCTCGGAGTCGGCGTTCTTGTCGGCCTGCACTACGAACGGCGGAAGCGCAATGCCACCCGTTGACCGCAACGATCCGCAGCGCGCTCCCTACTCGGAGTCGTCCTACTCGCTCATGGAGTTCATGCGCGAGTTCCCCGACGACGCCTCCTGCCTTGAATGGCTCTGGCGCAACCGCTACTCCGAGAACGGAACGCACGCGTTCTGCCCCAAGTGCGACCGGGAACGCAAGTTCCACAAGGTCAAGGAACGTCCCGCGTGGGACTGCGACTCCTGCGGGCACCACATGCACCCGCTGGCCGGGACGATCTTCGCTAAGTCCTCCACGTCGCTTCAGCTTTGGTTCTTCGCCATCCACCTGATGACGAGCACTCGCTGCGGAGTGTCGGCCAAGCAGCTTGAGCGCGAGCTTGGCGTGACCTACAAGACCGCGTGGCGGATGTTCACCCTGATCCGCAACAAGTTGATGACTGAGGACGGGCGTCCGCTGACGGCTACGTCGAGGTTGACGAGACGTCCGTTGACGGCAAGCCGCGCGTCAAACACTCCATGCGCACCGATCCCGACGCTCGCTCCAAGGCTCAGAAACTGCGCGAACGTAGTAGAGCGACCGCCTTCGCTGCTGTGGAGCGAGGGGGACGGGTCAAGGCTACGGTGCTGCCGTCCCGTCGTGGCCCACAACTGCACAACACGGTCGTGGAATGGGTCGAGCCTACGGCCATCGTCTACACGGACGAGTGGCCGGCCTACAACCAGCTCGGAACGCACTTCGCCGCTCATAGTCGAGTTCGGCACTCGACGGGCGAGTACGTCGTCGGGGACGCGCACACGAACACCATCGAGGGGTTCTTTGGCCACCTCAAGCCGTCGATCCGTGGGACGTACCGCAAGGTGTCCCACAAGTGGCTGCAGGGGTACCTCAACGAGTTCACGTGGCGCTACAACCATCGCCACGACTCCAAAGCGATGTTCGAAACCCTCCTGCTGAAAGCGGCATCGTGAGCTTCCTGCGCTCGCTATGGGCCAGCTGCCGCGAAGAGTGGCGATGGTGGCGTCAGGCGACTCCCAGGGAGCGCTGGGAAGCCGTCTGGCGCAATGGCGGAACGCCGCCGAGCGCGGGCGGCCCCTTCTAGGTCTGCTTCGGCTTGTCGGCCGCAGACTTCTTGTCGGGCTTCGCAACCTTCTTGAGGTTGTCGAAGAACGTCTCACGCTTGGGCACCGGAACGGTTAGGCCCTTGGGCGTCTGCTCGGTCGGCTGTTCGGGCTTGTCCTTCGGCATGTACCTCCAAGCGTAGAAGATGGCGGACTCGCCGCTCGCCGCGCTTCTCGCCAAGGTCAAGAGGGCGAACGAACGTCTCCATGCTCTGGATCGGCAGCTCGCTCGGTTTAGTGATCGTCACCCGGCAAAAATCGGGACCAAGCTGGACGGCCAAAGCGGATGGCACACGATCAGCTTCAAGGAGGCCGAGCTTCCACCCGAGCGACTTGCCCTGACCGTGGGGGAGATTCTGTATCACGGGCGATCCGTGCTCGACCATCTCGTTTGGGCTCTTGTCAAAGCAAACGGCGAGACGCCTGGAGAGCACAACGAATTCCCCATCGGCGTGAAGCCCCCCAGCAGACAGCGCGGGGAGAGTAAGCGGGACGCATTCCTCCGCATCATGCTCAAACCGCCGTCCAAGCCCAAAGAGCGCCCCGGCAAACTCGTCGGCGTCAGCGTCGAGGCCGCCACACTCATCGAGAGTCTGCAGCCGTACAACCGAAGGAACAAGAAGAGGAACTTCCTCGCCGTCTTGAACCAGATGGCACGCGACGACCGGCACCACGCGTTGCATACCAGCCAAGTCCGCATGGGCGACCCCGAGAGCTTCAGTGCCCGACTGACCACCCGCCCTGGCGTCGTGATCTTGGACCGGGAAACCCTGTTCAAGGCTGGCGAGCGCCTGAAACCTGACACAAAGCTCGAAAGGTTCCGTCTCTCCCGTTGGCGTAGAGACGGGGAACCCCAAGTGCGCGTGGAGACTCAGGTCCCCGCGCCGATAGCGTTCGGGGACCTGCCGGTTTCGCTTGATGACCTGGCGGACATTAATAGGCACCTCGCCGATCTTCTGCGCCTGTTCGCAGAGTTCCTGTAGCCGCTCTGGACCGACGCGGCTCATAGCGCTGCCCTGTCACGGGCGCCATCATACCCCCCGTGAAGGGATATATCTACAAGCTCGTGCAACGGGGGCGCGAACGCGCGCACCCGAAGCGGACGAACCTGGTCCGGCAGTACGAAGGCTTGACGCCGTCCGAGCGACGCTCCGAGGAAAGCCTCCGGCGGCAGGCGAGAGAAGCGCTCGCAGCGTGCAAGCGGGAAGGCCGCGTGGGCACCGCTCCACATCGTCCGGCGCCATGAGTCCGTCGGCCGAGATCGGTCGAGGGCCAGCGTGCGGTCGCGGGCGCGGGGCGCGCTAGGGCTGGAACGGCAGCTCGACGACCTGCGCGCCGACGCCGGTGTCGCCGACCTGCACCGTCTCGCCCGGCGTCGCCTCGCGCCGCACGAGCGCCAGCGCGATCGGCCCGAGCGTGGGGGAGACGGCGACGCTGCCGACGTGTCCCACCGTGCGCTCGCCCAGGCGCAGCTCCGCGCCGCTTTCGACAGGGGCCGACAGGCGCAGCCCGCGCAGGTGGCGGTTGGGCTTGCCCTTGTAGTAGAGGCGGGCGACCGTCTCCTGGCCGACGTAGCAGCCCTTGGTGAAGCTCACCGCGCGCTCGTTCAGCCCCGCCTCCTGGGGGATCGTGCTCTCGTCGATGTCCTCGCCGTAGCGCGGGCGACCGCGTTCGATGCGCACGCACTCGGCTGCTTGCTCGGAGATGGCCTGCGCGCCGCGCGCCAGCAGCGCATCGCGCAGGCGCTCCGTGTCGGCCGCGTCGCACAGCAAGTCGATGCCGACGTCCGTGCGGATCGCGAGCGCTGCTATGCCGTCGATCCGCACCGGTGCGTTCGCGTGCTCCTCGGAGGGAAGCGCCGTCGCCGCGCCACCGGCTCCATCGGTGCCCGCCACGAGCTTGGACCCCGGCCCGATCAGTGACAGCAGCCCGCGCTCGAGCGTGCGCTTGTGCAGCTCCACGTCGTAGCCGACCTTGAAGCGGCGGATCATGTCGAACAGCTCCTGCAGCGCCACGCGCTCGGTGTCGAGCTGCAGTTCCGCCGGTGCGCCGTCCGCGCCCTCGCCTGTGGCGAGGATGCGCAGGTCGCCGAGCATCTTGCCCTTGTGCGTGAGGAACGCCGCATAGCGGCCTTCGCCCGGGGCGAGGTCGGCCAGCTCGTTCGTGACCTGCCCGTTGAGGAACTCAACGGCGCCTGCGCCGCCGAGCGCGAGCTTGCCGCGCTCGGAGCGGTCGAGCAGGCCGCAGCGCTCGCTGACGATGCCGTGCTGTGCGGCGAGCGCGCCTGCCTCGGCGGCGCGGGAGTCTGTCTCTGTTGCGGGCACTGGATCGAGCATAGCCACGCTAGGCTTGCCGGCAATGGGCCTCGCCGACACCTTCCAGCAGATCGTCGACTCGCTGCCCGACGACTGGACCGACCTCGAGCTCGACATGCGCATCGCCGACGAGTCGCGCTATGTCGAAGCGGCGCTGTACCTGACGACGTGCAACGCGCGGCCGTACTCCAAGCACGACTGGCACTGGCGGCTGCTCGTCGCCCACCGCTTCGGGCACGCCGCCTCGGCGCCGACTGTCCACGGCACGCTCGCGCTGCTCGACGAAGCCGGCATCGAGGCCGAGCTGGTCGTGCGCGAGACGCGCAGCGGGCGCGCCGAGATCACGCACGGCTGGGGGCGCCCGCAGTCGGCGCGCGAGGAGTTCCGCAGGCTGCGAGCGCAGTAGCCGATGGCGCGCGTCTTGGCGCTCGTCCCGGACCTGCTGTTCGGCTCGCGTGTGCAGGGAGCGCTGACGGCGGCCGGCGACGAGGTCGAGCTGATCGGCGACGTGCCGCGGCTGCGCGAGCGGCTCTCCGCGCCTGACGAGCCGCAGGCCGATGTGCTCGTCGTAGACCTGACCGACGCACAGCTCGACGGCGCAGCCGTGCACGAATCGCTCGCCGAGCACGGGCTGCTCGACGGCATCAAGACGCTCGCGTTCTACTCGCACGTCGACGTCGACACGGGCACGCGCGCCCGCGATGCAGGCTTCGACCTGGTCGTGCCACGCTCGCGCATGGCGCGCGAAGGCGCCGAGCTCGTCGCGCGCCTCGCCGGCGATGGCTGAGCGCGCGCGGGGCCTGCTGTCGAGCCCGTTCTTCGACTTCGCTCCATGGATCGTGATGTCCGTGATCGTCGGTCCGCAGCGCTTTGTGCTCGCTTCGGGGCTCGCCTTGCTCACGGCGCTTGTGATCGCCGCCGCCAACCGGCTCGTCGGGATCAAGCCGATGGTGCTCGACGTCGCCGGGATCGCCTTCTTCGCCGCCTTGTTCGGCGTCGGCCTGTTTGTCGATGACGTGACCCGGCACTGGCTCGAGCGCTGGTCGGGCGACCTCTCGAACGTGCTGATCGCGTTGATCGCGATCGGGTCGATCGTCCTGCAAAGGCCCTTCACCGTCCAGTACGCGCATGAGTCCGTCCACCCCCGCCACTGGGACTCGCCGCTGTTCATGCGCATCAACTACCGCATCACGTGGGTCTGGACGGGCGCCTTCCTGATCACGGCAGCCGTCGGCTTCCTCGGCGACGGCCCGCTCGACCAACCCGACAACATGTGGACCAACTGGGTTGTGCAGTTCGCCGCGCTGATCTTCGCGCTGCGCTTCACCGAGTGGTACCCGCAGATGGCGCATGCGCGTGACGAAATCGAGCACGGCGAACGTGTCGAGCCGGCCTCGACCGTGCGCGAGCTCGCGCTCCCGTTGACCGGCTATCTCGTGCCCGTCGGGATCCTCGCGCTGGCGCTCGCCACCGCGCCGTGGTGGGTCGGCGCCGCGTTGATCGCCCTCGGCGTGCTCGCCACGCGGCTGCTCGCCGAGCAGGAGGCCGAGGTCGAGTCCGGCGTCGCCGCGCGCTGAACGGAAGGGAGAATCAGGCCGCGGCGCGCTTGCTCCGCTCGATCAGCGGATGCGAGCCGCGCGCGCCCG
>DATINR010000129.1:0-12178 GCA_035473995.1 Solirubrobacteraceae bacterium
TCGACCTCCGGCAACTCAGGCATCGCCCTCCCACTCTAGGAGACGCTAGGAGGACGCTGGCCGGCGTCGGCCGGCGTCCTCACTCGCTCGCGTGCCATCCGCACGCCACGCTCCCTGCGTCCTTGGCCGACTTGACCATCGCCCCCTAGTAAGGGCAGCGTGAGGCCGCTCAGCTCAGTGCGCCCCTATGGGGGGGCCTTCGTACTTGACGCCGGCGGGGCTCTTCCACTGCACGCGCCAGTGCGCGCCCTTGGTCGAGGAGTGCAGCGTCCAGTAGCCGAGGCTGTTGGTCGAGACGGTCTTCAACGTCTTGTACTTGCGCGAGCCCTTCTTCTGCACGAGCACGGTGACCTTCGTGGCGCCGGTCGTCGGGCGCACGAGCCCCCACAGCGAGTAGCCGTGGCCGGACTTCGACACGGTCAGCGGCACGGGCCAGCCGAAGTACAGCGGCTTGGGCTTGCCGTTGAGGTACTCGAGGCCCGTCTGGAAGCCGATCGTGCCGCCGGTGACGCTCGACCCGGGCTTGCCACCGAGCGGATCGTCGACGAGCAGATACTGCGAGAAGGCCGACACGCGTGCGTTGCTCCAGGCGATCTTCTCCGCGATCGCGTCGAATTCAGCTTGCTGGGAGACCGGCACGCCGAGGAAGCGGTTGGGCTTGCTCTGCACGCCGAACTCGGTCAGGTAGATCGGCAGGTTCGACGTCGTGCCGCGCGCGCGGAAGGCTTTGCTGAGTGCGCTGGACAGGCGCGAGAGCACGCCGATCGTGACGTCGTCCTTTTCGCGCGGTTTGTACAGCGGGCCGGCGGCCGTGGTGTAGGCGTGGTGGGCGTAGCCGGCCGATGTCAGCGGCGTGCACGAGCCCGATTTCCGGTACTTGCTGTTCAGGCACAGCGTTTCGCGCAGGAACAGCAGCGGGGCGACGTCGTGCAGCAGCGCCCTCGATTTTTCGCGCTTGTAGTTGACCCGCTCGTATCCGGTCGGGGCCGTCTCGCCGATCAGCACCTTCGGGCTGGCGATGCCGCCGGCCTTGAGCCCCGCGTAGCCGGCCTGGTATAGGGCGCGATAGATGCGCGGCGAGGCGGCTGAGCCGTTGGTGTTCCACTGCGGCTGCAGGAAGGCCGGGTGGTTGGGCTCGTTCCAGATCGAGAACAGCGAGACGGTCGAGCCGAACGCACCGGCCGGGCCGTAGTGGCGAGCAACGGCCGTCATGAATTCTTCGAAGTCTTTGGGGTCCGGTTTGGTGACATAGGGCGCTTTCTTGTTCGACGTCGCCCAGCGCGGCGCGGGCGAGGTCACCGTCAGCAGCACTTTCCAGTGCAGCCGCTGAGCTTCTGCGATCAGCGTGTCGAATTCGCCCCAGGCGTAGTTGCCGGGGTTGGTCATGTCGAACGCCGGCTTGGTCGCGTTCGTCGGACCTGGCGCGACGGCGCTCCAGTACAGCTCGATGCGCAGCGCTTTGACGCCGAGCGTCTGCATCTGAGCCAGCGCGTGCGGGCGCGTGCGGGGATTCAGCAAGTCACTGGAGCCCTCGAAGTAGTTGGCCTGGCTGTGGGATGCGAGCGCCGGGGCGGCGCTCAGGGCGCTCGCGGCGAGGGCGCTCGCGGCGACGGTGGGGAGGAGCTTTCTGATTCGGGGCATGGTGGCTTGAGACACCTTCCGAGGCGCAAGGTTGCGGTCCGGCGGGGGCGATTGACGTGTAGCTTTCGGTCAGTGAGTACAGCCATCGCACCGGACGACATCGTCCAGACGCCCGCGGAGGCGGAGGGCAACGAACGTCCACCGCTGCTCGTGCTCGAGCCGCTGGCGGCGTTTCTCGACGCCCACGGGCTCGGCGAGGGCGAGATCGAGGCCTCGCCGATCGGCGAGGGCCACTCCAACGTCACATACCTGATCCGCCGCGGCGAGACGGAGCTCGTGCTGCGCCGCCCGCCGCGCCCGCCGCTGCCGCCGAGCGCGCACGACGTGCTGCGCGAGGCACGCCTGCTGCGCGCGCTGTCGGGCACGCCCGCCCGCGTGCCCGCGGTGCTCGCGGTCGGCGAGGACGAGCAGATCATCGGCAGCCCGTTCTACGTGATGGAGCGGGTCGAGGGCGAGGTGATCGTCACGGACATCCCGGCGGCGATCGACACTCCGGTGGAACGACGGCGGATCAGCGACGAGCTGATCGACGCGCTCGTGGAGATCCACGCGGTCGACTGGCGTGCTGTCGGTCTCGAGGGCTTCGGCAAGCCCACGGGCTACCTCGAGCGCCAGCTGCGCCGCTTCAGGGGTCTGTGGGAGCTGAACAAGACACGCGAGATCGAGGCCGTCGAGCGGGTCGGCGGATGGCTGGAGCAGAACATGCCCGAGTCGGGCCCGGCGACGATCGTGCACGGCGACTTCCGCCTGGGCAACACGATCTTCGCCTCGGGTGCTCCGGCGCGGCTGGCGGCGGTGCTCGACTGGGAGATGGCGACGATCGGCGACCCGCTGGCCGACCTCGGCTACCTGTGCATGATGTGGACCGAGCGAGACGACCCGTCGGGCGGCCTGCGCGAGGCGCTCGCGACGGTCACGCGCCGCGAGGGCTTCCCCACGCGCGAAGAGCTGATCGGGCGCTACGAAGAGCGCACGGGCCGCTCGATGAAAGACCTGCGCTGGTACACGACGCTGGCCGTGTGGAAGTCGGTGGTGTTCATGGAGGGCAACTACAAGCGCGCCGTGGCGGGTACGACGGATGACCCGTACCTGAAGACGTTCGGCGAGGGCGTGCTCGAACTGGCAAGCCAGGCCGAAGCGATCGCGTATGGCCGCTGAGCCGAACGGCAGTGCGAGCGCCGTCCTGCGCAGCGGCCTGCTGATCGACTGGGGCGGCGTGCTGACGAGCAACCTGTTCCACTCCTTCCGCGAGTTCTGCGAGCGCACGGGCGTCGATCCGCAGACGCTGCGCGACCGCTTCTCCTCGGACCCGTCGTTTCGCGAGCTGTTGATCGAACTGGAGAAGGGCGTGCTCGAAGAGGGCGAGTTCGAGCAGCAGCTGGCGCCGCGGCTCGGCGTCGAGCCGGATGGGCTGATCGATGGCCTGTTCGCGGGCGTGCAGCCGGACGTGGCGATGGTCGAGGCGGTCCGCCGGGCGCGTGCGGGCGGCGTGCGCACGGCGCTCGTGTCGAACTCGTGGGGCGTTCACCGCTACCCGCACGACCTGTTCGACGAGCTGTTCGACGGCGTCGTCATCTCGGGCGTCGAGGGCACGCGCAAGCCTGCGCGACGGATGTACGAGCTCGGCGCCGAGCGCGCCGGGGTGGCAGCGGCGGAGTGCGTGTTCGTCGATGACCTCCCGTTCAACCTGACGCCGGCGCAGGAGCTCGGCATGGCGACGGTGCACCACACGAGCGCAGGGCAGACGATTCCCGAGCTCGAGCGCCTGCTCGGGCTCGAGCTTCGCTAGCAACACCTGTCGAGATAGCCCCGCAAATCCGCTGCAAATCGGGCGGCTGACCCGAATGAACGGCAATGGGCTGGCTACTCGCCGATTCGGACCTGGCCGATCTGAGGACCCCCGACGCGCAGGCGGGCGTGAGCTTCGACACGGAGTTGCGGGCGCGCATCCTCGCGACGCTGTTCGCGGCGGGCGCGACGCTCGCGCTGGCGACGCTCGCGCTGCCGCACTCCTCGCGCACGCACGTGCTGGCGGTGCTGGCGATCGTCGCGACGGCCTACGTGGTCTCGGGCCTCTTGGCCTGGCGCGCGGCGCACCTGCAGGCTCGCGTGCTGCCCTGGGCGCTGGCCGGCGGCAGCACGCTGATCGCCCTCGTCGGGCACTTCACGGCGCCGAGCCCGAGCCCGCTGGTCTTCCTGTATCTGTGGATCTTCCTCTACTCGGCCTACTTCTTCACGACGAAGCAGATGGCCGCCCAGATCGCCTACGTGGCGATCGGCTATGGCGCGCTGCTGCTCTTGCACCTGTCGGTCGAGCGTGCCACGGCGTGGTGGCTGGTCGGCATGGGCACGATGGGCGTGGGAGCGCTCGTGATCCGCACGATGCGCGCGCGCGTTGAGGCCCTGATCGCACAGCTGTTCGACGCGGCGCGCACGGACCCGATCACGCGCCTGTCAAACCGACGCGGCTTCCGCGAGCTGCTCGACCTCGAGCTGGCGCGAGCGCGCCGCCGCGAGGGACGGCTGTCGGTGATCGTCGGCGACCTCGACCACTTCGAGGAAGTCAACGACCGCTCGGGTCAGCAGGTCGGCGACCTCGCGTTGCAGCGCGTGGCGCGCCTGCTGCAGCGCGGCAAGCGCGACGTCGACGCGGTCGCGCGCGTCGGCGGCAAGCAGTTCGCGCTGGTGCTGCCCGACACGGACGCGCACGGCGCGTTCGTGATCGGCGAGCGGCTGCGCAGCGAGCTGCGCGAGGAGTTCCGTGCCGACGCGGTGCCGATCACGATCAGCTTCGGCGTCGCCGGCTACCCCCGCGGCGGGCAGACGGCGGCGGCGCTGCTGCGCGCGACCGAGGAGGCGCTGCAAGCGGCCAAGTGGAGCGGCGGCGATCGCACGATGCTGCACGACCCGGCGATGCGCAGCCTGCCGGCGGGAGAGGGCGAGGCGCGCGACATCGCCTCCGAACGCTTCGTCGCGGTGATGCTCGACCTGGCCGAGGCGATCGACCTGCGCTTCAGCGGCAGCGCGCGCCATTCGGAGACGGTCGGGCGCTACGCCGAGATGATGGCGCGCGAGCTGGGACTCTCGGCGCAGCTGACGGCGCGCGTGCGCCTGGCGGGCCTGCTGCACGACATCGGCAAGGTCGGCGTGCCGGACAGCATCCTGCACAAGCCGGGCCGGCTGACAGAAGAGGAGCTGGCCGTGATCCGCCGCCACCCGGAACTTGGCGCGCAGGTGCTCAGCCACCCGAGCCTGACGGACGTGCGCGAGTGGGTCGGCGCCCACCACGAGCAGCCCGACGGCAACGGCTATCCGCACGGGCTGAAAGGCGAGCAGGTCACGCTGCAGGCGCGCATCATCGCGGTGGCCGACGCGTATGAGGCGATGACGAGCGAGCGCTCCTACCGCGGGGCGATGGACCACCTGGCCGCGCGCGAGGAGCTCGAACGGTGCGCGGGCACGCAGTTCGACCCGCGCGTCGTGAGCGCCCTGTGCACGCTGCTCGAGCGCGAGACCGAGCGCGCAGAGCTGGCCCTCGGCCGAAGCTAGTCCCGCTTGCCCCTGCCGTAGAGGAATTTGAATACGCCGGCGAGCAGCTTGGAGTTGCGCGCCTTGTAGGGGTACATGTGCGGTTCGCGCTTGAGCGCGAGCTTGGGCGTGACGACGATCGCCTGCTGGGAGCAGTACTTGCGGATCCCGCCGGCGCCGTGGCGCGAGCCGAGCCCGGAGTGCTTGGCGCCGCCCATCGGCAGCTCGAGCACGGTGTAGTTGATCATCGCGTCGTTGACGTTGGCCGCGCCGGCCTCCAGCCGCCGGGCGATCTGCTCGCCGCGCTCGACGTCGCGTGTGAACACGGAGGAGCCGAGGCCATAAGGCGAGTCGTTGGCCAGGCGCACGGCTTCGTCGGCATCCTCGACCTTCATGATCGGCAGCGTCGGGCCGAAGGTCTCCTCGGTCATGCACTTCATCGTGTGGTCGACGTCGACGAGCACGGTCGGCTCGTAGAAGCGCCCGCCACCCTGCTTGGAGGCATGGCCGCCGGCGAGCACGCGCGCGCCCTTGTCGACGGCGTCGGTGACGTGGTCTTCGATCGTCTGCAGCTGCGGCGGGAAGGTGATCGCGCCGACCTCGACGGAGCCCGGGCCTTCGGGCTTGCCGACGCGCAGGGCGCGCACTTTCTCAGAGACTTTCTGCACGAACTCGTCGTACACGGGCGCCTCGACGTAGGCGCGCTCGATCGAGATGCACGTCTGCCCGGCGTTCTGCATCGAGTAGTAGGTGGCGAAGTTGGCGGCGCGCTCGAGATCGGCATCTGAGAGCACGATCATCGGGTCCTTGCCGCCGAGCTCCAGCGAGGCCGGGATCAGCCGCTTGGCCGCCTCCTCGGCGACCTTTTTGCCGGTGCGCGTGGAGCCGGTGAACATAATCATGTCGACGTGCTCGACGAGCGCGGCGCCGGTCTCGCCGCGGCCGGTGGCGATCTGCAGCACGTCCTCGGGCAGGCCGCACTCGCGCAGCCCTTCGGCGAGCAAGAGCGAGGTCAGCGGCGTCACCTCGGAGGGCTTGAGGATCACGCTGTTGCCTGCCATCAGGGCCGGGATGCAGTCGCCGAAGGAATTGGTCAGCGGGTAGTTCCACGGGCCGATCACGCCGACCAGCCCGAGCGGGCGGAAGCGCAGGATCAGCTTCTTGCCCTTGACGAGCAGCTGGCTGGACTTGACGCGCTCGTCTTCGAGGTACTCCCCGGCGTGGTTGGCCCAGAAGCCGAAGGCGTTGCCGGCGTAGGAGATCTCGGCGAGCGAGGCGTCCTCGAAGGTCTTGCCGGTCTCGGAGATGATCGTCGCGATGATCTGCTCGGCGTTGTCCATCACCCACTTCTGCGCGCGCAGCATCACGCGCGCACGGCCGTCGAAGCCATAGGCCTCCCAGCTCGGCTGCGCCGCGCGGGCGCGCTTGGCCATCTCGGCGACGGCGTCGGCGCCGAGGTCGGGGACGGTGGCGACGATCTCACCGGTGGCGGGGTTCTCGACCTCGATCTGCGCCACGCCGTGCGCGCCATTCGGGGTGCTCCCGTTGGTTGGGCTGCCGTTCTCGCTGGACAGCTCCTGCTCGACAGTCTGGGCCTGCTCGACGGACGCCATCAGTCTCTCCCCTGTCTGCTCGCTCTTAGTACTGGCTTCGTAGCCAAACAGACTACTGCGCCGAGGCGGCTTTCGGGGAGCGGGCGGGAACTACTGCGACAGCTCGATCGAGGCGATCCCGATCGGGTCGTTGGGCCGGTCGCCGGCGTCGGTCTCGACGCCCTCGAGCTTGTCGACGACGTCCATGCCCTCGCTGACCTGGCCGAACACGGTGTGCTTGCCGTCGAGCCATGGCGCGGCGTCGGTGGTGACGATGAAGAACTGCGAGCCGTTCGTGTTGGGACCGGCGTTGGCCATGGCGAGCGCTCCGCGCACCACCTTGTGCTCGTTGAACTCGTCCTCGAAGGTGTAGCCGGGACCGCCGGTGCCGGTGCCCTCGGGGCAGCCGCCCTGGATCATGAAGTCCTTGATCACGCGGTGGAAGGTGAGCCCGTCGTAGAAGCCCTCACCGGCGAGCTTGCGGAAGTTCTCGACGGTCTTCGGCGCGTCCTCGTCGAACAGCTCGAAGACGATCGGGCCCTCAGTGGTCTGCATGGTTGCCGTGGACATGAAGAATCTCCTCCGCGGGACGCATCCGACCCGCATTCGAATTTGATGGTCGCCCTGCGGGCGATGATGCTCGGTTACTGCCCTCCGACGAGCTGCAGGCTCAACTTGCGCCCGCGCAGCTCGCGGCCGTCGAGCGAGTCGATCACGCGATCTGCCTCGCCGGCGGGCACGGAGAGGAAGGAGAAGCGGTCGAGCACGAGCACGTCACGCACGGCCTCGCCGTCGAGGCCGGCCGAGGAGGTCACGGCGGAGACGATGTCCGACACGCGCAGCCCCGACGCCTTGCCGCCGCCGAGCACGAGCTTGACGTAGGGCTCCTGCGCGTCGCGCCGCGAGATGCGCGGCTTGGAGTGCCGGCGCGGGCGCTCCTTGACGGGCGTCGGCGTGGCCTGCGCGCCCTTCTCCCATTTGGCGACACTCGTGCCGATGTGCCGTTCGATCGCCTCGAGCTCGCGCTTCTGGCGGTCCTCGACGAACGTGATCGCACGCCCGGAGCGCCCGACGCGCCCGGTGCGCCCGATCCGGTGCACGTAGGTGTCGGGGGACGTGGGCACGTCGTAGTTGATCACGTGCGTGACGGTCGAGATGTCGAGACCGCGCGCGGCGACGTCGGTGGCGACGAGGATCGGCACGCGCCCGCCCTTGAAGGCGAGCATCACGCCGTCGCGCGAGCCCTGGGACATGTCGCCGTGCAGCGCCCTGACGTTCATGCCGCGGTCCTTGAGCGTGCGGAACAGCTGGTCGGCGCGGATCTTGGTGCGCACGAAGACGATCGCCTGCTCGGGTTTCTCGGCCTGCAGCACCTCGACGAGCTTGTCGGCCTTCGCTTTGGTCTCGACGGGCAGCTGGAACTGGGCGACGGTGTCGATCGTCAGCGTCTCGGCCTCGACCTGGATGATCGTCGGGTCGTACATGTAGCGGTCGGCGAGTTTGCGGATCGGCGGCGGCATGGTCGCGCTGAACAGCGCCGTCTGGCGGCTGGAGGGCGTCAGCGAGAGGATCTTCTCGACGTCCTCGAGGAAGCCGAGGTCGAGCATCTCGTCGGCCTCGTCGAGCACGAGGAAGCGGCAGTCGTGCAGCACGAGCGAGTGGCGCGAGATCAAATCGAGCACGCGCCCGACGGTGCCGACGACGACGTGCCCGCCGGCGCGCAGCTGGGCCTGCTGGGTGCGGATCGGCGCGCCGCCGAAGACGGCGACAACGTCGATCCCGGTGTGTGCGCCGTAGGTGCGCAGGGCTTGCGTGACCTGGATGCAGAGCTCGCGCGTCGGCGTCAGCACGAGCGCCTGCACCTCGCGGTTCTCGGAGTCGACGTACTCCATGATCGGCAGGCCGAAGGCTGCCGTCTTACCGGTGCCGGTCTGCGCCTGCCCGATCACGTCGCGACCCTGCAGCAGCGAGGGGATCGCCTGCTCCTGGATCGGGCTTGGCGACTCGTACCCCACATCGGTGAGCGCTTGCAGTGTGGACTCGGACAGACCGAGATCGGCGAAGGAGGTAGCCATTGTCAGCAAGCAAGCAGCTTACGCATAGCTGGGCCCGGGCCGGGGTCCGGGCCTCGGAGGAGCGCGGCTGCGCTCACGCGGAGGGGTCCAGTAGCAGCTTGCCGGTCGTGCGACGCTCGCGCAGGTCGATGTGCGCCTGGGCGGCCTGATCGAGCGGATAGGTGGCCCCTATCACCGTGCGCAGCTCCCCCCGCGCGGCCCGCGCGAACAGGTCTTCGAGGGCTTCGCTGAACATCCCGGGGCGCTCGAGCGTATGGAACAGGTAGAAGCCGACGACCGAGCGCGAGTGGCGCAAGAGCGAGCCGGTGCGCACCTCGTTGGGTTCCTGAGAGGCGATCCCACAGACGACGATCCGCCCGAACGGGGCGAGCGCGGCATAGGAGGCGTCGAACACGGGCCCGCCGGCCATGTCGAAGACGACGTCGACGGGCTGGCCGTCGTTGGCCTGCAGCAGTCGCTCGGTGAGCCCGTCTGCCTCGGCGTCGATCGCCACGTCGGCGCCCAGCTCGAGTGCGAGCGCGCGCTTCTCCGAGCTCGAGGCGGTCGCGATCACGCGCCCGGCGCCGAGCGCGCGGCCGAGCTGCACGGCGAGCGAGCCGACGCCGCCGGCAGCCGAATGTACGACGACGCTCTCGCCGGCGGCGACGTGGCCGGCCGTGCGATACAGGTGCCAGGCGGTCATGCCCTGGATGATCAGCGCCAGCGCCGCGCCCTCGTCCAGCTCGTCGGGGATCGGGTAGACGAGCTCGCGCGGGGCGAGGGCGTACTCGGCGTAGCCGCCGTCGCCGACGAGCGCGACGACGCGCTCGCCGGTGTCCTCGCGCACGCCGGCGACCTCGCCGCCGGGCACGAGCGGCAGCGTGGCCTTGCGCACGTAGGAGTTGGTGCGCGTGTGCGTGTCGGCGAAGTTCAGCCCGGCGCGGGAGACCTTGATCAGCACCTGCTCGGGGCCGGGCTCGGGGATCGGCAGCTCGACCAGCTCGAGCACCTCGGGCCCGCCGAACTCGGTCATCTGGATCGCGCGCATCGGGCGGTCAGGCTAGCGGAGGCGTTGGGGGTGCTCTAAGGTGCGCGCCGATGTCGATCACGGTGGTGGGCTCGATCGCCTATGACACGGTAAAGACCCCGTTCGGGGAGCGCGAGCGGATGCTCGGCGGCGCGGCGACGCACTTCGCGCTGGCCGCATCGTTCTTCGAGCAGGTACGTGTCGTG
Source organism: Solirubrobacteraceae bacterium (assembly GCA_035473995.1). Taxonomy (GTDB): domain Bacteria; phylum Actinomycetota; class Thermoleophilia; order Solirubrobacterales; family Solirubrobacteraceae; genus Palsa-744. Next base: position 10,049 of record DATINR010000129.1, read on the forward strand.
GGACCGGTCGGCGACGATTTCGGCGAGCGCCAGCTGCAGATCATGCGCACCCGCGACGTGGACCTCGCCGACGTCGAGCGTGTGGCGGGGGGCAAGACGTTCTTCTGGCACGGCGAGTACGGCTGGGATCTGAACTCGCGCGAGACGCTCGACACGCAGCTCGGCGTGTTCGAGGGCTTCGCACCGAAGCTGTCGGAGAGCTCGCGCTCGAGCGAGGTGCTGTTCCTGGCGAACATCCAGCCCGACCTGCAGCGCGAGGTGCGCGCGCAGCTGCCCGAGGCGCGCTTCGTCGCGCTGGACTCGATGAACCTGTGGATCGAGATCGCGCGCGACTCGCTCGTGGCGGCGATCGAGGGCGTGGACTGCCTGATCCTCAACGACGCCGAGCTGCGCCAGCTGACGGGCAAGCCGAACCTCGTCTCGTCGGCGCGCGAGATCCTCACCTGGGGGCCGAGCGTGATCGTCGCCAAGCAGGGCGAGTACGGCGCGGCGCTCGTCACGACGGAGAGCTTCTTCGCGCTGCCGGCCTACCCGCTGGAGACCGTGATCGACCCGACCGGCGCCGGCGACACGTTCGCGGGCGGCTTCGTCGGCTACATCGCGGAGCACCTGCAGGAGGAGCTGTCCGACGATCTGCTGCGCAGCGCGATGGCCCATGCGACGGTGCTCGCGTCGTTCAACGTCGAGGAGTTCGGCACCGAGCGGGTGCAGCGACTGACGCGCGAGGAGATCGACGTGCGACTGGTCGAGTTGCGGGCAATTACGCAGTTCAGCGGGGTATGATCGAGCGACGTGACGACTTGGACGTTCATCTGGCTGATGTTCCTGCTGAAGATCCCGATCGTGGCGCTCTTCCTGCTGGTCCGCTGGGCCGTGCGCCAGACGCCGGAGCCGGCCTCCGGCGGCGATGGGGGCATCGGCCCGCGCAACCGGCCGCGCCACCCGCATCACCCGCGCTCGCGGAGCCCGCGCCCGCGCCGCCGCGGCCCGCACGGCGAGGCGCCACCGCCGTCGCCGGCACGGGTGCGCACGCTCGTCGCGTGCACGCGCCTGCCCCACCGCTGAGCCGCGTGGTCGAGCACGAGCCGCGAACGTGTGCCGCGTGCGCCCACCCCGGGGTCGGGTGTCGACTTGACTCATAATCCGAGACGGAATCCCCGCATCCGGCCCACCCGTCGATAGGAGAAGCAGATGAGCGCAGAGACCGAGGCAGACGCGAAGGGCCTCCTCGGCGACCCTTCGACGGGCCCAGCGAGCCAGTCCGTAGGAGAGGACGCCGGCGCCGGCGCGAAGGACACGCTGACGGTCACCGACAACCGCACGGGGCGCTCCTATGAGCTGCCGATCACCGACTCGACGGTGCGCGCGAGCGACCTGCGCCAGATCAAGGTCGACGAGGGCGAATTCGGGATGATGTCCTACGACCCGGCCTTCATGAACACGGCCTCGTGCCGCAGCTCGATCACCTACATAGACGGCGACGCGGGAATCCTGCAGCACCGCGGCTACCCGATCGAGCAGCTGTGCGAGCACTCGAGCTACCTCGAGGTCGCCTACCTGCTGATCAACGGGCGGCTGCCGAACAAAGTCGAGCTCGAGGGCTGGGTCGACGAGATCACGATCCACACGTTCGTGCACGAGAACGTCAAGGACTTCATGCAGGGCTTCCGCTACGACGCCAACCCGATGGGCATGCTCGTGGCCTCGGTCGGCGCGCTCTCGACGTTCTACCCGGACGCCAACAAGATCAAAGAGGAGCGCGTGCGCGCGATCCAGATCATCCGCCTGCTGGCGAAGATGCCGACGCTCGCGGCGTTCGCTTTCCGCCACAACATGGGCCAGCCCTACGTCTACCCGGACAACGACCTCGAGTACGCGGGCAACTTCCTCGGGATGATGTACAAAATGACCGAGCTCAAGTACGAGCCCGATCCCCGTCTGGCGCGCGCGCTGGACGTGCTGTTCATCCTCCACGCCGACCACGAACAGAACGCCTCGACGAGCGCCGTGCGCTCGGTCGGCTCGACCCAGGTCGACCCCTACTCGGCCGTCGCGGCGGGCGTGGCCGCGCTGTACGGGCCGCTGCACGGCGGCGCCAACGAGGCGGCGCTGCGAATGCTCAAACGGATC
>DATINR010000130.1:0-10640 GCA_035473995.1 Solirubrobacteraceae bacterium
CCGATCACGGCGCGCCCGAGCGGGTGCGAGCCGAAGACGGCCTCGCCGAGCACGTCGAAGACCTTCTCCTGCGGGTCGTCTTCGTACATGGCGATCTCCTCGAGCACGACCTCGCGCTCGGTCTCGAGCTCGCCGAAGCGCGGCTGGAAGACCATCTCGCCCATCACCTCGAAGGCGCGCTCGAGATGGTGGTCGAGCACGCGCGTGTAGAGCGAAGTCGCTTCCTTGTCGGTGCCGGCGTTGATCTCGGCGCCCATCGCGTCGAAGATCTGGTCGATCTCCTCCGAGCCGAAGCTCTCGGTCCCGCGGAACAGCATGTGCTCGAGCAGGTGGGAGATGCCGGCCTCGCCGTCGTGCTCGGAGGCCGAGCCGGCGCCGATCCAGAAGCCGAGCGCGACCGAGCGCACGCTCGGCATGCGCTCGGTCACCACCCGCACGCCGGAGTCCAGCGTGGTTATCTGATGCTCTGGGTGCAGCGGACCCTCAGTCGCGGTCGCGACGCGGCCGGCCGGATCCGCGCTCGCCCTCGCGACGCGGCCCGCGCGGGCCCCGGTCTGAGCGCCCGTTGCGTCCGCCACCGTCGCGCGAGGGGCGCGAGCCGCCGCCTCCGCCGCCACCGGTGCCGACGCCGGCGAGTTCCTCGACCGACTTGCCGGCGATGTCCGGGTCATCGGCGAGGCGCAGGCCGATGCGCCCACGCTCGCGGTCGACCTCGACCACGCGCACGCTGATCTCGTCGCCTTTGTTGAGCACGTCCTCGACCGTGTCGACGCGTTTGCCCGGCGAGACGTTGGAGATGTGCAGCAGCCCGTCGGTGCCCTTGGAGAGCTCGATGAAGGCGCCGAAGGTGGTCGTCTTGACGACCTTGCCGACGTACTCGTCGCCGACCTCGACCTCCTTCATCATCACGCGCACGCGCTCGACGAGCGCGTCGCCGAGTTCGCCGTTGGCCGAGTAGATCAGCACCTGACCGTCGTCGTTGACGTCGATCTGCGATTCGAACTCGTCGGCGAGGCCGCGGATCGTTTCGCCGCCCTTGCCGATCAGCAGGCCGATCTGCGAGGGGTCGATCTGAATCGTCTGGATGCGCGGCGCGAACTGCGAGAGCTGCTCGCGCGGGGTCTTGATCACCTCGGCCATCTTGCCGAGGATGAACGTGCGTGCCTCTTTGGCCTGGCCGAGCGCGTCGCGCAGGATCTCGAAGGTCACGCCGGTGATCTTGATGTCCATCTGCAGCGCCGTGATGCCGCGCTCGGTGCCGGCGACCTTGAAGTCCATGTCGCCGAGGTGGTCCTCGACGCCGGCGATGTCGGTCAGCACGACATAGTCGTCGCCCTCTTTGATCAGGCCCATCGCGATTCCGGCGACGGGGCGCTTGATCGGCACGCCGGCGTCCATCAGCGACAGCGAGGATCCGCAGACCGAGGCCATCGACGATGAGCCGTTTGACTCGAGGATGTCCGAGACGACGCGGATCGAGTAGGGGAACTCCTCGATCGAGGGCACCATCGGCGCGAGCGCCCGCTCGGCGAGCGCGCCGTGGCCGATGTCCCGGCGCTTGACGCCGCCCATGCGACCGGCTTCCCCGACCGAGAACGGCGGGAAGTTGTAGTGGTGCCAGTAGTACTTTTTGGTCTCCAGGCCGAGCGTGTCGATGCGCATCTCCTCCTTCAGAGTGCCCATCGCGACGACGCTCAGCGCCTGCGTCTGCCCGCGCGTGAACAGCGCCGAGCCGTGCGTGCGCGGCGTGACGCCGACCTCGATCGAGATGTCGCGGATCTCGTTCTCCGAGCGCCCGTCGGGACGCTTCTTGTTGACGGCGATGCGCTCGCGGATGATCGACTTCTCGAGCTTGTCGAAGGCCATCTGCACGGCGGCGCGACGCTCCTTGGCGGCGAGCTGTTCGTGCTCGGAGGCCGCCTCGGCGGCTGCCGGGGCGTAGTGCTCGAGGATCGCCGCCTCGACCTCCTTGGTCGCCTCCTGGCGCTCGAGCTTGTCCTCGACCTGCGTGGCCGCGTCGAGCTGGGAGCCGTGCGAGGCGCGGATCTCCTCGAGCAGCTTCTCGTCGACGCCGATCGTCTCGAAGACTTTCTTCTCCTTGCCGACTTTGGCGGCGAGGTCGCGCTGCATCGCGCAGAGCTTCTTGATCTCGGCATGGGCGATGTCGCGCGCGTCGAGGATCTCCGCCTCGGGGATCTCGTTGGCGCCGGCCTCGACCATCAGGATGGCCTCCTCGGTGCCGGCGACGATCAGGTCGAGGTCCGAGGGGTTCTCGGCGTCGGCGAGCAGGTCGGGCTCGTTCGGGTTGACGACGAAGCTGCCGTCGACCTTGCCGATCCGCACCGCGCCGACGGGCGTCGGCAGCGGGATGTCGGAGATCATCAGCGCCGCCGAGGCGCCGTTCATCGCGAGGATGTCGTAAGGGTGCTCGTGGTCGATCGACAGCGGGATCGCCACCAGCTGGGTGTCATAGCGCCATTCCTTGGGGAACAGCGGGCGGATCGGCCGGTCGATCATGCGCGCCGTGAGCGTGCCCTTCTCGCCCGGACGGCCCTCTCGCTTGAAGAAGGAGCCGGGGATTTTGCCGGCTGCGTACATGCGCTCCTCGACGTCGACCGTCAAGGGGAGGAAGTCCACGTCGCGGAGGCTGCCTGCAACTGCTGTGCAGAGGACCATCGTGTCGCCGTGGCGGACGACGACGGCGCCGGAGGCCTGCTTGGCCATCCTGCCGGTCTCGAACGAGATCTCGCTGCCGGAAATCTCCACGGAGACCCGCGTAATTCCATCACTGCTCATATTCACTACCTTCCTGTACCGCCCGTCGGTCGGCGGCCGCTTTTTCTATTTCTCGATTCCGAACCCCACGAGCTTAGCGAACCGGGGCGGCGCGCTATCGGCTGCCGTGGGCCCCGAATGAGCTGTTGCGAGTTTTTGATGGCGCTCTTGCGAGCGCGATATGGCCGCGGGCTGCCCGTGCAGCGGTTTGTCTGGATTCAGGCTGCGGCGGGCTCGCCGCCGAGGGCGCTCTCGACGCCCGCGCGCAGCAGCTTCAGCGCGGGCAGCTCGCCGGGCGTGGCGGCCTGGAAGCTCCAGCGCATGACGCCGTCGGGGCCGACGATAACGAGTGCCCGCTCGGCGAAGCCGCCGGGGTGCAGCACGCCGAAGGCGGCGCACGTGGCGCCCTTGGGCTCGAAGTCCGAGAGCTGCTCGATCGAGACGCCGAGCCTCTCCTTGAAGGCCTTCTGCGATTCGCTCGCGTCGCAGGAGACGCCGTAGAGCGTCACGCCGCGCCCGGCGAACTCGCCCAGCGCGCCCTCGTACATCTGCAGCTGGTCGGTGCAGACGGGGCTGAAGGCGAACGGATAGAAGACGAGGACCGTGTAGCCGCTCTTCAGATCGTCCTGCGTGAAGTCCGAGCGGTCTTCGCGGGCGAGCTTGAACTGCGGGACCGGCGTACCAGGAGCGAGCACACTCATCGGGTTGGCCTCAAGGGTCGAGGATCAAGTCGGCACCGACCGCGAAGCGGTTGGTGAAGGACGCAGGGAGCGTGGCGTGCTTTGCACGCGAGCGACTGAGGACGCAGCTCCGCGCCGGTCGTCGGCCCGCTCACGTCTACTTGCGTAGACCCAGCTCTTTGATCAGGGCGCGGTAACCGTCCAGGTCCTTTTTCTGCAGGTAGTCGAGAAAGCGACGGCGGCGCCCGACGAGCATCAATAGGCCGCGGCGCGAGTGGTGGTCTTTGCTCTGCGCGCGCAGGTGCTCGGTCAGGTGGTTGATCCGCTCGGTGAGCAGCGCGATCTGGACCTCGGTGGCACCCGTGTCCTGCTCGCCGGAGCCGAACTTGGCTGCGATCTCGCGCTTGCGCTCTGTCGTTATCGCGGTCATGGACCGAGACAAGGTAGCAGACGGGTAGCGGCCCGACCGGTGCTCAATCGCTGCCGACGCGCTCGGCGCCGGCCGTCTCGCCGGCGGCGAGCTCGCGTGTCTGCTCGACGTCGCGGTGCATCTGCTCGACGAGCGCCTCGGCCGTGTCGAAGCGGCGCTCGCCGCGCAGGCGCACGAGGAAGTCGAGGCACAGCGACTGCCCGTACAGGTCGCCGTCGAAGTCGAGCAGGTAGGCCTCGATCAGCTCGCCGCGGCCCGTCTGGAAGGTCGGGCGCACGCCGATCGAGACGGCCGCCGCGACACCGCCCGCACCGAGCGGACCGTCGGCGTCGGCGACGCTCGCGAGGCAGGCGTACACGCCGTGCCCGGGGCAGGCGAAGTCGTCGTCGGGCACGAGGTTGGCCGTCGGGAACCCCAGTTCGCGCCCGCGCTCGTCGCCGTGGGAGACTTCGCCGCAGAGCTGGAAGCGGGCGCCGAGCAGGCGGTTGGCCTCGGCTACGTCGCCCGCCAGCACGAGCCCGCGGATGTGGCTCGAGGAGACGATCTCGCCGTCGACCTCCAGCAGCGGGTGCACGGTCGTTGCGAAGCGCTCGTCGGCCTGCAGCAGGCGCGGGTCGCCCTGCGCCTTGTGCCCGAAGCGGAAGTTCTCGCCGATCGCCACGCGCGTGGCGCCGAGCGCGCCGACGAGCACGTCCTCGACGAACTCACCCGCCGAGCGCTTCGCGAACTCGGCGTCGAACGGGATCACGACCATCTCGGCCACGCCGAGCGAGGCGATCAGCTCGGCCTTGCGCGCCGGCGTCGTCAGCTGCTTGGGCGAGTGCTGCGGGGCAACGATCGACACCGGGTGCGGGTCGAACGTGAGCACCGTGTCGGAGCCCGCGATCACCTCGCGGTGGCCGAGGTGCACCCCGTCGAACGTGCCGACCGCCACGCTGCGTCCCTCGCTGCGCTCCACGTCCGGCAGGCGGGTGACCTTCACAGCAGCAAAGCCTAGTCCGCTCGCCCCGCCGGCAGCATGGCCAGCGCGCGCTCGAGCTCGATCAGGTCCGCCTCGTCCCAGCTCTCGCCGCGCTCCGGCGGCAGCACGGCATCCTCCACCTCGAACGGGCCGATCGCCGTGCGCCGCAGCTCCAGGCAGTAGGCGTCGCCGAGGTCGGCGATCAGTGAGCGCACGTACGTGCCCGAGCCGCATTTGATCTCATAGCCGGCGCGTTCCAGCCCCGGGTGCTCGGCGTCTGGCTCGCGCCAGCTCTGCTCGAAGCTGTGGACCGTGACGATCCGCTCGGGCATCTCGATCTGCTCGCCGCGCCGCGCGCGCTTGTAGGCGCGCTCGCCCTTGATCTTCACCGCCGAGTAGACCGGCGGGCGCTGGCGCACCTCGCCCGTCGGCAGCGGCGGCGGATCGGGCGGCAGGCGCCCCGTCTGCGTGACCTCGCCCTCCGTGTCGCCCGTGCTCGAGACGGCGCCGAGCTGGGCGACCGTCTCGTAGCGCTTGGGCAGCGCCATCAGGCGGTCCTGGGACTTCGTAGCGCGCCCGACGAGCACGAGCAAGAGGCCCGTCGCGAACGGGTCGAGCGTGCCCGCATGACCCGTGCGCGCGCCCGCGAACGCACGGCGGACCCTGGCGACGACGTCGTGCGAGGTGATCCCGGCCGGCTTGTCGATCAGCAGCACGCCGTCCATCATCTGATCATCATCAAAAAAATATGGAGCCGAGCTGCGCGGAGGCGACCGCGCCGCTCAGGCGAGCGTCGGCGCCGCGTGTCCGTCGGAGTTGGTGGCGTGGAGCTGGGCCGCCACCGCCGGGCGCAGGAAGGCGATCAGTTGCTCCAGCGGAAGCGTCGTCGAGAAGCCCGCCGCGCGACGGTGTCCGCCTCCCCCCTGTTCGCGCGCGATCAGCGAGACATCGACCTCGTCGTCCGTCGCCCGCAGTGAGACTTTGCGCATGCCGCGGCGCTCGGCACCGGTCAGCTCGCGCACGAACACGGCGACCTTCGTGCCGCGCACCGCGCGCAACTGGTCGACGATCCCCTCCGAGTAGTGTTCCTCGGCGTCGATCCGCTCGAAGTCCTCGGCGCTCAGCGCCGCCAGCGTCAGCTCGCCGTCGTCGAAGCGCTGCAGCTGCCCGAGCGCAAGCGCCATCAGCGTCAGCTTCTGCACCGGCTGCTCCTCGTACAGCCGGCGGTACACGTCGGCCACGTCGACCCCCGCCTCGATCAGCTCCGCCGCCATCAGGTGCGCCCGCGGGCCCGTGTTCTCGTACATGAAGCGCCCCGTGTCCGTGATCAGCCCGATGTACAGCGCCTGCGCGGCGACCGGCGTCGGCTGCTGCTCGAGGCCGTGCATCAGATCCCACACGATCTCCGCCGTGCACGACGCGTCGGGCACGACGTGGTTGAGCGTGCCGAAGCGCGTGTTGTCGTGGTGGTGGTCGATGTTCAAGAGGTGCGCGCCGTCGCGCAGCACCGCCGCCGAGTTGCGGTCGATGTTGCCGCAGTCCAGGAACACGACCGTGCGCTCGGCGATGTCCGGCGGCGGCGCGTGGATCGCCACGTCGAGCACGAACACCTGGTACTCCTCCGGCAGCGGCAGGTCGTCCGGCGAGACGTACATGACCGAGTCCTTGCCGAGCGACTGCAGCAGCTCCTGCATCGCCACGAGCGAGCCGAGCGCGTCGCCGTCGGGGTGCTCGTGCGTGGCCAGCGCGAAGCGCTCGTCCTCGCGGATCCGCGCCAGCACCAGCTCGCGTGTGCCCGTAGCGATCTCCACCGCGCTCACGCCGGGCCGATCTCGTCGAGGATCTGCTCGACTCGCAGCGCCCGGTCGGTCGTGTCGTCGTAGGCGAACTCGAGCGCCGGCGTGCGCTTCAAGCGCAGCTCGGCTGCGACACGACCCTGCAGGAACCCATGGGCGTGGCGCAGCCCTGCGAGCGTCGCCTCGCGCTGCTCTGAGCCGGAGGGCCCACCGTCCTCGCCGAGCACGCTCACGTACACGCGAGCATGGCGCAGATCGGGGCTTGTCCTTACGTCGGTCACCGTTGTGAATCCCACCCTTGGGTCCTTCAGACCGCCTGCGACCGTGTCGCCAATCACTTGGCGAATCGCCTCGTCCACTCGACGCATGCGTCCTGTGCTCATCCTACTCACCTACCTCTACCGCGAAGAAGCGCTGACCGATTTCTCTCACACGCCGCGCGAGCGGCGCGCAATCCATGGTGCCGCACTCGGCGCCCGTGCCTGGGCGAGCCGGCCGCCTAGGCCGAGAGCTCGCGTTCCTGCAGGCGCGTCTCGTAGGTCTCGAGCACGTCGCCCTCGCGCAGGTCCTGGAAGTTGGCGAGCACGATGCCGCACTCGAAGCCGCTCGTGACCTCGCGCGCGTCGTCGTTGAAGCGGCGCAGGCTCTCGATCGTCGTGTCGTAGATGACCGTGCCCTCGCGCACGACGCGCGCTTTGGCCCCGCGCGTGACCTTGCCCTCGGTGACGAACGAGCCCGCGATGACGCCGATTTTGGAGGCGCGGAACAGCTGGCGAACCTCGGCCTGGCCGAGCGCCGTCTCGACCTCTGCCGGCTCGAGCATCCCCTGCATCGCCGCGCGCAGCTCGTCGATCGCGCGGTAGATGACCGCGTAGGAGCGGATCTCCACGCCCTCGCGATCGGCGATCTGACGCGCGTCTCCCACCGGACGCACGTTGAACGCCAGGATCACGCCTTCCGAGGCCGCCGCGAGCATCACGTCGGACTCGTTGATGCCGCCGACGCCGCGGTGGATGATGTTGACCGCGACCTCCTGCTGCGGCAGCTTGGCGATCTCGTCCTCGAGCGCCTCCAGCGATCCGGCCACGTCGGCCTTGACGACGAGGCTGAGCTCCTTGACCGTGCCCTCCTGGGCGAGCTTGAAGACGTCCTCGAGCGAGACCTTGCGCCCGGAGCGGCGCGCTAGCGCCTCCGTCTTCAGGCGATTGGCGCGCTCGCCTGCGAGCTGGCGCGCGCGGCGCTCGTTCTCGACCACGCGCACGATCTCGCCCGCCTCGGGCACGCCGTCGAAGCCGAGCACCTCGACCGGCTGGCCGGGCGTCGCGCGCTTGAGCTTGGTGCCCATGAAGTCGTGCATCGCGCGCACGCGCCCGAAGTGGGCGCCTGCGACGAGCGCGTCCGAGACGCGCAGCGTGCCGCGCTGGATCAGCACCGTCACGACCGGCCCGCGGCCCGGGTCGAGCTTGGACTCGATCACCGTGCCCGACGCTTCCGCTTTGCTGTTGGCCTTCAGCTCCTCGAGGTCCGTCACGACCTGGATCGTGTCGAGCAGCCCGTCGAGGCCCTGGTGGGTCTTCGCGCTGACGTCGACGAACTCGATCTCGCCGCCCCACTCGGCCGGCTGCAGCCCGTGCTGGGTCATCTCCGTGCGCACGCGCTCCGGCTGCGCGCCCTCCTTGTCGATCTTGTTGACCGCGACGATGATCGGCACCTCGGCGGCGCGCGCGTGGTCGATCGCCTCCTCGGTCTGCGGCTTGACGCCGTCGTCGGCCGCGACGACGATCACCGCGAGGTCGGTCACGCTCGCGCCGCGGGCACGCATCGCCGTGAACGCCTCGTGGCCGGGCGTGTCGAGGAACGTGATCTCCTTCTCGCCGTGGTGCACCTGGTAGGCGCCGATGTGCTGGGTGATGCCGCCCGCCTCGCCCGCCGCCACCTCGGTCGTGCGGATCGCGTCCAGCAGCGAGGTCTTGCCGTGGTCGACGTGGCCCATGATCGTGACGACCGGCGGGCGTTCGACCATGTCCTCCTCGGCGTCCTGAAAGGTCGGCTCGACCTCGACGTCGTCCGCCGCGTGGACGATTTCGATCTTCTTCTCGAACTCGTCCGCGAGCACCTGGATCGCCTCGTCCGAGAGCGTCTGCGTGAGCGTCGCCATCTCGCCGAGCGTCATCAGCTTCTTGATGATCTCCGGCACCGGCACGCCGAGGTACTCCGCCACGTCCTTGACCGTCGAGCCCGAGTTGACGCGGATGTCGTCCGTCGCCTCCATCGCCGCGTTGTCGATCGGCGCGATCGTCTCGTCGTAGGTGCCGCGACGGCGACGGCCGCGGCGCGGGCGCCGCTGCGGCTGGTTGGCCGGCCCGCCCTGCTGGCGGCGCGATGCTTGCGAGTCGATCACGACGCGGCGCCGTCCGCCCGGGCCGATGTCGCCCGGCGTGCGCTCGCCCGTGCGCGAGTCGCGCGTCGGGCGCACGCGGTCGCCGCCTGCCGGGGCGGGCTGGCCTGCGGCCGGTGCCCCAGGCGCCGCAGGCGCCGCTGCGCCCGGAGCGGCCGATGCGCTCGGCGGCGCCGTTGCAGTCGATGCCGCCGGGGCCGCGGGCGCGGCGGGGGCCGCTGCGGCGGCTGGTTTCGCGGGCGGAGCCGGTGCGGCTGCGCTCGTCTCCGAGGAAGCCTTTGCCGCCGGCGGCGTGGCGGTCTTGGCTTTCGTGGCGTCGGTCTTCGCCCCGTCTGCCTTCGCAGGCGCAGGCTTGGCCGCCGTGGCGCCCTTGCTCGCGGCGGCTGGATCGCCCCCGTTGGTCGTCGCCGGAGCGCCGCCTGCGAGCGCCTTCAGCGCGAGCGCCTCCTCGACGGAGGACGCGGCCGCCTTGGCCTCGATTCCGGCAGCCTTCAGCTTCTCGAGCAGCTCTTTGCTGGAGAGGCCTTGCTCCTTGGCGATTTCGTGTACGCGCTTCTTGCTCATCGGCTCACCGATTCTACGAGCTTGGAGTCATTCAGCACCAGCCCACCGGGAAGCGAACGGCGCAGGGCGCGTGCAATCGCGCCGCGCTGCTCGGCCTGTTGCAGGCAGCGCTCGTCCGGACGCGCGCCATCGCCGGCGCGGCACAGATAGGCGCCGCGCCCGGGCATCCGCGCGAGCGGATCGGCGACGGCGTGCGTGCGGCGCGAGGCTTCCGCGTTGACCGCCGCGATACGCAGCAGCTCCGACTTCGGCGCGATCCGTCCACAGCCGACGCAACGGCGTCGGGGAACGTGAACCGCTATGTCGCCTGCTCCTCGGCGGCCGTCTCCGTGGCCTGGTCGGGAACACTCGACTCGACGACCTCTTCGGCCCCCTCGGCGGGCACATCGACCGCGACCTCCTCGACGGCGGCCTCGGCCGCTGTCTCGGGCTCGGACGGAGCGCCGTTGCTGGAACCGCCGCCGCCGTTCAGATCGGCGACGTTGTCTGAGTCGATGTTCGCCAGCGCCTGGTGGCTCTCGATGCCGCAGTAGCGCGAGTTGGGCAGCGACGCGTTCGGACAGCGGCGACCGTTTGAGAGGACCGCGGCGCAGCGACCCTGCACCTCCTCCTCCTCGTAGCCGTGCTCGGCCTCCTCGGCCGCGAACTCGGTCTCCGAGCGGATGTCCACGCGCCAGCCGGTCAGGCGCGCGGCCAGGCGCGCGTTCTGGCCCTCGCGGCCGATCGCCAGCGAGAGCTGGTCGTCGGGCACGATCACAGTCGCCTGCTTGGCGTCGTCGTCGACGAGCACCTCACGCACGCGCGCCGGCGAGAGCGCCTTGGCGACGAAGCGGGCGGGCTCGTCGTTGAAGGGGATGATGTCGATCTTCTCGCCGCGCAGCTCGGAGACGACCATGCGCACGCGCGATCCGCGCGGGCCGACGCACGCGCCGACCGGGTCGACGCCGTCGGTGTGCGAGATCACGGCGATCTTCGAGCGGTAGCCGGGCTCGCGGGCGACGTTGGCGATCTCCACCAGGCCGTCGGCGATCTCCGG
>DATINR010000131.1:0-1743 GCA_035473995.1 Solirubrobacteraceae bacterium
GGCTCGCAGCGCCGCTACGCATTCGTCGGCGACGTGATCACGGCGACCGTCAAGCAGGCCAACCCGCAGGGCGCCGTGAAAAAGGGCGAGGTCGTCACGGCGGTGATCGTGCGCACGAAGAAGCCGATCGGCCGCGACGACGGCACCTACATCGCCTTCGACGAGAATGCGGCGGTGATCATCGACGACCAGAACAACCCTCGCGGCACGCGCGTGTTCGGACCGGTCGCGCGAGAACTGCGCGAGCGCAACTTCATGAAGATCGTCTCGCTGGCGCCGGAGGTCCTGTGATGGCCAGCAAGACCGGCAAGCGCCGCTCGATGAAGATTCGCTCGAACGACCACGTGAAGATCACGGCGGGCAAGGACCGCGGCAAGACGGGCAAGGTGCTGCGCGTCGACCCTGGCAAGGAACGCCTGTACGTGGAGGGCCTGAACATGGTCAAGCGCGCGGTGCGCCCGCAGCAGAACCAGAGCACCTCGCCCTTGCCCAACGCGGCGGGCCAGCTCGGCGGGATCATCGAGCGCGAGGGCCCGATCCACATCTCCAACGTGATGCTGCTCGACGCCAAAGGCAACCCGACGCGCGTGCGCATTCAGCGCGACGGCGGCTCGCGCGTGCGCGTGGCCAAGAGCACCGGAGCGGAGCTCGACTGATGGCTGCGACGGATACGACAGACGCCCCGCCGGCACGCCTGAAGGCGCGCTACTTCGAGGAGGTTCGCCCGGCGCTGATCGAGCGCTTCGAGTTCTCCTCGAACATGCAGGCGCCGCGCCTGGAGAAGATCACGCTGAACATGGGCGTCGGCCTGGCCAAGCAGGACTCCAAAGTGCTGAAGGCGGCGACCGAACAGCTCGCGACGATCGCCGGCCAGCAGCCGAGCGTGCGCCGCGCGCGCAAGTCGATCGCGGCGTTCAAACTGCGCGAGGGCATGCCGGTCGGCCTCGCCGTGACGCTGCGCGGCGAGCGCGCGTACGAGTTCCTCGACCGGCTCGTGTCGATTGCGATCCCGCGGATCCGCGACTTCCGCGGACTGAACCCGCGCTCGTTCGACGGCCGCGGCAACTACACGATGGGCGTGCGCGAGCAGATCATCTTCCCGGAGATCGACTACGACGCGATCGACCAGGTACGCGGCCTCGACATCACGATCACGACGACCGCGACGAGCGACATCGAAGCGTTCGCGCTGCTGCAGGCGTTCGGCATGCCGTTCGCCCCCCAGGGCCGCCCGAAGGGCTATGACCCGGTGGCGGATGAGAACGAGGCCAAGGCGCACGCCGAGGCGGAGGCCGCCAAGGCGGCCGAAGCGGCAGCGGCGCCGGCACCGAAAGCCAAAGCGGCGAAGAAACCGGCCGCGCCGGACGAGCAGCCCGCCGAGGCCGAGGCCCCGGAGCAGCCCACAGCCGAGGAGTCACCGGCCGAGGAGTCGGAGGCGCCGGCAGCCGAGCAGCCGGAGGCAGCCGCAACCGAGGAGCCGGCCGCGGAGGAGCCTGCCGCGGAGGAGCCCCAGGCGCAGGCGCCCGAGGCGGACGAGAAGCCTGCCGAGGAGCCAGAGGCAGCCGCCGAGGCGAGCGAGCCGCAGGCAAGCGCCGAGCAGGAGTCAGACTCAGATCAACAGCAGGCCGACGGCAGCGACGAGAAAGAGAGCGGCGACTGATGGCCAAGACATCGCAACGCGTCAAGCAGGCGCGCAAACCGAAGTTCAAAACGCGCGCCTATACTCGCTGCAACCGCTGCGGG
>DATINR010000132.1:0-85051 GCA_035473995.1 Solirubrobacteraceae bacterium
TTCCTCGGCTACATCTCGCTGGTGCTGGCGGTGATCAACCTGTTCCCGTTCCTGCCGCTCGACGGCGGCCACGTGCTGTGGTCGGTGGCGGAGAAGGTCCGCGGCAAGCGCATCTCGCTGATGGCGATGTACCGCTACAGCTCGGTCGGGATCGTGCTGCTGCTGTTCCTGGTGATCAACGGCGTGGGCAACGACATCGGCCGCCTCGGCGGCTGAGCGGGCGCCCCGGCGCGTCGCCCGGCCCGCGCGACGCTCGAGCGACGGGCCGCACACAGACCCAGCTCTTGACGAGCCCGCAGAAGCGCTCGGGACGGGCGGGCATGCCGAACAGCACTTCCACCTCCCGCCGGCGCAGCAGCGAGATCTGCTCCCAGTCCCCGGCGGCGCCGAGACGCCAGTAGGGCTTGCGCAGGCTCACGGGCAGCCAGTGCGCGAAGGGCAGCAGCGCATGCGGCTCGATCGGGAAGGAATCGGCGGGCGTCTGCACGTAGAAGCCGCGCCCGACGCGACGCAGCTCGTCAGCGAAGGCCTGGCGGCGCTCGGGCGGAACGTGCTCGATCACGCTGGAGCAGTAGACGAGGTCGAACTGCCCGTCGGCGAAGGGCAGCCCGTCGGTGGCATCGGCCTGCACGAAGGGGCCTGGATAGTCGGGACGCGGCTGCAGGTCGACGCCGGTGATGTCGAGCCGGGGCTCGAGCGCGCGCAGGCCGATCCGCCCGCAGCCGAGGTCGAGCAGGCGGGCTCCGGGCTGCAGCCCGGTCAGCGCGAAGAACTGGGCGTGGCGGCGCGCGCGGGCGCGGGCGGCAAAGGGGGATGCAAGGCGCGCGAGCGGCCCGCGCGCGGTTCCATACACGTCCTGAGCGCCCGATTCGGCCATGCTGGGCAGGCTATCCGGGCGCTCGCCCGGACCCTCCGTAGAATGGGCGCATGGCTTCAGAGCGCCAGATACACGTGGGCCCGGTGCCGATCGGCGGCGGAGCGCCGGTCGCGGTGCAGACGATGACGAAGACGGAGACGGCGAACCTGCCGGCGACGATGGAGCAGATCCGCACGGTGGCGGAGGCGGGCGCGGACATCGTGCGCGTGGCGGTGCCGCGCGAGCAGGACGCCGAGGCGCTGAAGACGATCGTGGCGCAGTCGCCGATCCCGATCATCGCGGACATCCACTTCAACCACACGCTGGCGCTGAAGGCGATCGAAGCGGGCGCGCACTGCGTGCGCCTGAACCCGGGCAACATCGGCGGCCCGGAGAAGGTGGCGGAGGTGATCGCGCTGGCCAGGCAGCACGGGACGCCGCTGCGCGTGGGCGTCAACTCGGGCTCGCTGCCGAAGCACCTGCGCGAGCTGGAGTACGAGAACCCGATCGAGGCGCTGGTGACGGCCGCCACGGAGACGGTCGAGCTGATGGAGCGCCTGCAGTTCGAGAACTTCAAGGTCTCGATGAAGTCGACGTCTGTGCCGAACACGATCGCCTCGAACAGGCTGCTCTCCGAGCGCATCCCGTATCCGCTGCACCTCGGCGTGACGGAGGCGGGCACGAAGTGGTCGGGCTCGCTGAAGTCGGCGGTCGGCCTGGGCACGCTGCTGGCGGACGGGATCGGCGACACGATCCGCATCTCGCTGTCGACGTTCCACGCCGAGGAAGAGGTCAAGGTCGCGTGGGAGATCCTCAAGGCGCTGAAGCTGCGCCAGCGTGGCCCGGACCTGATCGCGTGCCCGACGTGCGGACGGCTGCAGTTCGACATGGATCGCGTGGTGATCGAAGTCGAGCAGCGCCTGGAAGCCTACGAGGACCCGATCGAGGTCTCGGTGCTCGGCTGCGCGGTCAACGGCATCGGCGAGGCGCGCCACGCGGACTTCGGCATCACGGGCGCCAAAGACATGGGGATGATCTACTCCAAGGGCGAGCCGCTGAAGAAGGTGCCCACAGAGCAGCTCGTGGACGAGCTGTTCAAGGAGATCGACCGCTACTACGCGGCGGGCAAGACGGTCCAGCGCGACGAGACGGCGGCGGCGGAGGCGCGCCGCTGGCTGGAGGAGAACGAGGACGCGACGGCGATGACGCCGGAGCGGATCGCCGCGCTCGAAGCTGCGGCGGCGGAGAACGACGCGAGCGCGGCGGAGGTGCTCGAGTCGATGCTCGAGCCGGCAGGGGCCGCTGCTGCGGGCAACGGCGCGGCGAACGGCGATGCCCAGGCGCCGGCGATGGACGAGGCCGTCTCGCCAGTGGCCGGCCGCCGCTTCAACCGCGGCTGACGCCCGCTGGACGGCGCGAGGCTGTGTCCTCGGTCGCTCACGTACGAAGTACGCCACACTCCCTGCGTCCTTGCCTCGCTTGCCCAGCGAACGTCAGCCAGTGGTCTGCTCAAGAGGCGAGCGCGACGGCCGACTGGCCGAGCGGGGCGCCGCTTGGGCCGAGTGCGCGCATGGCGAAGAAGGGACCCTCGGCGGAGGTGCGCACAGAGGTCTCGAAGCCCTGCGTGCGGACACTCGACACGGGCGCGAGCGCGGCGGCTGACTCGCCGGCGAGCAACTGCCAGCGCCGCACCTCGGTCGCGCCGTTCCAGCTCGCGTAGGCGATGCGCTCGCCGGGTCTGCCGGTCAGGGCGATCGCGGGTGCCTCGGCCGGGCTTGCGCTCCACGGCAGGCGGAAGGCCCTGTAGGACTGGTACTCGTGGCCGAGCAGGGCGTCGAACAGCATCCGCCCGGAGCGGTCGAATTCGGAGACGTGCGGCGCTTCGCCCCAACCGACGAAGACGTTGCCGTTGGGCAGCAGCTGCACGCTTCCCTGGCTGCCGGAGAGGATCCGCGGGTGGGTGTACTCGTTGACGAGGCTGCTCGTCATCGCCTGCTCGTCGACGTCGAGGATCAGCGCGCGCGAGAGCTTCTCGACGGCGGGAGTGGCGCCGTTGTCGAACACGCTCAGCGTCCCGTCGGGCTGGCGGCGCACGTCGTGCTGCCAGGCGAAGCCGCTGCCGGCGGCCATGCGGAAGTCGCTGTGCCTGCCGCCGAGGCGCCAGGCGATCGCGCCGCTGCGTTCGATCTTGTAGATCGTGTGCGTGCTGCGCGAGGAGACGAGCAGCGAGCCGTCTTCCTCGAGGTCGACGGAGTTGATGTGGAAGTAGTCCCAATCGGCGGTCACGCCGGCGTAGGACTCGGCGAAGGGGACGTGATCGAGGCTGTGCCACTCGAGCAGGAGCTCGCCGCTTGCGAGGTCGATCTCCTGAAAGATCGCGTCCTGCACGGTGCCCTCGTGCGAGCCGCCGAAGTCGGAGAGGTCTGCCCTGGTGACGACATAGCTGGTCAGCAGCGCGGTGTCGCGCGGCGTGATCACGAACTCGTGCAGGTCGCCGCGCAGCCCGCGCGAGGCCTGCACGCGACGCACGGTGCGATAGGCGGCGTCGGCGATCACGTATTCGCCGACGCCGTGCCCGAGTTCGATGTATCCCTCCCACCAGGTCAGCACGGGCTCGCCGCGATAGCGCTGCACGCGGAAGTTGGTGGTCACCTTGCCGCCGAGCGGGTTCTCCCAGATCGGCTCGCCGCTGTTGTCGGCGATCACGGCGCCGGCTTGGCCGCGGGGCGCGTTGTAGGGGGCGATGAAGATCGGGTCGCTCGAGACGCCGTGCTCGCTGCGCAGCACGGTCAGCGCGGGAATGCGCAGCTCGGGGCGCGTGATCCAATCGGGCGGGGACGGCGGGCTCGGCGAGGAGAGCAGCGATTTGGCGACGGTCCGGTCGAGCACGCCGCCGACGGCGAGCCCGGCCGTCACGAGGCCGGCCGAGCGCAGCAGCTGCCGGCGCGTCAGCGTATGTCGGTCTCCAACCATGCACCCTCCACGAAAGCGCGCTTTCAGAAAGCGTTGCTAAGCGTGGCGTGAAGGGCAAGTGAGATGCGTCGCGGCCGGTGCGGGTGAGCGACCGTCGTGCGGGTGCGAGCCGTGCGCGCGGCCCGCACCCATCGGCAGCCCGAGTGGCTCAGCCGGCGGCGGCGAAGCGCTCGGCGACCTTGTCCCAGTTGACGACGTTCCACCAGGCGTCGATGTAGTCGGGACGCTTGTTCTGGTACTTCAGGTAGTAGGCGTGCTCCCATACGTCGACGCCGAGCAACGGGGTCTTGCCGTCGGAGATCGGGCTGTCCTGGTTGGCGGAGCCGACGATCGCCAGGCCGGAGCCGTCGTGCACGAGCCAGGACCAGCCGGAGCCGAACTGGTTTACGCCGGTTTCCTTGAGCTTGGCCTGGAAGTCGGAGAAGGAGCCGAAGGCAGAGTCGATCGCCGCGGCCAGCTCGCCGGAGGGCTCACCGCCGCCGTCGGGGCTCATGCTCTCCCAGAACAGGCTGTGGTTGTAGTGGCCGCCGCCGTTGTTTTTGACGGGGCCCTTCTTCTCGCCGAGGCTGTCGAGGTTCCGCAGGACCTCCTCGACGGGCTTCTCAGCCCACTCGGTGCCCTCGAGTGCGGCGTTTGCCTTGTCGACGTAGGCCTGGTGGTGCTTGTCGTGGTGGAATTCCATCGTCGCCTTGTCGATGTGCGGCTCGAGCGCGTCGTATGCGTAGGGAAGCGGCGGTACGGAAAAGGCCATGTCGGGGACTCCTTGTCGGGTTTCCGTCGAGTTCGGTCGTGATCGCTGTTCTATCAGAGGCCTTGCGGATAACCTCAAGCGATGGCGCGGGTTGCAACGGGGCGGCCGGGACGGCCGGCGGCGGCGACGCGAGAGGCGGCGCTGGCGCTGGCGACGAAGCGCTTCTTGAAGTGCGAACGGGTCGACGTGCAGGCGATCGCGCGCGAGCTGGGACTGGCGCGGGCGACGATGCACCGCTGGTTCCTCACGCGCGAGGCGCTGCTCGGCGAGTTGCTGGGGACGATGGGCGAACAGCGGCTGCTGCAGATCCGCGCGGAGACCTCGGGCAGCGGCGCGCGCGCGCTGCTTTCGACGTTCGACCAGTTCAATCGCCAGCTGGCGGCGCTCGACGGCATGCGCGCGTTTCTGGCGCAGGAGCAGGAGCGCGCGCTGCGCATCCTCACCTCCAGCGGCGGGGTCGCGCAGCCGCGCGTGGTGGCGACGGTGCAGCGGATGATCGAGGCCGAGGTCGAGTCGGGGCGCTTTGCGCCGAAGATCGAGCCGAGCGTGCTCGCCTACGCGGTGGTGCGCCTGGGCGAGGCGTTCCTCTACAACGACGCGATCATCGGCATCCGCGGCGACACCGATCGCCTGCGTGAGATCGAGGCGGCGCTGCTCGGGGCCTGAGCGGCGGGGCGCGGTGGGCGCGGGCGGGTGGTAAACGCCCTTTGAGACTTGTGGAGGGGCGTGTCTAATATGCGGATACCGCGTGGTGGCGCCTTCGGCGCACGGCTTCGCCGGCTCGCACCGATCCCCCTCGTTGAGCCGACATAGCGGAGCCGACTCCCGGTTCGACCAGCCGGCATGGTGGCCGGGCCGGGAGGCCGCGTGTAGGGGCTGGCGTATACGCTCGATGATCCGTGGCGTGCGTAGGCCACGATCGAGCGATGACGCGCCTCTCCGAATACCTCCTGCCCACCGAGAAGCAGCCGCCGGCCGACGCGGAGTCGATCTCGCACAAGCTGATGGTGCGCGCCGGGCTCGTGCGCCAGATCGGCGCCGGCATGTGGACCTGGCTGCCGGCCGGCTGGCGCGTGCACGAGCGGGTCGTGCAGATCGTGCGCGAGGAGATCGACGCGATCGGGGGCCAGGAGATGCTGATGCCCGTGCTGCAGCCGGCCGAGCTGTGGCGCAAGACGGGTCGTCTGGAGATCGAGGAGCTGTTCAAGCTGTCCGACCGCAAGGGCTCGGAGCTCGTGCTGGCGCTCACGCACGAGGAGGCGGTCACGTTCCACGTCGCGCAGCTCGTGCGCTCCTACCGCGACCTGCCGCTGATCCTCTACCACTTCCAGGTCAAGGAGCGAGACGAGGCACGCCCGCGAGCCGGCGTGCTGCGCACGCGCGAGTTCATCATGAAGGACTCCTACACCTTCGACCGCGACCGAGCGGGCCTCGACGAGCGCTATCAGCTGCACGTCGGCGCCTATGACCGGATCATGGACCGCACGGGACTGCGCTGGCATCGCGTGGAGTCGGACGTCGGCATGATGGGCGGCCACGGCGCGCACGAGTACATGGCGCCATGCGCGGCGGGCGAGGACGAGGTGGCGCTCGCCGACGGCTACGCGGCGAACGTCGAGGTCGCGCTGGACGACCCGCGCGTCGCCAAGGCCGGTGACGGCTACACGCTCGACGGGGAGCCGCTGCGGATCGAGCCGGCGATCGAGATCGGCAACATCTTCAAGCTCGGCACGCGCTACTCAGAGCCGCTCGGCGCGACCTACCTGGACGAGCACGGCAGCGAGCAGCTGATCTGGATGGGTTCCTATGGGATCGGGCCGGCACGGATCGTGGCGGCCGCGGTCGAGCAGTTCGCCGACGAGCACGGCATCTCCTGGCCGCGCGCGCTGGCGCCGTTCGCGGTGCAACTCGTGGCCTTGGGCAAGGCCGGCACGGATGAGCGCGCCGCCGCGGACGGGGTGTATGAGACGTTGCGCGACGGCGGCGTGGAGGTGCTCTACGACGACCGCGAGCTCGGTCCGGGGGAGAAGTTCGCCGACGCCGAGCTGCTCGGCTGCCCGCTGCGGCTGACCGTCGGGCGCCGCTCGCTGGAGTCGGGGGAGATCGAGGTGCAGCTGCGTCGCGGTCGCAGGGAGGCGCCCGGACTGTCGCTGACGGCCGAGCCGCAGGAGCTGCTGCGCGCGGTGGACGAGCTGTGGCAGAGCCTCCCGTAGGGGACGGAGGGCGAGGCGCCGGGGCCGGGGCCGATCCGGATGCAGCGCCCACGCGACGCGGCCGGCTGACGTTCGCACGCCTGTCGGGCCTCGACCGCTCGGGACCGCCGCCGGCGGCGACGCAGAGCGGCAGCCCGCTGCGGCCGTGGACGATCCCCAACGCGATCGGCTTCACGCGCCTGGCGCTGATCCCGGCCTTCCTGATCGTGGCGCTGTCGAGCGAGGACGGCGTGGATGCGCTGGCGGCGACGCTGTTCGCGGTGATCGGCTGGGGCGACTACGCGGACGGGATCGCGGCGCGCGTGACGCGCCAGTACAGCCGCCTCGGTGCGCTGATGGACCCCGTCACCGACCGCCTCCTGGTCGTCTCGGGCGCGGTCGTCTGCTGGCGCTTTGAGCTCTTGCCGCGCTGGGCGCTGGCGGTGCTCGCGGCGCGCGAGCTGGCGATGCTCGCGCTCGGGCGATACGGCCTGCGCCACGGCGTCGAGCTGCGCATCAACTGGCCAGGGCGCCTCGCCGTGGCGCCTGTGATGGGCTCGTTCTTCTTCGCGATGGTCGGGCTGGGCAAAGCGGGCGAGGTGATGCTCTACGTGGGCCTCGCGCTGGCGCTCCTCGCGACGGCGCTCTACCTGCGCACGGGCCTGCGTGAAACGCGCGCGGCGAAGCATGCTGCAGGTAGTGCTGCAGGGGGCTCCTAGCCTCAAGCTCAGCCTGACCTTTTGGTCTATACTCGGCGCTCCTGCTGGCCGCACGGACGCTCTCGTGCAGGGCCGGCCCAAGCCCGCACGAGGAGAGAGCCCCCGATGGACGAGACGTTTCCCGATCTTGGCTCGCTCACGGATGTCGAACTCAAAGACGTCATCCGTCAGCTGACCGAGGAAGAGACCGAGGTCTCCTACAAGCGGCGCATCTTGCACGGCAAGATCGACATCCTGCGCGCCGAGCTGGTCAACCGCCTGCGCAAGAAGCACGAGGGCGGCGAAGTGCTGATCACGGGCGACGACGTGCAGCAGCTGACCGACATCCTCGCCCATCGTCAGCCCGACTCGGGCTCCGAGGACGCCGCCGGATGAGCCTGGCGCCTTCGCAGTCGGCGCGCCCGCGGGCGCAGGCCTAGCGCGGAGCGGCCGGATGGCCCTGCATTGCACGGAGTGCGGCTTCCTCAACGCCGAGGGCGCCAACTACTGCCAGCGCTGCGGCGCGCTGCTCGAGCGCGCGCAGGAGGCGGGCGAGCCGGTCACGGCGACCTACCGGATCGACGACGACGGCGAGCTGGTCCCGGTCGAGATCGAGCAGGTCACGGCGCGAGGCCCGGCGCTCGTGATCCGCGCAGGCGGCGGTCGTGTGGGCGAGAGCTTCGCCGTCGACCGCGAGCGCACGAGCATCGGGCGCCGTCCCGACGCGGAGGTGTTCCTCGACGACGTCACCGTCTCGCGCGACCACGCGCTGTTGATTCGTCGCGGCGACCAGTGGTACCTCGACGACATGGGCTCGCTCAACGGGACCTACGTGAACCGCTCGCGGATCGAGTCTCAGCGCCTGGAGGAGGGCGATGAGGTGCAGATCGGCAAGTACAAGCTGACCTTCCACGTGCGCTGATGGCGAGCACGCGCGCGCCACAGGTCGACGTAGAGGAGCTCGAGCGCGAGACGGGCTCGGCCACGAGCTCGCGCGCCCGTGCGGCACAAGACAGCGAGGGCGAGGGCGGAGCGCGGCAGAAGTCGCTGACGATCGGCGCCGTCTGCAAGGCGCTCTTGCAGGAGTTCCCGGACATCTCGATCTCGAAGATCCGCTACTTGGAGGACCAGAAGCTGCTGACGCCGCGGCGCACGCCGGGCGGCTACCGGCTCTACGGCCAGGGCGACGTGGCGCGCCTGCGCACGATCCTGCGCATGCAACGCGACGAGTTCCTGCCGCTGCGGGTGATCCGTCAGGAGCTCGCGGCGGGGCGCTCGGAGGGAGAGCCGGCGCCCGCTCCGGGAAGGGTCGCGCGCGAGGGCATGCGCGCGCTTCGGCCGAGCGTCAGCGTGCGCGAGGCGAGCGGTGCGCTCTACTCGCTCGAGGACGTGCTCGAAGACACCCACGCGGAGGAGAAGCTCGTGCGCGAGCTGGAAGATTACGGCGTCGTCAAGGGCGAGCTGCGCGGCGGCGTGCGCTACTTCGACGAGACCGAGCGCGAGATCGTCGCGGCGGTCGCCGAGCTCGCGCGCTACGGCGTCGGCGGGCGCAACCTGCGCGTGTTCCGCTCCTCGGCCGACCGCGAGGCGAACCTGCTGCAGCAGATCCTCGCGCCGGCGCTGCGCTCGCGCAACCCGGAGCGGCGCAAGGAGGCGGTCGAGGCGCTCGAGAACCTGGCGGCCGTGGCGACGCACCTGAAGCACCTGCTGCTCGTGCGCGACCTGCGCAAGATCGTCCGCTGATGGCGGCCGAGCGGGCAGGCGCCACGCCGGGCGCGGAGCCCGCACAGGACATGCGGCGGCTGATCCGCGAGATCCCCGACTTCCCGCGCGGTGGGATCAACTTCAAGGACATCACGCCGCTGCTGGCCGACGCGGGCGCGCTCGCGGAGGCGGTGCGCGCGCTGGCCGAGCTCGCGCGCCCGCTGCAGGTCGACTGCGTGATCGCGGCCGAGGCGCGCGGCTTTTTGCTCGGACCGGCGCTGGCGCTCGAGCTGGGCGCGGGCTTCGTGCTCGCGCGCAAGCCGGGCAAGCTGCCCTACGAGACGATCAGCGCCGAATACGAACTGGAGTACGGAACGAACCAGCTCGAGCTGCACACCGACGCGGTCCAGAACGGTCGCCGCGTGCTCGTGCACGACGACCTGCTCGCGACGGGCGGCACGGCGCTGGCGCTGTGCGAGCTGGTCGAGGCACTCGGCGGCGACGTCGTCGGCTGCGGCTTCCTCGTCGAGCTGGCGTTCCTCGACGGCCGCGAGCGCCTGGCGCCGCGCGCAACGCACTCCCTGCTGAGCTACGACGCCTAGGCCGGGCGGCACCGGAGAGCCAGAAGCCCGTGCCGAGCGCAATCCGCAGCCGCACGATCGCCTTGCCCCTGGCGGAGCTGTGGGAGCTGATCGGCGATCCGCACCACCTGCCGCGCTGGTGGCCGCGCGTGGATCGCGTGGAGGACGTCGACGGCGAGGCCTTCACCGAGGTGATGCGCACGGCCAAGGGCAAACTCGTGCGCGCCGACTTCCGCGTGCTGCAGAGCGAGGAGACGGGGCACTCGGTCACGTGGGAGCAGCAGCTCGAGGGGACCCCGTTCGCACGACTGCTGAGCGAGGCGCGCACGCGCGTGACGCTCGAGCCGGCCGAGGCGGGCTCGGGGCCTGCGCCGGCGGGCACGCGCGTGACGATCGAGCTGCACCAGCGCCTGACCGGCTTCTTCCCGCGCTTCGGCGGCTTCATGGTCAGCCGCGCGGCGCTGAAGACGCTCGACGAGGCGCTCGACGGCTTGGAGCGGATCGGTGGCTGAGCAGGGGATCCCGCGGATGCGCTGGTGGGGCTGGGGCGACCCCGAGCATCCGTCCGCGCTGCCGGGCGAGGCGCTGTCGTTCCTGAGCAAGGCGGTCGGCACGTTGCCGCCCCCGCGTCCCCCGGTGGCGCTCTCGCGCGTGCAGCTCGAGCCCTCGGCGTTGAGCGAGGCGACGCTCGACCGGCTGCGCACGATCGTCGGCTCCGAGCACGTTCGCGCCGATCACTCCGAACGCGTCTTGCACGCCGCCGGCAAGGGCTATCCGGACCTCGTGCGGATACGCGCGGGCGAACCGGACGGGGCGCCGGACGCGGTCGTGCTGCCGGACGGCGCCGAGCAGCTGACGGCCTTGTTGGCGCTGTGCGCGCAGAGCTCCCTGGCGGTCGTTCCATTCGGCGGCGGCACGAGCGTCGTCGGCGGCGTCTCGCCGCTGCGCGGCGGGCATGCGGGTGTGATCGCGCTCGACACGAGCCGCATGGGCGATCCGATCGCCCTGGACGCCGAGTCGCGCACGGTCACGGTGGGAGCCGGCATGCGCGCGCCCGCGCTCGAGCGCCACCTGGCAAGCAGCGGCCTCACGCTCGGGCACTACCCGCAGTCCTACGAGTACGTCTCGCTCGGCGGCTGCGCGGCGACGCGCTCGGCGGGGCAGGCCTCGACGGGCTACGGCAGGATCGAGCAGATGATCGCCGGGCTGCGGATGAGCTCGCCGAGCGGCGAGATCGCATTGCCGGCACTGCCCGCGAGCGCGGCCGGCCCCTCGCTGCGCCAGCTCCTGATCGGCTCGGAGGGCACGCTGGGCGTGATCTCCGAGCTGTCGCTGCGCGTGCGCCCGGCGCCGCGCCAGCGGATCTACGAAGGCGTCTTCTTCGAGGGCTTCTCGGCCGGTGCGAGTGCGCTGCGCGAGCTGATCCAGCGCGGCGCGGCGCCCGACGTGGCGCGCCTCTCAGACGAGGCCGAGACGCGCATGTCGCTGGCGCTGGCCGGCTCGGGCGGCGTCAAGGGCAGGCTCGGGCGCGTCTACCTGCGCGCGCGCGGCTACAGCTCCGGCTGCATCGCGATCTTCGGCTACGAGGGCGAGCAGGCGGGCGCACGGCGCGAGCGAGGGCTTCAGATCGCGCGCGAGAACGGCGGCCTGCCGGTCGGGCGCTCGCCCGGCGAGGCGTGGCTGAAGGGGCGCTTCGCGGCGCCGTACCTGCGCGATGAGCTGCTGACGCTAGGCGTGATGGTCGAGACGCTCGAGACGGCCACGCAGTGGTCGAACGTGGAGCTCCTGCACGCGGCCGTGGGCCAGGCGATCACCGACGCCTTGCGCGACGATGGCACGCCGGGCCTCGTGATGTGCCACCTGTCGCACCTGTATGAGACGGGCGCCTCGCTGTACTTCACGTTCATCGCCCGCCAGCACGAGGGCGAGGAGATCGCGCAGTGGCATCGCGTCAAGGAAGCCGCCAGCCGGGCGATCGCCGAGGGCGGCGGGACGATCACCCACCACCACGCCGTCGGTGTCGATCACGCGCCGTGGATGAACGCCGAGGTGGGGGAGGGCGGCGTGCGTGCGCTGCGTGCGCTGAAGGACGAGCTCGACCCGGCCGGGATCATGAATCCCGGGAA
Source organism: Solirubrobacteraceae bacterium (assembly GCA_035473995.1). GTDB lineage: Bacteria > Actinomycetota > Thermoleophilia > Solirubrobacterales > Solirubrobacteraceae > Palsa-744. The sequence goes on from DATINR010000132.1 coordinate 11,882, forward strand.
GCTGGTGGGGGGCAGGGCAAGCTAGTAGTCTCCGCCGCGCACGAGTCCCGATAGTCAGACGGGATCGCGTGATAGGACTTCGAGATGGCTCCGCGTCTCGACGGGACTCTCGAATTCTGGCCTGATCTCGCAGAGGACTACGCGGGCGCCGCGCTGTTGTGCGGGAATGGCCTGAGCGTCAACGTCTGGCCGGCCTTCGCCTACGGATCGCTGTTCGAACACGCGCGCGATGGCGGGCTGACCGCCGAGGATCTCGAGCTCTTCGCCGACACCGAGAACTTCGAGCGGGTCCTCAGCGACCTCAATACCGCGATCCGTGTAAACGAGACACTGGCGCAGCCGACGGATGCGATCTTTGAGCGCTACCGCAGCATCCAGCGCGGTCTGGGTCATGCCGTGCGCGAGGTCCATCTAACGCGTACTCAGGTGCCGGACAGCGTCTTGACGCGGATCCGCGACGAGATCGTGGGCTACGAGTGGATCTTCAGCACCTCCTACGATCTCCTGCTCTATTGGGCGATGGGATGCGGCGGCAGCTTCTCCCCGTTCATCGATCACTTCAGGCAGGCAGGCCTTCGCTTCGACCCCGACCGGGCGGACGTGTACGCGGGCCAGGTGCCGGTTTACTTCCTTCACGGCGCCCTCCATCTCGTAGTGGGTGGATCCGGTGTCACGTGGAAGCTGCGCCGCAACGCGATTCAGTCCGTGCTCGATCAATTCGGTGAGCCGATCGAGGGCGACCCGCAGGCCAGGCCGTTGCTTGTCAGCGAGGGCACCGCGCGCGACAAGCTGCGCGCGATCGAGGGGAACGCCTACCTTGCGAGTGCGCTGCAGACGCTGCGTGAGCTCGAGCTGCCGGTGGTCGTGTTCGGGAGCAGCCTGGGGCTGCAGGACGACCATCTGCTCGACGCGTTGAACGAGCATCCGACGCGACCGATCGCGATTTCGCTGCTGCCCGGCAACAGACGCCAAGTCGCAGCACGGCAGGCCGATATCTACGCCCGTCTGGAAACGGACGAGTTGCGATTCTTCGATGCGACCAGCCACCCACTGGGCGATCGAGCGCTCAAAGTCCCGCAGTGATCACGTTCAGCGAGCCGTCACCAGGCGTGCGTAAGATGAGAAGCGTTGTCGAGAGAGATCGAGAAAGGCTCCCAATGGCGAGCACGCGAAAAGTCAGGAAGCACCCCTCGGGAGGTTGGGACATTCTCCGGGAGGGCGACCGCCGCGCTGCGGTCCGCGTCGAGACCAAGGAGAAGGCGTTGGCGCGGGCACGGGATCAGGTGCGTCGCGAGGGCGGCGGGGAGGTCCGGGTCGTGAATGACGCCGGCAAGATCGTGCGGTCGAGTCGCATCAAAGCGCAGCCCGGACGCGGAACCCGGCGCGCCAAAGCGGCGTAGTCGGCGCCGCGAGTTCGCTTTAGACGCTCCTGCCGGCTAGTGCAGCGCGAACGCCCCGCGCAGGATGACCGGACCGGGTTTGGTCGGCTTCGAGGCCGTCTCGCGGGTGAGCAGCATCGTGTGGTACTTGGCGGCGTCTTTGGGCAGCAGTGCGCCGCCCTGCACGTTGCCGCTCGAGCCGACGTCGGGCGCGCGGCTGAGCGCCTCGTAGCTCGACGGCGAGTTGTACAGCCAGACGGCGTAGAAGAAGCCCTTGCCTTTGGAGGGGGCGAGGTGCTGGGCGGCTAGGTAGAAGGCGTACTGGTTGCCTTCGGAGAGCACCTCGGCGACGCCGACCGCCTTGCTGCCGGCGTCGGCCGGCGTCAGCGTGATGCGCTTGTCTTCTTTGGCCTGCGGTTTCTGCGTGCTCGTGGTGCCTGAGCCGGTCGTTTCGCCGCCGCCGCCCGAATTGGCCGAGTCGCTCGAGGAACCGCCACCCCCGGTCAGCAGCACGATCGCGACGACGATCGCCGCGACGATCGCGGCCAGCAGCAGCGCGCCGCGGATGCGCGCGGGCGAGGCCGAGCGGGGCCGGGCCCCGCGCGGCGGGCGAGGCGACGTGGCGGGCGGGGTACCGGCTACTCCGGTTGCGGTGGTCGCAGGCGTCGCGGCCGGGCTGGCGCCGTTGGGAATCTCGGGCAGGGGTGCACCTGCCAGCGGCTCGAGCTCGCCCGTGAGCGCCGTGGCCCACGCGCGCGCTTGCGGCGAGCCGTCGAGGTACGTGCGTGTGGCTAGGCGCTCGGCTACGCCTGTGCGCTGCCCCAGCAGGTAGTCGCCGACCTCCTCGCGCTGCGGTGCCGTCAGCTCACGGGCCTGGGGCGCCGCGAGCACGGCGAGCGCCGCGTGCGCGCGATCGTGCACGGCGCGCTCGTCGATGTCGAGCATGCCGGCGACCTCCGCGTAGCTCTTGCCCCTGCGAAGGAGCAGCGAGAGCGTCGCGCGCTGGTCGGGGGGGAGGTCGTCCAGTCGGCTCATCGATCTAGGCTCGCCCCTGCCGTAGGCCGCTCGCGGCGGCGGGAAGGGGGATTCGTAGGCTATCGTGGCGCCGCGATGGCCAAGCCGACTGCCCAGGAGCTAGCCGCGTCGGTGCAGGGGTTCGACCGGCTCTACGGCCTCGAGATCCTCTCCTACGACGACGAGCAGGTCACCGCGCAGGTCGCCGTTCGCGATGAGCTCAAGCAGCCCGCCGGGCTCGTGCACGGCGGCGTCTACGCCTCGATCGCCGAGTCCGTCGCGTCGATGGCCACGGCGCTGGCCGTGATCCCCGAAGGCAGCATGGCGATGGGGCTGTCGAACAACACGAGCTTCCTGCGACCCGTGACCGAGGGCACCGTGCACGCGCAGGCCACGCGCCTGCACCGCGGGCGCACGACATGGGTGTGGGACGTCCGCTTCAGCGACGACGCCGGGCGCACGTGCGCGCTCACGCGGATGACGATCGCCGTACGGCCGCTGCCCGAGGGCGTCGACGCGCCGATTCGCTGAAGCTCGGAAGCTGGCGCGGCGTCGGGACTAGCGCAGCGCGCGCAGCGGCGAAGGCACCTGCGAGGGCAGCGGCGTCGAGGCGAAGCCCGTGTCCGGCAGGCGCGCAGGCAGCGGCGCGCCCGGTTCGCCGACCTCGTTGATCGGCACGATCGTGTGTGCAGCCGCGCGCGCCAGGCGCGCGCTGTCGGCGTAGACGCTGACCACGACGCCGCCCGTGGCGACCGCGATCGTGCGCCCGCGCTGCGCGAGCACGGCCTGCACGCCGCGCAGCGGGGCCGTGCGCTGCGGCGAGGAGCCGCCCGCCACGAAGCTGTTGTCGGGTGAGGTGATCACGGTGACCGGCGTCACGCACGTGCTCTGCCCGCCGACCACGCAGTCGCCGTACTGCACCGAGAACGCGCCGCTCGGGTCGTGCGAGGCGTCGGTGATCTGCAGGCCCTGGAAGGAGCCTCCGAGCCAGTACACCGGGTAGGGCGCGACGATCAGGCTCTCCAGCGCGTTGTGCGGGATCGGGCGGTCCTGCAGCGTGTCGCCGCACGCGCCGAGCGCAAGCGCGCAGCCGGCGAGCAGCGCAGCGAGCACGCCGAGGGCTCCGACCCGCGTGCGGGCAGGCAGTCGCTTGCCGGTGTTGCGCCAGGCGCTCATCCGCCCGCTCAGTCGCGGTAGCGGTTGGTGATCGGCATGCGCCGGTCGCGCCCGAACGCAAGCGGCGTGACCTTGATGCCCGGCGGCGCCTGGCGGCGCTTGTACTCGGCGAGGTCGACCAGCCGCGACGCGCGCTGCACCTCCTCCGCCGGCAGCCCCTCGGCGACGAGCTGCTCGCGGCTGCGGTGCAGCTCTACGTAGCCGTGCAGGATCCGGTCGAGCACGTCGTAGGGCGGCAGCGAGTCCTCGTCGCGCTGGTCGGCCCGCAGCTCGGCCGAGGGCGCGCGCTCGACGATCGAGTCCGGGATCGGCGAGGACACGCGTCCGTCGGCGGCCGCCTGCGGCGAGTTGCGCCACGCGCAGAGGCGGTACACGAGCGTCTTCGGCACGTCCTTGATCACCGCGAAGCCCCCCGCCAGGTCGCCGTACAGCGTCGTGTAGCCGACCGACATCTCCGACTTGTTGCCCGTCGTCAGCACGAGCCAGCCGAACTTGTTCGACAGCGCCATCAGCAGGTTGCCGCGGATGCGCGCCTGTAGGTTCTCCTCGGTCAGGTCGTGCTCGTGGCCCTCGAACGCGCCCCCCAGCGTCTCCGCGTAGGAGTCGTACACCGGCTCGATCGCCAGCTCGTGCACCTGCACGCCCAGCGCCGCCGCCAGCGCGCGCGCATCTTCCTGCGTGGCCGAGGAGGAGAACTGCGAGGGCATGATCGCCACGCTGACGCGCTCGGCGCCGAGCGCATCCACCGCAAGGCAGGCGACCAGCGCCGAGTCGATCCCGCCCGAGAGGCCGAGCACGACGTGGCCGAAGCCGTTCTTCTGCACGTAGTCGCGCAGGCCGAGCGTGAGCGCCGCGTAGATCTCCGCCTCGATCGGCTGCAGCGGCTCTGCCAGTGATCCGCCCGCCGGGCGCCCGCCCGTGCCCGCCTCGGCCGATGCCGGCAGACCGGGCAACACGGCGACGCGGGCCGGACCGCCGCCGGCGCCGATCGGCGAGCGCGTGCTCGCGCGATGGCCCGCCTCGCGCAGGCGCGCCGCCGCGGCCGCTTCGAGATCGACGTCGCAGATCAGCAGCTGCTCCTCGAACTGCGCCGCGCGCGCGATCGTCTGACCCGTGTGGTCGACCACGAACGAGTGCCCGTCGAAGATCAACTCGTCCTGGCCGCCGACGAGTGCGCAGAAGGCAACGCACGCGAGGTTGTCGCGCGCGCGCTGGGCGAACATCCGCTCGCGCTCGGCGCCCTTGCCCGCGTGGTAGGGGGAGGCCGAGATGTTGAGGATCAGCGTCGCGCCCGCCAGCGCCTCGTCGCTCGCCGGAGGGCCAGGCTCCCAGATGTCCTCGCACACGGTCAGCCCGAGGCGCTCCTGGCCGATGTCGATCACCGCGCCCTTCGGCCCGGCCGCGAAGTAGCGCTCCTCGTCGAACACGCCGTAGTTGGGCAGGTACACCTTGCGGTAGACCGCGTGCACCGTTCCGTCGGCGAGCACGGCGGCTGAGTTGTAGACGTCCTCGGCGCGCTCCGGGTAGCCGACCACCGCGACCAGCCCGTGCGTGTCGGCCGCCAGCTCGCGCAGCGCCGCCGCCGTGTCGGCGAGGAAGTGCTCGCGCAGCAGCAGGTCCTCCGGGGGGTAGCCCGTCAGCGCGAGCTCCGGGAACAGCACGAGGTCCGCGCCGGCCTCCAGCGCCTTCGCGCGTCCGGCGCGAATCAGCTCGGCGTTGCCGGCAATGTCGCCGACCGTCGCATTCATCTGGCAGAGCGCTATGCGCATCGCGCCCATCGTCGCAGCCCGTCGTCGCTCACGCCGCCTCGCGAGCTGCGCACGATCCGGCCGGACGGCTCAGCGGGCCTCGCGCCACATCGACGCGATCGCCGGGCCGTGCGGAGCTGAAAAGCTGCCCACCGCGGCGAAGCCGAGCGCCTCGTAGCGGGGCACGTTGACCGGGTTCGTCGACTCCAGGTAGGCCGGCATGTGCTGCTCGTCGATCTCCGCGAGGCACTGCTCGATCAGCTCCGTGCCGAGGCCCCTGCCGGCGCTGTCGCGGTGCGTGCCCCACAGGCTCAGGTAGTAGTGAGGGGCGTCCGACGGATGGTGCCGCTCGAAGCCGTCGAACAGCTCGATCAGCTCCGGCGCACGCGGGCCGAGCGCGCGGCCGAGGAACGCCTCGAACCCGGCCTGCTCCTCGTCGGCCAGCTCCGGCGCGCCGGGTGGCAGCCACACGGCGACGGCCTCGGCCCGCCCACCGATCCGCACCCATCCATGTGGCAACGCGCCGAGCACCCAGAAGCGCATCAGCTGCGGCAGCTCGACCAGCCGCGTGGCCTGGTCGGGGAACGCCCAGTGACCCCAGAGCGGGTCCTCGTGGAAGGCACTCGCCAGGCAGGCGCAGACGGCCGGGGCGTCCGCCGTCCCGGCGGCGCGCGCCATCTCAGCGCGCAGCGGACTTGCGCGCGCTCGAGCGGGCGCCGTTGCTGCTCGCCGCGGCTTTCGCCGTGGCTTTCTTCGCCGAGCCCGAGGAGGCGCGTTTGGCGGCGCGGCGTTTCGCCGGCGGCGCGACCCCTGCCGCGCGCGCCAGCGAGGAGATCGCCCACTTCATGTCGCTCGCGATCGTCTCGAGCCCGGGCAGCGCGTCGAAGTCGCCGAGCAGGCCGAAGCCGAGGTGCCCGTCGTAGCTCATCACCGCGATCCCCAGCGCCTGGCGCTGGGCCAGCGGCACGACCGGGTAGAGCACGCGCAGGCGTCGCCCGAGCACGTACAGCGGGAACTGCGGGCCCGGCACGTTCGTCACGACGAGGTTGAAGAAACGCTGGCGCGCCTGCAGGCGCGCCGCCTGGCTGAGGATCGTCGGCGGCGCGAAGCCCGCCAGGTTCGTCAGCACCTGCGCGCCGACCGCCTGTCCGGAATGCTTCAAGTCCTCCATCGAGCGCGTGATCTGCTGCAGCGACTCCGCCGGGTTCTGCACGCCGACCGGCAGCGGCGCCCACATCGCAGCGACCTGGTTGCCGAGCGCGCCGCGGTCGGAGTCCGCGCGCACCGACACCGGCACCATCGCCTTCAGCTCGAGTCCCTCCGTGTCGATGCCCTCGCGGCGCAGGTAGCGGCCGAGGCCGAGGCTGACCGTCGCCAGCACGACGTCGTTGAGCGTGCCCCCGAGCGAGGCCTTGATCGCTTTGAACTGCTCGAGGTCGGCGTCGATGAACGTGTAGCGGCGGTGCGGGCCGATCTCGACGTTGAACGGGCTGTCCGGGGCAGGCGCTTTGACGCCCGCGATCGTCGTCGCGCCGATGCTCGTCAGGCCGTCCACGAGCTGCGTGGCCGCGCGGCGCGGGGCGCGCAGCAGCCGGCGCGCGCCACGCACGATCTCGGCCGGGACCGTCGTGCGTTCGCGCAGCGCCTCGCCGAGCAGCTTCGCCTGGCCCGGCAGCGGCTTCGCCGTCCACGGCATCGGCGGGCGCGAGGTCGGCACCGGATCCGGCGCCGTGTCGAACAGCACCGTCGTGATGTCCACGCCCGAGATCCCGTCGACCAGCGCGTGGTGGGTCTTGGCGATCAGCGCAAAGCGTTCGCCGGCCATCTTCTCGACCAGCCAGATCTCCCACAGCGGCTTGGAGCGGTCCAGGCGCTGTGAGAACAGGCGCCCCGCCAGCTGCTTGAGCGCTTTGTCGTCGGCCGGCTTCGGCAGCGCCGTGTGGCGGATGTGGTAGCGCGGGTTGAAGTGCGGATCGTCCGCCCACACCGGCCGGCCCTGTCCGTAGGGGACGTAGGCCAGGCGCTGGCGGTAGCGCGGCACGAGGTGCAGGCGGCTGACGATGTGGTCGACCAGCTCCTGCGGCGTCGGCGCCGTGCCTTCGAAGACCATCACCGACGCCACGTGCATGTGCGCCGTGGAGTTGTCCTCCAGGTGCAGGAAGGTCGAGTCGAGCGCCGTCAGCCGGTCCGGGTTGGCCACGCGCCGATTGTCGCTGTTTGTCAAGCCGCAGTCAACGACCTCGTTGCCCAATCGCTGCGCGGGGGCGGATCCATCCCGGCTCGCGGGCGCCTGCGACTGAAAGTTCGGCCGAGCCCGCGTCACGCGATTCAAGGCTCCGCCGCCTGCGGCCGAGAAGGACGCATGGCCAGCCCGAAGCCCGGGCCAGGCGCGCCGTTCGTATCCGCCGCCGCCCGCGACGACCTATCCGCCGACCCTCACACGGCCGAGCACTTGATGCGCTGGGTCGGCGTCGCGATGTTCCTGCTCGGCTCCGCCACGCTGCTCGCGACGCTGCCGCTGCCCGACCCGAACACCAGCGACCACCCGGCGATCAGGGTCATCGCCCTGCTGCTGGCGCTAGGCGCCGTGATCGTCGCCGTGCTGCGCCCCGGCCGTCGCTGGGTCTCGCGCGTGACGATCCTCTACGGCGTCCTGCTCGTCAGCGCGCTGATGGCCGTCACGCGCCCGATCGAGGCGACGCCCTTCTTCTACCTCTGGCCGCTCGTCTTCTCGGCTTACTTCTGCACGCGTCGCGAGGTCGTCTTCGACCTCGCCCTGATGTGGGTGACGCTCGGCCTGGCCGTGTTCATCTGGTCACACGACCCGATGAAGCCCGGGCTGTTCATGGGCGTCGGCGTGTCTGTCACGCTCACCACACTCGTCGTCAAGCTGCTCGCCGAGCACGTCTCCGCCGTGATCCGCCAGCTCGAGCGGGCCGCCGACACCGACTACCTGACCGGGCTGTACAACCGGCGCGCGTTCGACCTCGAGTTCCGCGAGCAGTGCGACCGCGCGCGCCGCAGCGGGCTGCCGCTCGCGCTCGTCACGTTCGACCTCGATCACTTCAAGCAGGTCAACGACCGCTACGGCCACGCCGAGGGCGACCGCGTGCTGGGCGAGTTCGCCACGCTGCTGCAGCGCGAGCTGCGCGGCGGCGACACGCTCGCGCGCGTCGGCGGCGAGGAGTTCGGCGTTGTGCTGTTCGGCGTCGGCCGCCAGGAGGCCGTCGCCTTCGCCGAGCGGATCGGCCGCGAGCTGGCTGCCCGTCCGTCCGGCTCGGGACCGGAGCTCAGCACGAGCGCCGGCGTCGCCGCGCTCTCCTCCGGCGCGCCCGATCCGGCCGCGCTGATGCTCGCCGCCGATCGTGCGCTGTATGCCGCCAAGGCAGCCGGACGTCGGCGCGTGGCCGTCTGGGAAGGCGGTGCGACGCAGATCGCCGCGCACATTCGCGAGCGCGCCGAACGCGGCGAGTCGAAGCTCGCCGCGCCCGCCGCTTGAGCGACGCGGCTCGCCCTGAAGGCGCCGCGCCGCGAACGTTCGCTGCTCAGCCGCCCTGGCCGGCGAACTGGATCTTCTTGCCCGGCTTCGTGCACTGCTGCGGGATCGTGTACTTCGGCACCTTGAACTTGCCCGACGCGCATTTGAAGCCTTCGGTCGGCTTGCCGCTGTAGAGCGCCGTGATCACTTTGTAGGCCGAGCTGCAGCTGACTCCCTTGGTGACGATCTGCTTGACCGGAAGTTTGTATTTCGTCTTCGGCTTGCCCGGTTCCGTTTCCTGTTCGATCACGATCGTGTGGTTGCCGCAGGCGTGCGTGCTCGCGACCGCGGCCCCCGGGATCAGCGCGAGCGCCCCGAGTGCGAACGCCAGCGCGCTTCCGATCGTGGCGGGTCCTTGCCATCTACGTACAGCTCTCATCCAGCCTTCTTTCGCTCCGGCCGGCGCCCCCGTGACACCGAGATTCGCGGAGCATACCGGCGTCGATCCGGCGCTCATACGTACGAATACGCGCATCGCCACGCCGCTTGAGCGCCCGGACGCGTTCGCTTGGAGACGCCGCGGGCGGTGCTGGGGGTGGGCCGATGTCTCCAGCCTCGGCCGGTTATGTCTTCTTCTATTTAATCGTCAAATCGTCAGCAACGGCGGGCGAATCGGCAAATAGGCCGTATGTGCAGGGCGTTCTTGTGTGTCCGTGATCACAGAACGACCTCCCCGGGACCTTCTAGCCTACGAACAATTGTTCGACTGCCGAGTCGTGACCGTCCATGGTCGCGAACGGGGGAACCACCGCCGGGCCCGACCGGGGCCCGGATGGGGCGAATCGCCCACTGATGTGGACGTAACGCCCGGCCGACGCGCGGACTGTCCGCGCCGGCGCCGGTCGCGAGCCCGACAGCTAACCCCGTAGGCGGAAACCGCAAGGAGGTCTGGATCTATATGTACGCACCCGCGCCCCCGGCGCAGCCTGCTCTCGCGCTCGCACCCGTCGAGATCGCATCGACGACGCCGTCGTCCGGCGCAGCTCCGCTCGGGCGCCCGACCTCGACCGCGCTGCACGTGCGCAAGGCGCGCCTGAACGTGCTCGACGGTCGCCGCGCCAGCGTCGCCGGCACGCTCAGCCCCGGACTCTCCGGACGCTCGATCGAGCTGCAGGCGATGGGCCCGCACGGCTGGCGCGAGGTCGCGCACACCCACACCGGCGCCGCCGGGCGCTTTCGCCTGCGCTACACCCCGCACGCCACCGGCAGCCGCCGCGTGCGCCTGCGCTTCGCCGGCGACGGCTATGACCTGCCCGCCCATCGCGTGCTCGGCAGGCTGAACGTCTACCGGCTCGCCGGCGCCTCCTGGTACGGCGGCGGCGGTTCGCTCGCCTGCGGCGGCTCGCTGACGAGCTCCACGCTCGGCGTCGCCAACAAGACGCTGCCCTGCGGCACGCTCGTCACGCTGCGCTACGGCGGGCGCTCCGTGCGCGTCCCCGTCGTCGATCGCGGCCCCTTCGTCGCCGGACGCGAATTCGACCTCACCGAAGCCACCAAGCAGGCGCTCGGCTTCGGCGACACCGGCGACGTTTGGACCACGCGCTAGGCCCACTCGACGACAGCCCAACACCCTCTGCCGGGGGTGCCGAAATCCGCTGCAAAAGCGCCGTTTCGGCACCCCGCGAGGGTTGCTCGCTTTTGGGCACGTTCATGCAGAGCTTGGGTTTCTGCCTGGGCGTTCGTTGAATCTTCTGGATGTCCGCCGCAGTCAAGCAATCGCGCACGCAGGTATGGATGGACACTCCAGGCGACTGGAGCTGGCCCGGGCGCGCCGCCGAAGCCGTCGAAGCGCTGCCTTCGCCGCCCACCTGGGTGCCCGTCTTCCCGCCGCGCCTGGAGCCGCTCGCCTCGGGCGCCGGCGGCGGTCTCGCCGGCCGATCCGGCTCGCGCACGGGCGCCGCGCAGCCGCGCGCCAACCCGCGCCTCGTCGTCCTCGCAACGCTGATCAGCGGGCTGATCGCCGCCTGCTGCGCGCTGCTGCTGCTGCATGGCCCCGGCGGCTTCGAGCGCGTGTTCACCGGGCAGCGGTCCGCGCCCGCCGCCACCGCGAGCGCCGCCACGGCGCATGTTGCGCCCGCACCGCTGCCGACGCTGCTCGCCGGCAGCCACGACGCCGCCGGCAGCTCGATCGACACCGCCCGCTACACCTCGGCCGCGCTCGGCGGCGAGGGCTCCTTCCACGTCTACCTGCCGCCCGGCTTCGCCGAGAGCGGCGCGCGCTACCCCGTGCTCTACCTGCTGCACGGCAACGAACAGCGCGCCACCGCCTTCCTGCAGCTCGGCCTGCAAGGCGAACTCGACCGCCTGATCGCCGCGCACGAGGTCCCGCCGATGATCGCCGTGATGATCCAGGGCGGCAAGGGCGCCAACAACTGGCGCGACCACGGCAGCCGCGGCTATGAGAGCTACGTGATCGAAGTGCAGCAGCTGATCGATCGCATGCTGCCCACGCAGGCCGCCCGCTCCGCGCGCGCCATCGCCGGCGACTCGATGGGCGGCTACGGCGCGATGAACGTCGCGCTCGGCAACCCGCGGCGCTTCTCGATCGTCGAGAGCTGGCTCGGCTTCTTCAACGGCCTCGAAGACGAGCTGCACGCCGCCCGGCCCGTGATCGCCCGCGAGGGCCTGCACGCCTACCTCTACGGCGGCGCCTCCGACCCGATCGCCGACCCCGCCGAGAACGCCCCCTTCGCCGCCCAGCTGCGCGATGCCGGCGCTCACGCGCACAGCGCCGTCTACGTCGGCGGGCACACGATGGAAACGCTGCAAACCCACCTGCGGCACATGCTGCTCTACGTCGGGCGCTCGCTGTTTGAGAACCAGCGCGCGGCCGCCCCGGCGACCGTCGCCTCGCCGGTTCGCGCCGTGAGCGTGCGCTCGACCCGTCCGGCCGGCAGCGCCGCGCCCGCGACGATTGCCGCCAGGCCTTGAGCTCGAACCGCCGTCCTCGCATGAAGAGTCCTCGCATGAAGGGCCGTGGCAAGATTCGCCCCGAGCTTTTCGGCGTGCGCGTCGCGGGCGCCCTCGGCAGCGGATCCGTCGGATCTGTCGCCCTCGGCGCTCTCGCCGGAGGCGCCGTCGCGATCGGCGCGCTTGCGATCGGCAGGCTCGCCGTCGGCAGGCTCGCGATCGGGCGTGCCCGGATCGGCTCGCTCGAGGTCGGCGAGCTCGAGGTCGGGCGGCTGACCGTCGGTGAGCTGATCGTCGAGCGCAAGACCGGCGCCTAGTAGCTGCAGCGGCCAGTGGGCCGGCCTGCGCCCCGGTCTGAGCGCGGTGTCCTGGCGCGCGATACTGCGCCGATGGCCTTCGCACCGCCAGAGCGTCACCTGCTGCGCGCCCGCGACCTCGTCGACGTGCGCTACTTCGAGCCGATCGGCGTCGAGCAGATGGCGCACGCTGCAGGGCTCTCGCGCGCCCACTTCAGCCGCGAGTTCCGCCGCGTGTTCGGCGAGTCTCCGCACGCCTACCTGCTGACACGCCGGCTCGAGCGCGCGGCGGCGCTGTTGCGCAACACCGACCGCTCGGTCACAGAGGTCTGCTTCTCGGTCGGGCTGCGCAGCGTCGGCTCGTTCACGACCAGCTTCAAGCGGGCGTACGGCGTCACGCCGAGCGCATACCGGGCGAGCTTCCCGCCGGCGGCCGAGCAGGTGCCGATCCCGGCCTGCGTCGTGCGCATGTACTCGCGCCCCAAACACGACGCTTGCCCCAAACACAGCACGTTTCGAGAAGACAGCGCGGCACTCGCGAACTAGCCTCGGCGAACGGTCGCACGGTGCGGCCACGAGACCGCGAACAGCGAGGAGACCGGACAGAGATGCTCAGAGTCAACGCCCTGCAGGTGCTCGTCAACGACCAGGACGAGGCGCTTGCCTTCTACACCGAGAAGCTCGGCATGGAGACGCGCGTCGACGCCGCCATGCCCGGCGGCGAAGGAATGCGCTGGCTGACGGTCGGCCCCGTCGGCCAGCCCGAGATCGAGATCGCGCTGATGGCCGTGCCGATGCCGCCGTTCGTCGCCGCCGAGACGGCCGAGGACGTGCGCGCGCTGATGGCCAAGGGCGTCGGCACGACCGTGTTCCTCGAAAGCGACGACTGCCAGGCGACATACGACGAACTCACGGCGCGCGGCGTCGAATACGCCCAGCCGCCCGAAGAGCGCCCGTACGGCTGGGAATCGGGGCTGCGCGACCCCTCGGGCAACTACATCCGCATCACGCAGAACCGCTCGTAGCCGGCGACGACAGGCGCGGCGACCGCCTGCCGCCCGTCAGCGCTCGCTGTCGAGCGTGGCCATCCCGTGCTCGGGATAGCGCTCGCCCTTCGGGGCCGCGCTGACCGCCGAACTTGACGCTCAGCAGCGAAACGAGGAGTACGAGCGCCTCGGCGTCACGCCGACGCCGGACGACGGCACGCGCCTGAGCGAGCAGGCGGCGTGGGACGAGGCGACGCGCCCGCACCGCGCGCCGTCGGCCGAGGACACGGTGTACAGCGAGCGCGGCCGCCACACGGGGCAGCACCTGATCGACGTGCACGACATGCTGCGGCGCGAGCTGGAGGAGCTGCGCAGGCTGCTGGAGCAGGTGCGCGAAGGCGCGATCGGCGCGGGCGAGGCGCGCTCGGCGCTGAACGAGATGGCGATGCGCCAGAACGACTGGACGCTGGGCGCGTTCTGCGCGCGCTACTGCCGCGCGGTGGCCCAGCACCACGGGCTGGAGGACGACGCCGTGTTCCCGCACCTCGCTCAGAGCGATCCGAGCCTGGCGCCGGTGATCGACCGCCTCGGCGAGGAGCACCTCGCGATCCACGACGCGATCGAGCAGGTCGACGGCGCGCTCGTGCAGCACATCAACCACCGCGAGGACTTCGAGCCGCTGCAGGGCGCGCTCGACTTCCTCACGGACGCGCTGCTCTCGCACCTCTCATACGAGGAGCAGGAGCTCGTCGAGCCGCTCGCGCGGCTGGGCTTCTACGCAGACCAGCTGTAGCGGAGCAAGGTCACACGCCCTGGCCGGTCGGCCAGTATGATCGGCCCCGAGCGATCCGCGACGACGAGGGGAGACCAGATGGCGTCGGTTGGCAGCGATCTCGAGCACACGCTGATGGCAGAGCGGGCGCTGTGGAAGGACGGCCCGCCGCACGAGGTGTTCAAGCAGATGCGCAGCGAGTGCCCGGTGCACTGGACGGCGGGGGTCACGGAGTACCCGGAGGAGCGCGGCTTCTGGTCGGTGACGACGGCTGAGGACATCCACACGGTCAGCCGCGACTGGCAGACGTACTCGTCGGGCACGGGCGTGACGGCGGTCTCGGACGTGTTCCCGCTGGAGCTGACGCAGGCGATGTTCATCGGCATGGACCCGCCGAAGCACGACCGCCTGAAGGCGCTGTTCCAGGCGGGCTTCACGCCGAAGCGGATCGCGGCGCACGAGGACGACATCCGCGCGATCGTGGTCGAGCTGCTCGACCGGCTGCAGGGCCGGGAGAGCTGCGACCTGGTCAACGACGTCGCCCAGCCGGCGGTCTCGCGCGTGATCGGCAGCTTCATGGGCATCCCACCGGAGGACGACGCGGCGTGGGCGCGGCTGATGAACTCGGCGCTGGCGGGCGATGACAAAGACCTCAACCCGGAGGGAATCCCGGGCGTGCTCGAGAAAGACATCCCGGAGATCTTCGAGCGCTGCAACCGGATGATCGAGGAACGCCGCGAGAACCCGACGGACGACCTGACCACGGTGCTCGTCAACGCGGAGGTCGACGGCGAAAAGCTCGAGCAGCACGAGATCGTGATGGGCTTCTTCCTGCTCGTGGCGGCGGGCAACGACAGCACGAAGGCGACGTACTGCAGCGGCATGCGCGCGCTGATGGAAGACGGCGAGCAGATGCAGAAGCTGCTGGACGACCCGTCGCTGATCCCGAGCGCGGTCGAGGAGGCGCTGCGCATGTTCCCGGCGTTCGCGCACTTCCGCCGCACGGCGACGCGCGACGTGGAGCTGCACGGCACGCAGATCAAGCAGGGCGAGAAGGTGGTCATGTGGTACGTCTCGTCCAACCGCGACGAGACGCGCTACGAGGACCCGGACCAATTCGACGTCGAACGAAACCCCGAGCACCAGGCCTTCGGCGCGGGTGGGCGGCACTTCTGCCTCGGTACGGCGCTCGCACGTCTGGAGTTGAAGATCATGTTCGAGGAGACGCTCAAACGTTTCCCGGAGATCCGCATGGACGGCGAGCCGAGCTACGTCGAATCCGGCTTTCTCAACCAGATGAAGACCTTGCCGGTGCGGCTCGCCGGCTGAGTTCAGGACGCATCGCGCCCGGATAGGCTGGCGGCATGGCGGCAGAGCGACCCCGCGTCCGATTGCGCCAGGCGGTGCTGGCCGCGGCGGAGCTCGAGCCGGTGGCGGAGGCGCTGCGCTCGGCGCTCGGCCTGGGCGAGCCGTTTCGCGATCCGGGCGTCGGCCTGTTCGGCCTGCAGAACACGGTCTTCGCACTCGGCGACTGCTTTCTCGAGATCGTCTCGCCGACGCAGCCGGATACTGCCGCCGGTCGTTACCTCGAGCGCCACGGCGGCGACTGCGGCTACATGGTGATGTTCGACCTCGAGGATCTTCCGGCCGCGCGGGCCCGCGCGGCCGATGGCGGCGTGCGCACGGTCTGGGAGATCGACCTGCCGGACATCTCGGGCACCCACCTGCACCCGGCCGACATCGGCGCCGCGATCGTCTCGATCGACGGCTCGGAGCCCTACGGCAGTTGGCGTTGGGGCGGGCCCGAGTGGACTGAGCAGACCGGTGAAGGTGCGCCGGGGAGGCTCGGGGGGGTGACGCTTGCCGTGGCCGAGCCCGCGGCGGTGGCCGCGCGGTGGTCGCACGTGCTCGGCGTGCCGCTCAGCGGGGATGGGGCCGTGGGTGGTGACGCGGTGCTCGCGCTGGAGGACGCCGAGGTGCGCTTCGCGCCCGCAGTCGACGGAGTGGAGGGACTTGTGGAGATCGCCGTGGCAGACGTGCCCGGACTGACGGGCGACGGCGTCGAGGTCGGCGGCGTGCGGCTGCGGTCGCTCGGCGGGTAGCTCAGCAGAGATATCCCAAGCGATCCCTACGGTTGGGGCATGCCCAGCCTTGAGGAGATCACGTACGAAGCGGGTCGCCATGCGCTGGCCGATCAGGAGATGGTCGTGTCAGGGATCAGGCAGCGGACGGGCACGCTTCTGGCCGCGCACGCTTTGGTTGCATCCTTCCTCGGGGCCGCGGCGATCCACGCGCGCGGAGTCGATGCCCTGGGCTGGACAGCGCTGATTGCGCTGGTCCTGGGACTGTGCGCTTCGGCGGTGTTGCTCGTGCCGTGGCCGATCACATTCGCGGTCGACGCACCCACGCTCTATGCCGAACTGTTTGAGCGGGCCACCGACGATGTCGAGGCGGGCACGTTGGGTTGGCTCGCCGCCGCCGGCTATGGCTACCAGAGGCTACGCGAGCAGAACGCGCGGAAGGTGCGGTGGATGGCGTTGCTATCCGGCGTTGTCGGACTCCTGATGATCGCCCAGACCGTTTCATGGCTGGCTGCGCTGGCGCTAGAGTGACGACCATGACTCCCAAGCCGTTGCCACCGGACGAGATCAAGGCGCCTTCGACGGCGATTGGCATCAATCAGTTCGACGGAGGATCGGCCCACCGTCCGCGGCCGCCGAAGGCACCGGACAAGGCGAACAAATAGCTCGGGACTGGCTAGCCCGCCAGCGCCGCGAACCGCGGGTCCCGCCGCTCCACGAAGCTGCTCACACCCTCAGCGAAGTCGGGCTCGGCGAACGAGGCGAGCATCAGCCTGTCGGCCTCGGCCAATGCGTCGGCGAGTGGTTCCTCCATCGCCGCATAGACCTGGCGCTTCATCTGCGCCATGCTCGCGGGCGAGCACTGCGTGGCGAGCTCGCGCGCGTAGGCGAGCGTCTCCTCGAGCACGGTTTCCGGGGGCGTCACGCGGTTGCACAGGCCCATCTCAACCGCCTCGCGCCCGAGCACGACGCGCCCCGAGAGCAGCAGGTCGAGCGCCCGCGCGGGGCCGACGAGGCGCGGCAGGATCCAGGAGATCCCGTGCTCGGCGACGAGGCCGCGGCGCGCGAAGGCGGTCGTCAGCTTGGCGTTCTCGGCCACGAACCGCACGTCGCACATCAACGCGAGCACGAGGCCAATGCCGGCGCAGGGGCCGTTGATCGCCGCGATCACGGGCTTGGGCAGGCCGAGCGTGAAAGTCTGCGAGGTCTGTTCCCGCGCAGCGGCTTGCGCGTCGGCGTCGGTGCCAGCGGCCGCGCCGTCTGTGCTCGCGGCGCCGTTCTCGCCGCGTGCTCCACTCACGGCGGTGCCGATGTCCTGAAGCGACTGCATGTCGGCACCGGCGCAGAATCCGCGTCCGGCGCCGGTCACGACGATCACGCGCACCTGCTCGGAGGCCGCGCACTCCCGCAGCGCGCCGAAGTACTGCTGCTCGAGCTCGCCGGTCCACGCGTTCAGCCGCTCGGGCCGGTTCAGCGTGAGCACGGCCACGCCGTCGTCGTGCACCTCTTTGAGCACCACTTCAGACATCTCCACTCCTTTCGCCGCGGTCCATCGAGCGTACACGCCCTGCGCCCGAGCGCGGCCCGCGTTCTCGTCTCTAGGCCCGCCGCCGCCGCGCACCCAGCGCGGCCCGGGCGATCGTCAAAGGGTGGGTGAGCACCAGCGCGAGCCGGCCGGCGAGCGAGGACGGATCGTGCGCGAGCCCGAGCTGGTGCAGGATCGTGTTCTGGTCGAAGTACACGCGCTCGTTGACGAGGCGATCGCCGTCGAAGACGAAGAACGCCGTCATCTGACAGCGGAACGAGCGACCGGTCGGCGGAAGCCCACGCAATGGGCCGAGGTGCGTGCCGAGCAGGATGAACTCGACGGCGACCGTGTCGTCTGAGTGGTGCAGCTCGAGCACTTCGTTGCGCTGGTCGGGGAAGGCCGTGCGGCTCTCGGCGTAGTAGCCGCGCACGGCCTGCTCGCCGTCGTAGACCTCGCCGGTCGCGATCAGCTCGTAGCGCGGGTGGCCGAACGTGTCGATCGTCGTGTCGAAGTCGTGCACGTTCTCCGAGGCCATGTGCTCGCGCACGACCGCCTCGCGGCGCTCGCGCAGCTCAGGCGGCGGCGGAGGCACTGACCTTGTCGGCCAGGATCGCGGCGATCCGGGCGCGGTGGCGCTTGGCGCCGCCGAGCAGCGCGGCGTCGACCTGGGCACGCTTGAACAGCCAGTGCACGTCGGCCTCCCAGGTGAAGCCGATGCCGCCGTGCATCTGGATCGCGGCGGCCGTCACCTCGCGCCCGGCGTCGGACGCCGCGGCCTTGGCCATCGCTGCGGTCTCGGCGAGGCGCTCGGGGTCGGCGTCGGCCGTCCACGCGGCGAGGGCGGCCGTCGAGCGCGCCTTCTCGGTGTCGAGCAGCATCTGCGCGCAGCGGTGCGAGACGGCCTGGTAGGAGGCGACGGGCACGCCGAACTGTTTGCGGTCCTTGACGTACTCGACGGTCATCGAGAGCGCGCGCTCGCACACGCCGACGAGCTCGGAGCTGACGCAGATCAGCGCACGGCCGAGGCCGGCGCAGCCGTCGGGCAACTCCTCGCCCGAGCCGCTCGCGCTGACAGCCGCGGCCGAGCGCGTCGGGTCGATCGACTCGATCGGCGTCAGCTCGGCGTCCTCGGCTGCGAGCACGCGCGCGCTGCCGTCGTTTTCGACGAGCACGATCACCTGCGCGTCGGGGGCGCCGATCACGAGCTCGGCCGTGCCGTCGACGGCGGCGCCGAGCGCGCCGACGGTCTCGCCGGAGGCAAGGCCGGGGAGCCACTTCTCGCACAGCTCGGGCGAGCCGCCGTGCTCGATCACGGTCGCGGCCATCGCGCTGGCGAGGAACGGCACGGGCGCGAGCGCGCGGCCGAGCTCCTCACAGAGGATCGAGAGCTCGATCTGGCCGAGCCCCTGGCCGCCGTACTGCTCGGAGACGGCGATTCCGGGCCAGCCGAGCTCGCTCAGCTCCTTCCACAGCGCCGTGTCGAGCGTGCGCGCCTCGGCGTGCTCGCGCACGCGCGCCGGCGTGGCGCGTTCTCCGAGCAGGTCGCTCGCTGTGCGTTGGATGTCGCGCTGGTCGTCGGTGAGGCCGAAGTCCATCAGGCGGCGACCTTCAGGCGGGGAAGTCCGAGCACGCGCTCGGCGACGATGTTCTTGAGGACCTCGGTCGTGCCGCCCTCGATCGTGTTGCCGCGGGCGCGCAGCAGCTCATAGCCCCAGCTCGTGCCGATCGTCAGCGCGTCGGGGCCGACGATGTCGACGGCGAGCTGGGTCAGGCGTTGGTTGGTGTCCGACCACAGCCACTTGACGAGCGAGCCCTCGGGGCCGGGCTGGCCGTAGCGCTCGACGTCGGTCAGGCCCTTCCAGGCGAGCAGGCGGATCGACTCGCAGCGCACGTGCAGCTCGGCGAGCGCGTCGCCGTACAGCGGGTCCTCGAGCAGGCCGCGCTCGGCGGCGATCGCGATCACGTCGTCGAGCAGCTGGCGCAGGCGGATCTGCAGCGCGAAGCCGAGGCCGGCGCGCTCGTTCATCAGCGTCGTCAGCGCGACCTTCCAGCCGTTGCCGACGCCGCCGACGACGTTGGCGTCGGGGATCCGCGCCTCCTCCAAGAACAGCTCGTTGAACTCGGCCTCGCCGGTGATCTGGCGCAGCGGGCGAATCTGCACGGCGTCCTGCTCCATGTCCATCAGGAAGTACGTCAGGCCCTTGTGCTTGGGCACGTCTGAGTCGGTGCGCGCGACGAGCATGCACCACTTGGAGTACTGCGCGCCGCTCGTCCACACCTTCTGGCCGGTGACGACCCACTCGTCGCCGTCTTTGACGGCGCGCGTTTTCAGCGCGGCGAGGTCCGAGCCGGCATCAGGCTCGGAGAAGCCCTGGCACCAGATCTCCTCGGCCGAGAGGATCGGTGACAGATAGCGCTCCTTCTGCTCGTCGGTGCCCCACACCATCAGCGTCGGGCCGCCGAGCAGCAGGCCGAGCACGTTGGCGGGCAGCGGCACGCGTGCGCGGCCGAGCTCTTCGAAGTAGATCGCGGACTCGCTCAGCGAGGCGCCGCGCCCGCCGTACTCGGTCGGCCACGCGGGGGCGGCCCAGCCGGCGTCGTAGAGGCGGCGCTGCCAGTCCCGGCGCCAGGCGTAGTGCGCGTCCTCGCCGCCGTCGGTCGGGGCGGCGTCGGGCTGGTTGCCGGAGAGCCACTCGCGCAGCTCGTCGCGGAAGGCGATCTCCTTCTCGCTGAAGGTCAGGTCCATCGCAGCAAGCGTATCCCAGGAAGGAACTCGACGGAACTGCGACACGCGATCCGATCTGTCTCACCGCTTGATCTGCGGAGACGCGGTGGATCTGCGCGCCGGGGGCGAGAGTATTTTTGATCAGTTGATGACCGCCGAGGACTCGAGCCAGCGCATCGCGCACCTCGATGCAGACGCCTTCTACGTCTCGATCGAGCTGACCCGCCGCCCGGAGCTGCGCGGCCTGCCGGTCGTCGTCTCGGGCACGGGGCCGCGCGCGGTCGTGACGACGGCGAGCTACGAGGCGCGCAAGTACGGCGTCGGCTCGGCGATCCCGGCCTCGCGCGCACGCCGGCTGTGCCCGCAGGCGGTGTTCCTGCCGCCCGACTTCCCGACCTACCGCGCCGTCTCGCGCACGATGATGGACCTCGTGCGCGCGCACGTGGAGCGGGTCGAGGTCGTGGGGCTCGACGAGGCCTACCTCGACCTGACCGGCTTGCACTCGCCGAACGCGGCGATGCGCAGGCTGATCGCCGAGATCAAGCGCGCCACGCAGCTGACGTGCTCGGTCGGGATCGGCCCGAACAAGCTCGTCGCGAAGGTCGCCTCGGACGCGGAGAAGCCGGCGGGCTTCGTCGTGCTCTCGCGCGAGCAGGCGTGTGAGCGCTTCGCGCAGTCCCCGCCTGGGCTGATCCCGGGGATCGGGCCGAAGACGGCGGCGCGGCTGGCCGAGCTCGGCCTGCACACGCTCGCGGCCGTCGCGGCGGCGCCCGAGGAGCAGCTCACGGCGCGCTTCGGGCCGAACCTCGGCCGCCAGTTGCAGCGCCGCGCGTGCTTTGAAAGCGACGGCGAGGTCGGCGCGGCGCGCAAGGTCGTCTCGGAGTCGCGCGAGCGCACGTTCGACTACGACATCAGCGACTTCGCGCAACTGACCGAGTCGCTCGCGGCGATGACGCGCTCGCTCTGCGACAGCCTGACCATGCACGGTCGGCGCGGGCGCACGATCGGGATCAAGGTGCGCCTGGACGACTGGACGACGATCACGCGCGCCCGCTCGATCGAGCAGCCGACGTGCGAGTACGAGACGGTCGCGGCCGTTGCGCTGAAGCTGCTCGAGGAGAACGCGCCGCAGCGGCCGGTGCGGCTGCTCGGCGTGCGCGTGGCCGGACTGACGCACGGCGAGGGCGCCGAGGGCAGCGCAGGGACGAGCGCGGGTGAGGCCGCTCAGGGCGCCGCCGGGCCGGGCGACGGGGGCGAGGCGATCACGCAGATGGCGCTCCCCGTCTAGGATCCAGGCATGACCGTCGTCTCCGCCGGCGAGATCGAGCTCGACTACGAACGCAGCGGCAACGCTTCCGGGCCGCCGCTGCTGTTGATCATGGGCATGAGCGGCACGGCGCTCCACTGGGGCGAACCGTTCCTCGAGCTGCTGCGCGCCGACTTCGACGTGATCGCCTACGACCACCGCGGCGTCGGCGCGAGCACGCCGCCGGAGGGTCCGGTCACGATCCGCCAGATGGCCGACGACGCAGCGGGCCTGCTCGCGGCGCTCGAGCTCGACTCGGCGCACGTGCTGGGCATCTCGATGGGCGGCATGATCGCGCAGGAGCTGGCGCTCGAGCACCGCGAGCGGATCCGCACGCTGACGCTCGGCTGCACCTACTGCGGCGGCCCGGGCAGCGCGCTCGCCTCCGAAGCGGTGACGGGCAAGCTCGGCGCGGCGATGGCCTCGGGCGACATGGAACGGGCGACCCGTGCCGCCTGGGAGATCAACGTCTCGCCTGCAATGGCCGCCGACGAGCAGGCGTGGGAGCGGTTCCGCGCGACCGGCATGCGCCGGGCCGTGGCTGTGCCCGTGATCGTGCAGCAGCTGCAAGCCTGCGCGGCGCACGACACCTACGAGCGCCTGCCCGAGCTGGCGGGGCTGCCGACGCTCGTGATCCACGGCACCGAGGACGAACTGCTGCCGGTGCAGAACGGCAAGCTGATCGCCTCGCGCATCCCCGGCTCGCAGCTGGAGATCTTCGACGGCGTCGGGCACCTGTTCTTCTGGGAGCGCCCCGAGCGCTCGGCCGAGCTCGTGCGCGCGCTTGCCTCCGTCCCAGCCTGAGGAGCTGAACGTCGAGACCGGCGGCGTCACGCTGTCGGGCGAGCGCGTGGGGGAGGGCGTGCCGATCGTGTTGCTGCATGGGTTGACGGCGACGCGCCGCTACGTCGTGATGGGTTCGCGAGCGCTCGAGCGCTCGGGTCATCTCGTCGTCTCCTACGACGCGCGCGGGCACGGGCGCTCCTCGCCGGCGCCGAAGCCGGGCGCCTACGGCTACGAGCTGCTTGCGGCGGACCTCGTCGCCGTGCTCGACGAGCTTGGCCTCGAGCGGGCCGTGCTGGCGGGCGCCTCGATGGGCGCGCACACGGCGCTCGCGCTCGCGCTGTCGGCGCCCGAGCGCGTCGCCGGGCTGGTGCTGATCACGCCGTCCTTCGACCCCGGCGATCCGCGCGAGCACAGTGAGCTGGCGCGCTGGGATGCGCTCGCGCGGGGGCTGCGCGAGGGCGGCGTCGACGGCTTCGTCGCGGCCTATGACTTGGACGAGGTGCCCGAGGCGTGGCGCGCGACGGTAGAGACCGTGCTGCGCCAGCGCCTGTCCGCGCACGAGCACCCGCTCGCCGTTGCCGACGCGCTGGAAGCCGTGCCGCGCTCGCACCCGTTCGAGCGGATCGAGCAGCTGGGGGCGCTGCGCATGCCGACGGTCGTCGTCGGCAGTCGCGACGAAGCCGATCCGGGGCATCCGCTGGCCGTGGCCGAGCGCTACGCCGCCGCGATTCCCGGCGCGCGACTGGTCGTGGAGGACGCCGCGGAGCCCGCGCGCTCGCCGATCGCCTGGCAGGGGGGACAGCTCTCTCGCGTGATCGCCGAACTCGCCTCGCCGTCTTCGTCCTGATTATTGATATACGTGATAACGTACAAGCGTATGCCAGAGACGCGGACATGGGACGGCAGCAGCTACGACCGGATCTCCGGTCCGATGGAGGCGCTCGGCCTGGCCGTGCTCTCGCGCCTGGAGCTCACCGGCGATGAGACGGTGCTCGACGCGGGCTGTGGCTCGGGGCGGATCACGCAGGCGCTGATCGAGCGGCTGCCGGAGGGGCATGTCGTCGCCGCCGACGCGTCCGCCTCGATGGTCGCCGCCGCGCGCGAGCGGCTGCCCGGCGCCGACGTGCGCCGGATCGATCTGCTCGAGCTCGACCTCGCCGCGCTCGGCCTGAGCGAGCCGCTCGACGCGATCCTCTCGACGGCCACCTTCCACTGGATCCTCGATCACGATGCCCTGTTCCGGCGGGTGCGCGGCGTGCTGCGCGCGGGTGGGCGGCTCGTCGCGCAGTGCGGCGGGCGCGGCAACATCGACGTGCTGCGCGGGCATGCGCACGATGTGCTCGCGCGCGAACCGTACGCCGCGCACTTCGGCGACTTCCGCCAGCCGTGGAACTACGCCGGGCCCGAGGAGACGCAGCGACGGCTGCTCGATGCCGGCTTCGCCGAGGCCGAGTGCTGGCTCGAGCCGGCGCCGAAGGAGCCCGATCAGCCGCGCGAGTTCCTCTCGACGATCGTGCTCGGGCCCCACTACCAGCACCTGCCCGAGGATCTGCGCGAGCCGTTCATCGACGACGTGCTCGCCGAGCTGGGCGAGCCCGTGGTCGTCGACTACGTGCGACTGAACATCGACGCTACGGCGTAGCCACGGCGACGTCGACGCCGCGCAGCAGCTCCGCGTAGCGGCCGCCGCGCTCGACCAGCTCCTCGTGCGTGCCGCGCTCGACGATCTGACCGGCGTCGAGCACGAGGATCTGGTCGGCGTCGCGGATCGTCGAGAGGCGGTGGGCGATCGCGATCGTCGTGCGCCCGCGCGCGAGCTCGTCGAGCGCGTGCTGCACGGCGCGCTCGGTCTCGTTGTCTAGCGCCGAAGTCGCCTCGTCGAGGATCAGCACCGGCGGATTTCGCAGCACCGTGCGCGCGATCGCCATGCGCTGCTTCTCCCCGCCCGAGAAGCGGTAGCCGCGCTCGCCGACCGGCGTGTCATACCCATCCGGCAGCGAGGCGATCAGCTCGTGGATCTGCGCCGCGCGGGCCGCGTCTTCGATCTGCTCGTCCGTGGCCTCGGGGCACGCGAAGCGCAGGTTCTCGCGGATCGAGGCATGGAACAGGTAGGTCTCCTGCGAGACGAGCCCGACCGTCGCCGCCAGCGAGGCGAGCGTCATGTCGCGGATGTCGACGCCGTCGATGCTCACGCTGCCGCGCTCGGGCTCGTACAGGCGTGCGACGAGATAGGCCAGCGTCGTCTTGCCCGAGCCCGTCTCGCCGACCAGGGCCGTCGTGCTGCCCGCGGGGATCTCGGCGGAGATGGCCGACAACGTCCACGGCGAGTCGGCGGCGTAGCGAAACCAGACGTCCGCCAGACGCACATCGCCGCGCACGTCGCCGATCGCCCGTGCATCCGGGTGCTCGACGATGTCGACCGGCAGATCGAGGTACTCGAAGATACGGCCGAAAAGCGCCAGCGAGGTCTGCACTTCGAGGCCGACCGAGAGCAGCGACTGAATCGGGAACAGCAGGCGCGTCTGCAGCGTCGTGAAGGCGACGACCGTGCCGATCGAGATCGCGTTGCCGCCTGAGCCGTGATCGACGCCCGAGAACAGGTACACGAGCGCGGGCATGATCGCGAAGCTCATCTGCACCGAGGCCATGCGCCAGCGCCCGGCCATCCGCGCGCGCACCTCCAGGTCGGCGAGCTCGCCCGACTCGCCGCTGAAGCGCCTGACGAGCTCGGGCGAGCGGCCCATCGTCTTGCCGAGCAGGATGCCCGAGACCGAGAGCGACTCCTCGACGAGCGTCGACATGTCGGCGAGGCGACTCTGCCTGACCGACTGGATGCGCCGGCGCTCCTCGCCGACGCGGCGGGTCAGCCACACGAAGAAGGGGAGCAGCACGAGCGAGAACGCGGCCAGACGCCAGTCCAGCAGCACCATCGCGACGACCGTCGCCATCACCGTCGTCACGTTCTGAACGATCGAGGTCGCCGTCGAGGTGACGACGCTGTCGACGCCGCCGATGTCGTTGGCGATCCGCGACTGCACCTCGCCCGTGCGCGTGTGCGTGAAGAAGGCCAGCGACATGCGCTGCAGGTGCGCGTAGACGGCCGCGCGCAGGTCGTGCATCACGCGCTGGCCGACCTGGTTGGAGATCCACGTCTGCGCGACGCCGATCACGCTCGTGATGATCGACAGCGCGATCATCCCCGAGACGAGCTCGATCACCAACGTCGTGTCGTGCTGCGGATAGGCCTTGTTGATGAATTCCCGCAGCAGGAACGGACTGATCACGCCGAGTCCCGCCGAGACGAAGATCAGGCCGAGCAGCAGGCTCAGGCGGGGGCGGTAGGGTCGGAACAGGCGAGCTACGCGCCTGAGTGAGACCGGGGTCGAGGGTACGTCCTCGGGCCGGAGCTCCGGACGCGGCGAGTGGCGTCCTTCCCCCGAGCGGCCCTGAGAGAAGGGCTGGCTGCTCACGTATCGAGGGTAGCGGCGGCGATAGCTTGAGTCCTGTGACAGCCTCGGTCGACCTCTACTGGCTGCCGCTGGGGGCGGGCGGATCGTTTGTGAGGCTCAACGGCCGGATCTTCGAGGCGCTCGCGGCGAGGTTCCAGCGGCGCCCGCCGCGCGACCTCTATCACTCGGCACTGCAGGTGCACGTGGACGGGGCGAGGTTCGTGATCGAGCAGACCCCGGTCCCCGACCTCAGCGGCGATCGACGGGGCGTCGTCGCGCAAGGCGCCGTCGGCGCCCGCTGGGCGGGTCGATTGCGGATCTTCCGCTACGAGATCCGCCTGTGGCGCGAAGGCTCCATCCCAGACGTCGCCGAGGCCGTGCAGAGTCCGGTGCGGCTTAGCGGCGAGGAGGCCTGCGCGCGGCGCGTGCTCGAGCAGGTCGAGCAGGTGCCGACGCCAGTGTGGGGCCGCGACGAGCTGGGGGCTGGGGAGATGTGGAACTCCAACGCCGTGATCGCCTGGGTGCTCGCGCGCAGCGGGATCGACGCAGCGTCGATCCGGCCGCCGGAGGGGGGACGCGCACCGGGCTGGCAGGCAGGGGTCGTCGTCGCGCGCCGCGAAGCTCAGCTGTCGTGACCGGCGCTTCAACGGTGTTCTAGGCTCAAGCGCGATGGATCCAGCAACTGCCGGCATGTCGGGCCTCTCTGCCGCCGAGACGCGCGTGCTCGGCTGCCTCTTGGAAAAGCAGCGCACGACGCCTGAGCAGTACCCGCTGTCGCTGAACGCGCTGCGGCTGGCGTGCAACCAGTCGACCAACCGCGACCCGGTAGTCGCTTACGACGAGGCGACGATCCGTGACGCCCTGCACCGGCTCGAGCGCCGGCGCCTGGTGCGCTTCGCCAGCGGCAGCCGCGCCGCGAAGTACCGCCACCTGCTCGAAGAAGTGCTGCCGCTGGAGGAGGGCGAACGCGCGGTGATGACCGTGCTGCTGCTGCGCGGCGCGCAGACACCGGGCGAGCTGAAGCAGCGCACCGAGCGGATGCATGCGTTTGCCGAGCTCGCGGGCGTGCAAGACACGCTCGAGCGACTGATCGGGCGCGAGCTGGTGAGAAGGCTCGACCGGCGCCCGGGGCAGAAGGAGGAGCGCTACGAGCAGTTGCTGCAGGGCGGGGAGGAGGGCGAGGTGGTCGGCACCGTCTCCGCGGCCACCGAGGCCGAGCAGACGAGCACGAATGGCGTCGGGGGTGCCGCGACTTCGGCATCGCCGGCACAGGGCCCCGCGTCGGGCACTGCGGAGAACCCGAAGCCAGAGAGCGCGGAGCTGCAGGAGTTGCGCGAGCGCGTCGAGCGCCTGGAACGCGAAGTGGCCGAGCTGCGCTTCGCGATGCGCAATCCTTCACCTAACCCGTTGCCGGGCCCAGCCCATGATCCCTCCCGCTTTGATCCTCGCCTCTAGCGCCGACACGGCCACCGGCGTCGGCATTCCGCTGGCGCTTGCAGCCGGCTTCGTGTCGTTCCTCTCGCCGTGTGTGCTGCCGCTCGTGCCGGGCTACCTCTCGACGGTGATCGGCGTCACGCCGAACGACCTGAAGGCAGGCGTGGGCGTGCGCCGCGTGCTCGTGCCGAGCCTCTTGTTCATCGCGAGCTTCTCGCTGATCTTCATCCTGCTGGGCCTCTCGGCGACGGTGATCGGCTCGACGCTGAACGAACACAAACAGCTGCTCAACCACGTCGGCGGCGCCGTGATCATCGCGCTTGGCGTCGTCTTCCTGGCGAGCCCATTCATCAACATGCTCAACCGCGAGTGGCACTCCGAAACTTTGCTGCGGCTGGCGGGGAAGGGGGGACCGCTGATGGCCGGCGCGGCTTTCGCGATCGCCTGGACGCCCTGCACGAGCATCACGCTCGGGGCGATCCTCACGCAGGCCGCCGTTTCGAGCTCGGCAGCGCACGGGGCCCTGCTGCTCGCGTTCTACTCGCTCGGGCTGGCGATCCCGTTCCTGCTGATCGCCGTGGCGTTCGAGCGGATGACCGGGGCGCTGGCGGTCGTCAAGCGGCACTTCCCCGTGATCATCGGGATCGGCGGGGCCGTGATGATCGTGCTGGGGGTGTTGATCGTGACGGGGGAGTTCACGGTGCTGAATGCCGAAGCGAACAAGCTGCTGCAAGGGACGGGGTTGGACGTTTCGGGGGTTTGACGCGACGCGCCGGCGACGCGCGGAGTCCGATGGCTCCACGCGTCGCCGAAAGGGATGCCCGGACCGGCGCTATGCCGCGATTTCTACTTCGATTTCTTTTCCTTCTTTTTTGAAGGCGGTCATCGTGTCGACCGTTTCCACGCCCGCAAATTCGAATTCAGGCGAGTTGCGCGCGGTTTCGAGCTTGCAGGTGATGAATTTTTCTTCCTCGTTGAAGACTTCGACGATGTCGTTGACGCCTTTTTCCTGCTTGAATTCCGTCACGAGTTCTTTCGTTTTTTTATTGAGAGGTTTGACTAAGCCAGCCATACAGCCTCGAAGTTTCACGATCGTTTTGCCGCATTCGATTTTCGCTTCGGTTGGTAAGAAGACGAGTCCCGTTTGTAATGCTTTCGTTAATAAGACGTACCACACGTGGAAGGCGCCTTTGAGCGTGATCTGCTGTTCTTTGTCGCCGGT
Source organism: Solirubrobacteraceae bacterium (assembly GCA_035473995.1). Taxonomy (GTDB): domain Bacteria; phylum Actinomycetota; class Thermoleophilia; order Solirubrobacterales; family Solirubrobacteraceae; genus Palsa-744. The sequence goes on from DATINR010000132.1 coordinate 40,232, forward strand.
GCCTAAGCAGGAGGTTTTTCCTTCGGTTAAGCAGGCCATGAAGGTGGTCGAGAATTCGCCTAATTTTAAGCCCGTAACTTTGCCTGTGCCCGTGCCTTTTTCGCAGTTGATCTGAAAGCCGTTTTTTTCTTCGAAGTGAGTGATGCCGTGTTTGGCGGTGAATTCGATCGGTACTTTTGCCGTTGCTTCGGGTAAGAATTGAGGTTTCACCGCGGCGCTCGCCGGGGCAGCTGCGATTGCGCTCATTGCGGCAACTGCCACGAGCGCGCCGATCAGTGCTCTTGGCAACTTCATGTTTGACACTCCTTGTGTTGGTGTGCGGTGAGTCCGCCCCCTCCGCTGCGCGCGTCGGCGGCGGATCTTCTCGAGGCCGAGGAATACTTTCTGGGAGTTACGGCCTAGGCGATAATCCCATGTGGCCGTTGAGCTCGGCAAGCGATCTGGATGCCTGTCTCCGACGCTAAGCACCCTTCTGTAAACGCAGGCCGATGGCTACAATGGTCACGGCGCCGCAGTGATCAAAACGGCCGCTGCGGCCGTCCAGCAACACGGCGAGCGCCGTATCAGAGGGCCGGCTGCCCGGTCGTCCGCGTGGCGCGTGGCCGCTGTCTGTATCGCCCTTCCCAAGCCTCCTGATTGCGCTTCGCATCCAGCACAAACGGCGACCACCCGATCGCCCTTACGATCCAGCGGTTGATCGTCGACTCAGGCTCAGGCAGCGGCCGCAGCACGTCCACGAACAGCACGACGCGAGTCTCATCGGTGTCGTTCCACACCTCGTGGTTGAAGGTGTCGTCGAAGACCATGCTCTTGCCGGCTTCCCAGTGGCGGTAGTCCTCGCCGACGCGGATGCGGCAGGACTCGGCGTCCTCGGGCACGACAAGCCCCAGGTGGTAGCGCAGCACGCCCTTGTAGGGCCCCCGGTGGTCGAGGATGTGCTTGCGCGGGGAGAGGATCGAGAACATCGCCGTCGTCATGCCCGGGATCTCGCGCATCAGCGCCGCCGTGTTCGGGCACATCTCGACGCCCAGCTTCGCCTCGAAGCCGTAGCCGTAGAGGAAGAACGTCTTCCAGCGGTCGTCGTCGGTGATCTCGATCTGGTCCTTGGAGATGTCCTGAAAGTTTGCCAGCGCGTCGCGATCCTCGAGCAGCCGCTCGGCCTCCTCGCGGATCACCTCCCAGTTCTGCTCGATGTGCGCCACCCACGGGAAGCGCTCGAGCGGGAAGAACGTCGCATCGCCGACGAGCGAGCGTTTGCCGATGAAGCGCTCGATCGGTGCGAGGACTCGTTCGCCGACCGAGATAGTCGTCTCGACGATGCGCTCCCATAGCGACTTGGACACGTTGATCGCCTCCCGTGCTTGATGTCACCTTCGCGGCTTGCCATGGCGAGCCGTTGCGCGGCCAGCCTAGCCGACCACTACCCCGGATCGGCCCCATCCACTAGCCTGCGCCACCGAGGGGAGACACCGTGACGATCGACGCCTGGATGCAGCACCCGACGGTCCGCTTCAGCGAGCACGAGATGTTCGACTCGCTGCGGCGCTGGACCGGCCAGCAGCCGCTCGAGCAGGAGCTGCCGATCGCGATGACGCTCGCCGCGATGGACCACGCCGGCGTCGACTTCGCCCTGCTCAGCGCCTGGCACGCCCCGCGCGAGGGCGCGCTGATATCGAACGACGAGGTCGCCGGCTGGGTCTCCGAGCACCCCGACCGCCTCGCCGGCCTCGCCGCCGTCGATCTCGACAAGCCGATGCAGGCCGTGCGCGAGCTGCGCCGCTGCGTGGGCGAGCTCGGCTTCAAGGGACTGCGGGCGCTGCCGTGGCTGTGGGACGCGCCGCCGACCGACCGCCGCTACTACCCGCTGTATGCAGCCTGCGTCGAGCTCGGCGTGCCCTTCTGCACGCAGGTCGGCCACGCCGGCCCGCTGCGGCCCTCAGAGCCCGGCCGCCCGATTCCCTACATCGACCAGGTCGCGATCGACTTTCCCGAGCTCGTGATCGTCGGCGGGCACATCGGCTACCCGTGGACCGAGGAGATGATCGCCGTCGCGCGCAAGCACGAGAACGTCTACATCGACACCTCTGCCTACACGAGCAAGCGCATCCCGCCCGAGTTCGTCGCCTACATGCACACCGCCAGCGGCGCGCGCAAGGTCCTCTACGGCAGCAACTACCCGATGATCATGCCCCAGGCCGCGCTGGCCGACCTCGACGCGCTCGGGCTGGACGACGAGACGCGCGAGCTGTACCTCGCCGGCAACGCCCGGCGCGTGTTCGGTCTCGCTTGAGCAGCCACGGCGGCCGGCGGCGGAGTCGGTTAAACAGCGAGGCCCCGTCTCTCGACAGGGCCTCGTCTGCGCATCTAGATGCTTGTGGAGCTTTGGCTTACGCGGCCTCGCGCAGTGCCGCCAGCTCAGGCGACTCGGCGAGCTTCTTCAGCGCGCGCTGCTCGAGCTGTGAGGCACGCTCGGCCGAGAAGCCGAGCCTTTTGCCGATCGCCGTCAGCGTCTGCGGCTCCTCTCGGCCGGTGCCGAAGCGCAGCGTCAGCACGGTGCGCTCGGTCTCGGGCAGCTCGGAGATCGCGCGGTGCACGATCCGCTCGCGCTCGTTGTCCCAGGCCGTCTCCTCCGGCGCCTCCGCGTCGGAGGGGAGCAGGTCGCCGAGCGCGGTGTCGCCGTCTTCGCCGATCTGCTGGTCGAGCGATACGAGGGCCGCGCGCTGGTGGCGCACCTCCTCGACCTGCTCGATCGGCAGCCCGGTCTCCTCGGCGAGCTCCTCGATCGTCGGCTCGCGCCCGAGCCTGACCGACAGCTCGCGCTCGACCCGGCCGACCTTGCGCGAGCGCTGAGCGACGTGCACGGGCAGGCGGATCGTGCGCCCCGAGTTCTCCAGGCCGCGCTGAATGGCCTGGCGGATCCACAGGGTCGCGTACGTGGAGAAGCGGAAGCCCTTGCGCCAATCGAACTTCTCCGAGGCGCGAATCAGGCCGAGCATGCCCTCCTGGACAAGATCGCCCAAGGGCAGGCCCTGGTTCTGGTAGCGCCTGGCGTTCGAAGCCACGAGGCGCAGGTTGGAGTTGACGAGCAGTTCCTTGGCGTGCAGGTCGCCGCGCTCGATCCGCTGAGCCAGGTCGATCTCCTGGGCCGGCGTGAGCAGCGGGTAGCGGCGCGAATGCGCCAGCAGCTGGTCTACCGCCTCCGGGATGAACGAATCGGGCGTGCTCAGGTCGAGCTTCTCGATCGGGCTGTCGAGCCTGTCCGGCGCAGCCTTCGGCGTCTCCTCAACCGTCTCAGGCTCGTGCTCAGCCGTGATCTCGGTCGTGGGCCGCTCTATCGTTGGGGTTGAACTTCTGGGGGAATCTGGCATTTGAACCTTCTAATCCGATGCTTGGAGTCGGAATTATACGCCGCGATAGTTGCGTTGTCAACTATGTCTTGGGCACACCCGTTTCGGGGTCTCGTTCGACGTTCCCTGTGCAACTACCTGCCCGCTGGGACATGAAACTATGCGGCGCTTACCCGGACATAAACCCGTAAGACCGGCAAAAGGCTCTGCGCCTGCAAGCTGCCGCAGGGACCGTCTTTGCCGATATCGGGCCGCGCCCGCCCGGGGCTGAGCGAAGCGGGCTAAGCTCGGCGAATGGGCATCGACCTCTCCGATCGCGTCGTAGCCGTGACCGGCGCCTCCTCGGGCATCGGCGAGGCAACGGCGCTCGCCTGCGCCAAGGCCGGCGCCGCCGTCGCGCTGGCCGCGCGGCGCAGCGACCGGATCGATGCGCTCGCCCAGCGCATCCGGAGCGAGGGCGGGCGGGCGATCGCCGTGCAGACCGATGTCGGCGAGGAGGACCAGGCGCGCGCCTTCGTCGAGCGCACCAACGACGAGCTCGGCCGGATCGACGTGCTCGTCAACAACGCCGGCACGATGCTGCTCGGGCCGATCCTCGGCGCGCCGACCGAGGAATGGCGGCAGATGATCCACGCCAACGTCTACGGCGTCCTCTACTGCACCCACGCCGCGCTGCCGCTGATGGCCAAGCAGGGATCCGGGCACATCGTCAACGTCAGCTCCGTCGCCGGGCGCTTCGCCCGCGAGGGCTCAGGCGTCTACAACCTGACCAAGTTCGGCGTCGGCGCCTTCTCGGAGTCGCTGCGCCAGGAGGGCGTGCGCTACGGCGTGCGCGTCACGCTGATCGAGCCCGGCGCAGTGGCCACCGAGCTCTCCGGGCACAATCGGCCCGAGATCAGGGAGCAGATCAAGCAGATCTTCGCCGAAGTCGAGCCGCTCACGGCCGAGGACATCGCGGCTGCCGTGCTCTATGCGATCGGCCAGCCGCCGAACGTGAGCGTCAACGAGGTGCTCGTGCGCCCCAGCGGGCAGGCTCGCTGAGCGAAGCAGCTGATCGGCTCCCGCGGGGGTCCGCCTCGCCTGCGGGAAGGTTCTCCACTGCGCGGCGTCTGAGGGTCTGAAGCAAGAAGCACCGACCCCAGCGACAGGAGGCCACACAGTGAGACGTCCCCTTGCGCTCGGCGCAGCCGCGACCGCAGTCGCGCTGCTCGCCGGATGCGGCAGCAGCAGCTCGAGCAGCAGCAGCTCCACCGCCGCCTCGACCCCGGCGTCGACGGCGAGCACGGCTGCATCGACGAGCACGACCGCCGCAGCAGGCCCCGGCGTAGCCGTCGAAAGCAAGCACGCCAAGCTCGGCACGATCCTCGCCGCCGGGCCGAAGAAGCTGACCGTGTACATGTTCGAGGCCGACAAGGGGACGACGTCGAGCTGCAGCGGCGCCTGCGCCAAGGTGTGGCCGCCCGTGACCACCTCCGGTGCGCCCACCGCCGCCGGCGGCGCCGTCAGCGCCGACCTCGGCACGACCAAGCGCTCCGACGGCACAGAACAGGTCACCTACAAGGGCCACCCGCTGTACTTCTACGACGACGACAAGGACGCCGGCGACGCCTACGGCCAGGGCTCGAAGGCGTTCGGCGCGAGTTGGTACGTGCTCAACCCGAGCGGCGCGAAGATCGACGAGGACTCGGGCGGCAGCAAGGGCGGCGGCTCCGGCGGCTCGGGCTACGGTTCGCAATCGTGAGGTAGCCGCAATGCTTGCGCCGGGCTGTGGCGGCCCGGCGTCGAGGGGGGTGGGGATGAACAGCTCGGCGGGGGCGGTCGCGACTGGCGGCGGCCGCTCCGCCGGGTCCCCATCCCGCGCGCCCAGGCGCTAGTCGACCGCCTGCCCGTTGGCCGTCAGCAGCACGTCGATGTTGCCGCGCGTCGCGTTCGAGTACGGGCAGACCTTGTGCCCCGCGCGCACGAGCTCGGCCGCCTGCTCGGCGTCCTCGATCGAGGGCAGCCTCACGTGCAGCTCCACCGCGACCGTGAACGCGCGGTCCTCGGTCGTGACCAGCGAGACCTTCGAGTCGACTTCGACATCGTCTGCCTCCACCTTCATCCGCCGCGACACCGTTTGCAGCGCGCTCTCGAAGCACGCCGCGTAGCCGACCGCGAACAGCTGCTCCGGGTTCGTGCCGTCCTCCTCGCCGCCAAGCTCCTTCGGCACGCGCAGGTCGACCTCGAGCGCGCCGTCCGACGTGCGCCCGTGGCCGTCTTTGCGCCCGCCAGTGACGTGCGCTTCGGCTGTGTACAGAGCTTTGCTCATGCAGTTCCCTCCGGCTGGTTCGTTCTGATCAATTAATAAATAGATGGCCGCTCAGGCAGTCCCGCCGGTCGGCGCGACGGACTCGATCTCGAGCAGCTCGCCGCCCGCGTGGTCGACCTGCAGTGTCGTGTGGTCGAGCGCGAAGCGCTCGTGCAGCATCGCCTCCATCGCGCGCCGTGCCTGGTGGCAGTTGCAGTCGGCGCCGACCAGCACGTGCGCCGAGAGCGCCGGGAAGCCGCTCGAGATTTCCCACACGTGCAGGTCGTGCACCTCGACCACGCCCGGTGCTGCCACCAGCGCACGGCCGATCGCCTGCGGGTCGAGGTCCTCCGGCGCCGCCTCCATGAAGATCCGCGCCGAGGCCTTCACCAGCATCACGCCCGAGCGCGTCATCAGCGCCGCGATCAGCAGCGAGACGATCGGGTCCGCGCGCTGAAAGTGAGTCGCCAGGATCACGATCGCCGCCACCGCCGTGCCGATGAACGCCCACAGGTCCGTCAGCAGGTGCTGGAAGGAGCCCTCGATGTTGAGGCTTTCGCGGTTCGCCTTCGCCAGCGTCCACGTCGCCACCAGGTTGACGAGCACGCCAACGAGCGCCACGACCAGGATCAGCCAGCCGCGCACGACCGGCGGGTCGAACAGGCGGCGGATGCCCTCGTATGCGATGAACGCCGCCAGGATCAACAGCGTCACGCCGTTGGCCTGCGCCGAGAGGATCTCCGCGCGCTTGAAGCCGAACGTCATCGCGCCCTTCGCCGGACGCGCCGCCAGCGTGATCGCGAACAGCGAGAAGCCGATCGCAGCTGCGTCCGTGAGCATGTGCCCCGCGTCCGAGAGCAGCGCCAGCGAGTGCGCGACCACGCCGACGGCCACCTCCGCCGCCATGAACGCCAGGATCAGCCCGAGCGCCAGCGCCAGGCGACCGCGGTCCGCGTCGGCGCGCACAGCGTGCGTGTGGCCTGCATGGGAGTGCCCCGCGTGCTCGTTCCTCATCGACCCAGATTAGGCTCTAGTCATGGCGTCCGCTGGCGAGAGGCACGAGACGCTCACTCCACGGCGCACCACGCTCGTCTCGATCGCCGCCGCCTCGCTGCTCGTCGCGCTGAAGCTCGGCGTCGGTCTCGCCACCGGCAGCCTCGGCCTGATCTCGACCGGGATCGAGTCCAGCGGCGACGTCGTCGCCGCCGTGCTGACCTTCTTCGCCGTGCGCCTCGGCGGGCGCCCCGCCGACCCCGAGCACCCCTACGGCCACCGCCGCGCCGAGAACCTCGGGGCGCTCGGCGAGGCCGGCATCCTGCTCGCCGGCGGGCTGTTCGTCGCCACCGAAGCGATCGGCCACCTCGTGCGCGACTCCGCGCCCCCGACGATCCACTGGTTCCAGTTCGCCGTGATCGCCGTCGCGCTGATCGTCGATCTCAGTCGCACGCTCGTCTCGCTGCGCGTCGCCCGGCGCTTCTCCAGCGCCGCGCTGCGCTCCAACGCCTTCCACTTCGCCGGCGACATGACCGCCTCCGTCGCCGTGCTCGTCGGCCTCGTGCTCGTCGACGCCGGCTTCGCCCAGGGCGACTCGATCGCCGCGCTGCTCGTCGCCGTGATCGTCTGCGCCGCGGCCGTGCGCCTGATCGGCGAGAACGCCAACGTGCTGATGGACCGCACGCCCGTCGAGGCGCGCCAGGCCGCCGAGCGCGCGATCGCCGCGCTCGGCGCCGATATTGAGCTGAGCCGCCTGCGCCTGCGCGAGTCCGCCGGGCGCTACTTCGCCGACGTCGTCGTCACCGTGCCGCCCGGGCAGGCCGTCGTCGAGGGCCACCAGTCCGCCAACCTGATCGAGGCCGCCGTCGAGTCCGCGCTGCCCGGCTCCGACGTCGTCGTGCACGTCGAGCCGCGCCGCCGTGGCCTCGACCTGCGCGATCGGATCCTCGCGAGCGCCCTCGCCGAGCCGCTCGTGCGCGAGGCACACGACATCACCATCTTCGAGCAGCCCGGCGGCGTCAACGTCTCACTGCACCTCAAGTTCCCCGCCGAGCTGGAGCTGCGCGAGGCCGCCCAGATCGCCGATCGCGTCGAGCGCGCCATCTGCGAGCGCCCCGAGGTCGCCGCCGTGCAAACCCATCTCGAGCCGCTCGAGCGCCCGCTCGCCGAGCGCCCCGCCGACGTCAGCGCCGACCTGCGCGCCACGCGCGAGATCGAACGGCTCGTGCGTGAGCGCACGGGGGAGGGGCCCGAGCGGATCAAGCTGCTCTCCACCGACGCCGGGCGCGTCGTCTTTCTCACGCTCGAGGTCGATCCTGACGAGTCGCTGACCGCCGCGCATCGGCTTGCCTCCGAGCTGGAGGAGGCGCTGCGCCAGCGGGTGCCCGACATCGCCGATGTCGTGATTCGGACCGAGCCCTGAGCCACGCCGGGGAAGCTTCCGGCGCACGCGGCGTCTAGAGGTGCAGAGGACCCAGACGACCGAAAGGTAGCCCCCCGATGCCCAAGTCAGCGCGAGCAGCACAAGCCGGATCCCGCAATCCCAACCGCCACAGGCGTATGTGGCTCGTCCTCGGCGCAGTCGCGGCCGCGGCGCTCGCCACGGTCGTTGCCACGGCGCTCGCCGCCGGCTCCTCGCTGACGCTCAGCTCGAACTCGAGCTCGATGCTCGGCAAGCCGGTCGTCGTAAACCCGCAAGGCCGCACGCTCTACCACCTGAGCCCCGAGACGAGTAGGCACTTGCTGTGCAAGAGCAAGGAATGCCTGACCAACTGGCCCCCGCTGACGGTCAAGTCGGCGAAGACGAAGCTGAAGGCCGGCTCTGGCGTCAAAGGCAAGCTAGCCCTGCTGCACCGTAGTAACGGGACGCTCCAGGTCACGCTGAACGGCCTGCCGCTGTATCGCTACGCCGGCGACAGCGCCAAGAACGACGTCAACGGCGAGGGGATCGAAAGCTTCGGCGGGATCTGGCACGCCGTGAAGGCTTCGAGCAGCTCCGGCACGACACCAACGACACCAACGACGCCAACGACGCCAACGACGACGACCGGTACGACGACCACGCCGACGACGACGACACCGACCACCACGACCCCGGAACCGCCGCCCTACAAATACTGATTGGACTCGGCCGCTACTCGCGTTCGAGCTCGGCCATCTGCGCGGGCACGATCGCGAGGAAGCCCGTGCAGAGGAAGCCGAGCAGGGCGAGCACGCCGATCGCGTGCGCCCAGCCGGCTTCGGCGACGGTGAGCGTGCCGAAGCCGACCAGCAGGCAGGCGCCGGCAGCGCGCGTGAGCAGCCCCGAGGAGGAGACGGCGAGCAGTTGCGTCAGCCCGCCGCCGTCGGAAGCAGCCAGCGCCGGGGCGCCGCCTGCGTCCTCGCCGTAGTCCAGGCGCCCGCGCAGCACGAGGCGGAACAGCAGCGCGAGCGAGGGGAAAAGGATCAGCCCGCCGCCGAGCACGGCGACGATCACGAGCACGAGCGTGTCGTGTGGGGCGGCGGCCTGCTGCACGGTCAGCCCTTGCAGCAGCACCGGCCGCTGCGCGAGCGCCCAGCCGGCGATCACGGCGGCGACGGCCAGCGCGGCGCTGTAGCGGGCGAGCTCGAAGCGGCGCACGAACACGAGCGCGAGCGTGACAAGGCCGGCCAGCGCGGAGACGATCACGGCCGCGAGCGCGCTGCCTTCGAGCAGGCGCGTGTAGAGGAAGTGCGCGTCTGAATGCAGCACCACGAGCCCCGCGACGGCGACGAGTCCGGCCACGGCGCCCGCCACGAGCGCCCGCACGCGCAGCGCCTCCTGCAGCTCGCGCGGGCGCCCGGTGCGCTTGGCGTCCGCGGCGAGGAAGACGGCCGCGACGTAAGCGCTGTTGGCGACGGCAAGCGACCCCACGAGCAGCGCCGTGGCGCCGGTCCAGCTGGAGAGCAGGTCGCCGGCGGCGTTGCCGACGGGCACCTGCCGCGCGGCGATCGCGCCGATCACGGTGCCCAGCGCGAATGGCGTGAGCACCGAGGAGAGCGCGAACACGAGGTCGACGCGGTCCTGCTCGCGCACGCTCGAAGTGCCGGCGCGCAGCGCGTAGGCGGCGCCGCGCATGACGATCCCCAGCGCGGCGATGAACAGCGGCACGCACAGCGTCGAGGCGATCGCGCCGAACGCGCTCGGGTAGGCCGTCCAGGTGACGGTCAGCACGAAGATCAGCCACACGTGGTTGGCCTCCCACACGGGCGCCATCGCCTCGTGCGCGTGGTCGCGGATCGGCGCGCCGCGCTCGCCGGGGCCTGCCAGGAGCTGCCAGAAGCCGGCGCCGAAATCGGCCCCGGCGAGCACCGCGTAGAGCGCGAGGCCGACGAGCACGAAGATCAGCGGGATCTCGTACAGGTGCATCTCAGCCGGCCGCCTTCAGCGGCGCGCGTGCCAACCGGCGCAGGATCCACACGACGCCGCAGGCGACGCCGAGGTAGACGAGCGCGAGTGCGGTGTAGCCGACGACGATCCCGCCGGCGCCGGTGACGGCTTCGGAGGTGAGCATCACGTGGTAGACGACCCACGGCTGGCGCCCGACCTCGGTCGTCACCCAGCCCGCGATCAGCGCGACCAGCGAGGCCGGCCCGGCGAGCGCGACGGCGCGGTAGAACCACGGCGACTCGGGCAATCGCTTGCGTCTGATGCGCACGCCGAGCAACCACACGCCGAGCAGCGCGAGCAGCGTGCCGATCCCGACCATCGCCTGGAAGGCGAAGCGCACGACGTTGATCGGCGGCTGGCGGTCCTTGGGCACCGTGTCGAGACCCTGGACGGTCGCTTCGGGGTTGTGGAAAGCGAGCAAGGACAGCAGTTTGGGGATGGCGATCCCGTATTTGATCTTTTCGTCTTCGTACCAGCCGAGGATGTGCTCGGAGGCGCCCTTGGTCGTGTGCGCGAGACCCTCCAAGGCGGCGAGCTTGACGGGCTGCTGCACGGCGACGTCGCGCGCGGCCCAGTCGCCGACGAGCACCTGCACGGGCGAGGCCAGGGCGGCGATCGTCAGCGGGATCGCGAGCGCGGTGCGCTCGTAGCGGGTGGGCGGGCGTCCCTTACCGCGCAGCCTGCCGATCGCATAGGCGCCGGCGACGAGGAAGCCGGTGACGATGTAGCCGGCGATGTACATGTGCGTGAGCTCGGGCCAGAGGAAGCCGTTGGCGAACAGGGCCTTCAGCGGGTGCACGTCGACGGCGTGCCCGCCGACCATGCGAAAGCCGCCGGGATGGTTCATCCAGGCGTTGACGGCGATCACCATCAGCGAGCCGGTCATGCCGGCGATCACGATCGGGATCCCGCTCCGGAAATGCGCGCGCGGCGAGAGTCGGTTCCAGCCGTAGATGTAGATGCCGATGAAGATGGCCTCCATGAAGAAGGAGAAGCCCTCGATCGCGAAGCCGAGCCCGAACACGCTGCCGAAGGTGGCCGTGAAGTTCGGCCACAAGAGCCCCATCTCGAAGCTGAGGATCGTGCCGGTGATCACGCCGACGGCGAACAGCGCCGCCATGATCCGCGTCCAGCGGCGCGCGAGCGTGCGGTAGAGCTCGTCGCCGGAGCGCAGGTACAGCCACTCGCAGAACAGCACCATCGCGGGGAAGGCGATGCCGAAGCAGACGAGCGGGATGTGCACGGCGAACGACAGAGCCTGCATCTGTCGCGCCTCCGGCAGGTAGGCCTGGTGCGCCGCGCCCATCGCACCTGTTGGTATACCGGCGCGGGCGGTCGGCCGTCGGTTGCCTTCGAGCACCCGGCCACCGCGTCGCGCGTGCGGCCGAGGCGTATGCTGCGCAGCGGTGAAGGCGCCCGGACGTTCGTGCGGCCGAAGGGGGCGGTGCAGCGGAGCGGGAAGGATCCACGCCGGGCGGTGTCCTATGTTGCGAAGACCCCGACCAATGGAGGATCTGATGCGTAGCAAGGCCCTGTTCTCGATGGCGGCGCTCGCCGCGGCGCTGCTGGCGCTCGCCGGCTGCGGCAGCTCGTCATCCAGCTCCTCCTCGTCCTCGGCGAGCACGCCGGCCGAAGCGCCGACGACGAGCTCGGCGAGCACCTCGACACCCGCGCCCGCGAGCGAATCGGGCGGCTCGGAAAAGGTCAGCCTGGAAGCCAATCCGGAAGGCCAGCTCGAATACAACACGAAGTCACTGAGTGCAAAGGCCGGCAAGGTCTCGGTCGACTTCACCAACTCCTCCTCGCTGCCGCACAACGTGACGATCGAATCCTCGGGCGGCGAACAGGTCGGCGCGACACCGACGTTCTCGGGCGGCTCGAAGAGCGTGTCGGTGAACCTCAAGCCGGGCACGTACAAGTTCTTCTGCTCCGTCCCCGGCCATCGCCAGGCGGGCATGGAAGGGACGCTGACGGTCAAGTAGCGCTGAGCAACGGGCCGAGCGGCCCGGCACGACCGCCGCGCTCAGCTCCGGGTCCAGGCCGCATCGGACCCGGAGAGCGCGCCGGCGATGAATGCGATCGCCGCGGCGAGCGCCATCGCGACGGCGACGGCAGCGACGACGGACACTTTCAGCACGAGCAGCGCGCCGCACAGCGCGCCGAGCAGCATTGCCGCGACGGCGACGCTGCGCCGCCCGAGCTGCGAGCCGGGGCCGCCGACGATCCCCGCCTGCGAGGCCAGGCCGGTGAGCGTGCGCGTCAGCACCGTCGTCGTCAGCTCCGGCACGGCGAGCCGCAGCGCGGCGGCGTTCTGCACGCCCATCGCGAGCGCCAGCAACAGGATCAAGCCGTAGCGCGAGCCCTCTGCGAGCGGTTCGCTGACGGCCACGGAGAGCACGAGCGCGGCGAGGATCAGCGCCGCCTGCACGACGCAGGCCACGCGCAGCAGGCGGCCGCGATGCTCGGGATGGCGCGCGACCAGCCAGCCGCCGGCGAGCGCGCCGAGCAGGAACGAGCCGAGCGCGACGAGTGAGGCGGTGACCGACAAGCTCCCGGCGCCGGCCAGCGCGAAGCCGAGGAAGACGACGTTGCCGGTCATGTTCGCGACGAACACGTGCCCGAGCTCGAGATAGCTGACGGCATCGACCACGCCGGTGAGCACGGTCAGCGCGACCAGCATCGGCACGAGCGGGCCGTGGCGCTCGTCGGCGCCGGGGCGCAGCGTCAGAGCGATGTCGCGCAGCACGCTCACGCCCCGAAGTGTCGCCGCGGACGCGGACGTGCTTGGCTGGCCGGGTGAGCGCAGGGGAGATCATCGCGATCGCATTCGCCGGGATGGCGGCCGGGACGATCAACACGGTCGTGGGCAGCGGCACGCTGATCACGTTTCCCGTGCTGCTCGCGTTCGGCTACGCGCCGGTCACGGCGAACGTCTCGAACACGATCGGGCTCGTGCCGGGCTCGGTCTCGGGCGCGATCGGCTACCGCCGCGAGCTGGCCGGGCAGCGGGGGAGGGCGCTGCGCTTCGGCACGGCCTCGCTACTCGGCGGGGTCACGGGCGCGGTGCTGCTGCTCGTGCTGCCCGCCTCGACGTTCAAGGACATCGTGCCGGCCTTCATCGTGCTCGCGCTCGTGCTGACGCTCGCCCAGCCGACGCTCAACCGCCGCCTGGCCGGGCACGTGGCGAGCGGCGCGCGGCGCGTCAAGCTGCTGCTGCCTGTCGCGATCTACGCGACCGGCGTGTACGGCGGCTACTTCGGCGCCGGGCAAGGGATCCTGCTGCTCGCGATCCTCGGCGCCACGCTGCCGCAGAGCCTGCACGACTCAAACGCGCTGAAGAACGTGCTGGCGGGGCTCGTCAACGGCGTCGCCGGCGTCTACTTCATGTTCGCCGCGCACGTCGAGTGGGGACCGGCGGGCATCATCGCCGTCTCCTCGATCGTCGGCGCGCAGCTCGGCGCGCGTTACGGCCGGCGCCTGCCGCCCGACGCGCTGCGCGCGCTGATCGTCGTCGTGGGGATTGCGGCGATCGTGCGACTGCTCACGGAATGAGCTCGCCGAGCCACTGCCGAGCGCCGGGAAGCACGGCCGGCGGAATCGCGTGACCGCCGTGGAACTCCTCGTAGTCCACGTCGAGGCCGCCGGCGCTCAGAGCCTCGCGTGCGGCACGGCCGAAGGCGATCTCGATCACGGGGTCCTCGGTGCCGTGACGCACGAGGGCGCGCAGCGAGCGGCGGTCTTCGAAGTGCGCCTGCCAGCCCTCGACGCTCGGGATGAAGCCCGAGAAGGCGAGGATCCCAGCCGGCGCCGGGCGGTCCCCGCCGAGCGCCAGCGCGTAGCTCATCACGCAGCCCATCGAGAAGCCGCCGAGCACGGTCCGCTCGGGACCGATCCCGGTCCGCTGCCACAGCTCGTCGTGGAAGTCGCCGAGCAGGGCGTAGGAGGCGGCGAACGTCTCAGGATCGGGGTAGCCGACGCGCGGGACCACATACCAGTGGTGACCTGCCCACCCCGGCAGCGTCAGCGGCGCGCGCGGCGTGACGACGTGCAGGCGACGTTGCGGGTCGAGCGCGTCGGCGAGCGGCAGCAGGTCGTGCTCGTCGGTGCCGCGGCCGTGGTGCAGCACGAGCAGGCCGCCGGCCTCGCCCGCCGCTGGGCGCTCGCGGAATACTGGTGCGCTCACGCCCCGAAGCCTATTGCGCTGCGGCGCCCGGAAAGGAACGGTCGTTGAGCAAGCCGCGGCTGGTCATCTTCGACTGCGACGGAACGCTGGTCGACAGCGAGGAGATCTCGACCGAGGTGCTCGCGGACTCGCTTAGCGAGCACGGGCTGGCAACGACGACCGCAGAGGCACGGCGGGAGTACCAGGGACTCCTGCTCACCGAGATCGACGCGCGAGCGCAGGCCAAGCTCGGTCGCCCCCTGCCCGACGGTTGGCTCGAGCGCTTCGAGCACGACCGCGCCGAGCGCTTTCGCCGCGAGCTGCGACCGGTCGCCGGCGCGGAAGAGACGGTGCGCGAGATCAAGGCCGCCGGGATCGCCGTCTGCGTCGCCTCGCAGGGCAAGCTCGAGAAGACACGGCTGACACTCGAGCTGACGGGGCTGCGCGCGCTGTTCGCCGAGCAGCAGCTGTTCTCGGCCTGGTCGGTCGAGCGTGGCAAGCCACACCCGGACTTGTTCCTGCACGCCGCGGGCGCGATGGGCGTCGAGCCGCGCGACTGCGTAGTCGTCGAGGACTCGGCGTCGGGAATCGATGCGGCCCGGGCGGCGGGAATGCACGCCGTCGGCTTCGCGCCGCGGGACGGCGGCGAGCTGCTGCAGGCCGGAGCTGACGAGTTGGTCAGCTCGCTGTACGAGTTGCCGGCGCGGCTCGGGCTCGCAGCCACCTAAATGCGAGAGCGGCGCGGTGCGAGCCGCCGGCTCATTGCGTCGAGCCCATTGCCGGGAGCGGCTCGGACGCGAAGGCCGCGACCAGCTCGGCGGTCCGCTCCGGCTGGTCGATCGCGACGAACGTGTAGCTGTCCTCGATTCGCTCGAGACGCGCATCGGGGAAGGCGGCGGCGAGGCGCTCGGCGTAGCGCAGCTTGAAGAAACGATCCTCGGGCGCCCAAGCGATCAGCACGGGCTTGTCGAACTCGCCGAAGCGCTCGGCCGCCTGCAGCGTGTAGCGGTTGGAGATGCCCTTGAGGATCGCGGCGATCTCGCGGCGGATTGCGGCGCTCGAGAGCGCGGGCGCGAGCCAAGCGTCGCTGAGCTCGTCGGGGATGCCGCGCTTGGACAGCCAGCCGAATGCGAACGGCAGTCGCCGCGCCGCCCGTGGACGGAGCGACTGCGCGACCAGGAAGACCGCACCGGGGACGCGTGCGAGCGCCTGCAACGGGCGGAACATCGGCGGCAGGAAGTTCTCATAGGCGTCGCACGGCGTGAGTACGAGGCGGGCCAACCGCTCGGGATGGTGCACGGCGACGAGCTGGCAGATCGCGCCGCCGGTGTCGTTGCCCACGAGCGTGACCCCCTCCAGGTCGAGCGCCTGGAGGAAGTCGGCGACGATCGCGGCCAGACCGAGGGGAGAGAGATCGGTCCCGGCGTTCATCGGCGGCTCCTGGGAGCCGAGCGGCAGATCGGGCACGATCACGCGGAAGTCGCGCGCTAGGCGCGGCGCCACCTCGCGCCACAGCTGGCCGTTGACGAGCAGACCGTGCACGAGCACGATCGGCTCACCGGTGCCCAGCTCGCGATAGCGGATCACGCCCTGGGGCAGTCGTGCCTCGCGCATCGCGACATCGCTCATCGGGGTCTCGCCGATCGGTTGCGCGCTCATCGTGCCGACCTCTCCGTGACCGGTGCGAGGGGGCGTGCCATGCGCAAGCGCGCGAAGCGCGGCCAGCTGCGCGGGCTGCGCGCGATCGCGGCAAGCAGCGGCGTGGCGTCGTAGTAGGACTCGCGCTCGACCGCGAGGCCGTCGCACAGCGTGATCCTGTCGCACGCGCGCCATGCGATCGCCCGCCGGCCCAGCGTGCCGCGCAGCGTCAGCTCGACGTAGAGCGTGTCCTCGCGCGCCGCCCACCGCTCTACCTCCCCGTACAGATCAGGGATCAGCGTGAACAGTGGCCTGACGAAGCGCTTCTCGAAATCGGCGTACCCGACGATCGCGGGCAACTGTGGCTGGATCAGGCGCACGTCCTCGGCGAGCAGCTGGCGGAAGTGGGCGACGAAGGCGTCCGGGCCGCGCCGTGCGCGCCACCCCTCGGCAAAGCTCGCGACCCAGTCATCGGGTGTTCTCGCGCGAGCGGCCACATGATCGGCCACTACCGGGTCGGTCTCGACTGCCAGGCCTGACGGGCTCACGATCTCGCTCCTTCGGCTTTGGTGGGAAGCGACATCCGCTTCCGGGAGGGTAGAGGCGGCGTTGCAGAGGTTCACATACAGCCTGTATGTATCTAGCATACAGACAGTATGGATGTCAAATCTGAGTCGACGGAGCGGGGGGGTCCCGCGCGTACGCTCAAGGCCGAGCAGTCGGAGGCGACGCGCGCGGCGCTCGTCTCCGCTGCCCGCGGACTGTTCGCCGAGCGTGGATACGCGGCCGTCGGGACAGAGGAGATCGTGCGCGCGGCGGGCGTCACGCGGGGGGCGCTCTACCACCACTTCGAGGGCAAGCGCGAGCTCTTCCAGGCCGTCTACGAAGACGTCGAGCAGGCCCTGCTGGAACGGATCGCCGAGCTGGCCGACCAGTCGGCGCGCGATCCGCTGGAGGTGCTGCACGCCGGCGCGCAGGCCTTCCTCGACGCCTGCGAAGACCCCGCGGTGCAGCGCATCGCGCTGCTCGACGCGCCCTCGGTGCTCGGCTGGGAGCTGTGGCGCGAGATCGGCATGCGCTACGGCCTCGGTCTCGTCGAAGGCACCGTGCAGGCGTCGATCGAGGCGGGCTTGATCGAGCCGCAGCCGGCCGGTCCGCTCGCGCACCTGCTGCTCGGCGCGATCGACGAGGGTGCGATGCTCGTCGCGCGGGCCGATGACGGAGGGCAGACGCGCGAGCAGGTCGGCGCCTCGGTGGCGCGCATGCTCGACTCGCTGCGCTCGACCGACGTGCAGCCGGGCAGCGGCTGAGCTCGTCTCAGGCCTTCTGCTGCTCGATCCACGCGAAGATCCCGCGCGAGTGCGTGATCACGGTGCCGTCGGCGAGCTTCAGCGTCGGCAGCTTCGTCTCGCCGGTGGCAGCACGCAGCTCCTCGCGCGAGCCTTTGCGCAGGAACGGAATCGGGTTGCCGTGCGCGGCGACGACCTTCTCGTACTCGATCCCGGCCTCGCGCAGCGCTTCCTGCACGCGCCTGCACGGATGGATGCGCGGTCCGCCGTCGTCGCCGTGGCATACGTACAGCGTGGGGGCCTGCGCCGTCTGATCGCCGAGTTGCGTCACCTGCTGCTCGACCTCCGCCATCTGATCCTCCTGTCCTCGGAGCCTTCGGAAGGGCTCAGCGTGTCATCTACAGCAGAGACGGGGCGGAGAGGGGAAGCTCATCGGTGCGGCGCACGGCACGTGAAGTTCTCGGCGCCGGCATGGCGTCGCGGCGCGCTAGCGTGGCGCCATCGCAGCGCTGATGCCCCGCATCCAGTTGATCCTCGGCTCCACGCGGGAGGGACGCTTCGGCGAGAAAGCCGCCGGCTGGGCGCTCGCCCGCGTGGCCCGGCGCGAGGATCTCAGCGTCGAGCCGGTCGATCTGCGCGACTACCCGATGCCCTTCTACGAGCAGGTCGTCCCGCCGGCTCGCAGGCAGCGCGACTACCCGCCCGAGGTTGCGCGCTGGGCGGAGAAGGTCGATGCCGCCGACGGCTACCTGATCGTCACGCCCGAGTACAACCACGGCTACCCGGCCGAGCTGAAGAACGCGCTCGACCAGGTCTTCCCCGAGCTCAACCGCAAGCCGGTCGCGTTCATCGGCTACGGCAACACCGGGGGAGCGCGGGCGATCGAGCAGCTGCGCCTCGTCTGCGTCGAGCTCGAGATGGCGCCGCTGCGCCATGCCGTGCACATCCTGCCGTCCGTGATGATCCCGGCGCGGCAAGCCGAGGGGCCGTTCGACCCGGAGGTGTTCGCCTCGCTCGACGAGCGCCTGGACACGGCGGTGACCGATCTCGTGTGGTGGGCAAGGGCACTCGCGCGTGCGCGCGCGGAGGATCCCGTCGACTGAAGCGAACGCTGCGCCGAGCCCGTACCTGTGGCTCGCCTCACATTTCCGGCCGTGCGCGCGTTGAGAATGGGTGAGCGTGAACGTCGACGATCAGATCAGGGATGGCGCGGGGCAGGTCTCCTTCGAGACCGCGCTCGGCACGTGTGGCGTGTGCTGGAGCGCGCTTGGGATCACCGAGGTGCTGCTGCCTCCGGCGAGGGGGCTGGCGCCGGGCCGGGATCAGGGAGACGTGCCAGAGGCGATCGGTGAGGCGATTGCAGGTATCGCTGCGCTGCTCGGTGGCGAGCGGCGCGACCTGCGCTCGGTCGTGCTCGACGAACGCGCGCTCGACGAGTTCCAGCGGCGCGTGTATGCGGCAACGCGTGTGATCGGGCCGGGGGAGACGGCCAGCTACGGCCAGATCGCCGGAGCGCTCGGTGCGCCGCAGGAGGCACGTGCCGTCGGTGCTGCGCTCGGGCGCAACCCGTTCCCGGTCGTCGTGCCGTGCCACCGGGTGCTGTCGGCCAACGGCGCACTGCACGGTTTCTCGGCGCCGGGCGGTCTGCGCACCAAGCGGCGCATGCTCGAGATCGAGGGCGCTCCGGGGTTCACGCAGCAGGCGCTGTTCGCGTGAGCCGCACGTAGCGGCCGCACGCTAGAGGATCGCCTCGGGCGGGATCCGCGCCTCGGCCATCACGACCCGCCGGCCGCGAATCGAGACGCCCTCGGCGACCAGCTTGGCACGCTGCTCGGCGCCCTTCGGCCATGTGCCGTCGCTGCGCACGACACGCCACCACGGAAGGTCCTGTGGCATCTGCGAGAGCGCACGCCCGGCGTGACGCGGGGCGCCCGGGGCCAAGTCTCCATAAGTCGTGACGAAGCCGGGCGGGACGCGGCGCACGCGGTCGTAGATCGTTTGCGGGCTGACGGCCATCGCTCGTACATATCAACACGTGCATCTGCGTCGTGCAGGGACCCTTGGCACGCCCGATTCGGCGGGTCGCACCGAACTGGGCAGTAGGCGCGGACGCCTAGCGTCAAACTGGGCGGGTGCTCACGGCATTCGCGCGGCGGCGGTCAGCTTCATGATGCTGATGTACGTGCTCGAGCGGCGTCATCGGCGCTACATCCTCGGCTTCGCCTGCGGCTGCGCTCTGTCCAGCGCCTACGGCTTCCTCTCGGGAACCTGGCCCTTCGGCGTCGTAGAGGCGATCTGGGCGGGGGTGGCGCTCAATCGCTTCCGGCGCTCTGAGTCCTATTGAGCAAAAGTTCGACGTTTAGCATGGCCCAGATGTCCGCCGGCGACCGTGAGCCTGAGCAGACCCGCGCAAGGGACGGAGTGGCGTGGCGCATCGGCACAGACGCCGAGGTGGGCTGGATCAGGAGCCGGACGGTGGCTGGCCTGTCGATCACGTCGGCGATCCCGCCGGTGTTCGAGGACTACGCGACCGTGGTCCTGCCTGCGCCCGACTGGAACGACGAGTTCCGGAGCCGAGCGATCGCCGAGCACGACCGAGCAGTACTGAAGCTGCTCGAGCGGCCTGCACCCCCGCAGCCGTGGTGGCTCGGATATCTGGAAACCGGCGACAGCGACATCGTCTTCGACGATGCACCGCGGGTGAGGCCCTACACCGTCGACTGGCGCTACGTGCTCGTTGAGGCGTACCCCGAGCAAGCGGCGAGCTGGCGAGCGACCAGCGACCAAGTCGGTTGGAAGGGCACCGAGCTTCCGGACGTGATCTTCCCGCAGGATCGCTCCTGGCTGCTGTCGACGCTCTGGGACGACGACTGGAGCTGCATCGGCGGCTCGCGAGCACTGATCGCCGAGCTCCTCGCCGACCGTCTGCTCGGTCCTCGCGCCCGGCGAGTCACGATCGACCAGGACGCAACGCCGCCGGGGCACGTGGCTATTTAGCCAGCGAAGGCGAGGTAGGCGTCAAGCGGTCCTCAGCGCGTTCCCATCCAACGCTCGATAATGCATGTTATGTAAATAAGACGATTTCTGTGCTGGCGTGAATGCCCCGCCCCAGAACAGCCCCACGCCTACTTCTCGAGGTCGCGATGGGTGATCGTGCCCGAACGCAGCGCCTGCTCGGCCAGCGCGGCTCGCTTCTGGTTCTGCGCCAGCTCGCCGAGGCCGAACTTGGCGAACATCGCGCGCAAATGCAGCTTCACGGCGTCGACGCTGAGGAACAGCTCGCCCGCGATCTCCCGGTTCGTCGCGGGAGTCGCGTAGGCGCCGTCGCGGTATGGCCTGCACAGCGCGATCAGGACCTGGCGCTGCATGTCGGTCAGCCGCACGATGGCCTGCTCGCTCGCCGCCACGGTCTGGTCCACCAGCGTCGCCTGCGCCGCTCGGTACTCGAGCATCGTCCGCCCCACACGGATCAGGTCGCCGTCGCGCAGTCGCTGGCGAGCGGAGATTCGCTCTCCGTTTACATAAGTCCCGTTCGTCGACAGCCCATCGTCGACAATCGTCAGTTCGCCGCCGACGCGATGCAACTCCAGATGAAGCCCCGAGACCTCGCCGTCCCAGCGCAGCGGCAGGTCCGCCTCGGCGCGGCGACCGACTGTCGCGACCGTGCGCTCGCCGGCCCCGAACGTGAAGAAGCGCAATACCTCCTCGTCGTCGCGGAAGGCGAGAAAGGCCTCCCCTCCGCGCTCGACGCCGAGCAGCTCCTTCAGCTCGGAGGCCGACAGCGAGTGCTTCGCGAGCGGGGCTGTGCTGAACGACTGCTCGGGCATCGCGAGGTTCGCACGCTACGCCGCGCGCTTGCGCCGTTCCCCGGCCTCCGCCGCCGCGCCTGCCGAGGGAACGTGGCAGACGAACGCGCCACCCGCGAGCGCCGGCGCGAGATCCAGCGAGGCCGTGTATATGCCGCTCGAAGCGTTCTGCGCACCGCCGGACGCGTTCTGCGCCGCGAGCAGCTGACCGCACAACGCCGGGGCCGTGGCGGTCGCCGGGACGCTCTTGCTCAGTTCGCTCGCGTCGAGCACGCCGCTGTAGATGCCCGTGCCGTCGTAGTCGGTGCCGTGCACGACGACGACGGCATCGCCGCGACGAATCGCCGTGGCGACGCTCGGCGGCAGCACGAGCGTGCGCGTGTAGTGCAACGCGCCTCCCGAGGGAAAGCGATGGAACGCGAGGATGCTCGCCACGCTCGTGTCGCCATGCGTCGTCAGCGCCTGCACGGGCGGGCCGTAGTAGTTGATTCCGTCTGAGGTGCTGATCGCCAGGTGGCCGTTGTGGCGCCGTGCCGCCGAGGCCGGCGGGCACTGGCCTTTGCCGCCCGCATGTATGTGCATCAGGTGCACGAGTTCCGCGCCGTTGTCCAAGCCGCTTGTCGTGACCGTGACGGCTGCCTTGTCGCCGTCGAGGCGGACCAGCGCTTCACCGGAGCCCGTCACGTGATTGGAGGGCACCTCGGCAAGCGGCGCCTGTGAGAGCTTGCCGCTCGGCCCGCTCGAACCGGATGCGAGCACCACCACAACCACCGCCGCCACTGCCAGCCCCAGGAAGGCGGCAGCGACGGGCCACCACCTGCGCCGCCTCGCCTCCTGCCCGTCGCGCCCAGGCGAGGCGATCGCGGATGCCGGCTCGGGCGTCCCCGAAGGTGCAGGCTGCGAGTGTTCATCCACGGACGCCGGCATCGACGGCGTCGTCGTCGTGACGCCTCCGACGGCTGCACTCTCGCACGCGTCCAGAAACTCCTCGCAGGAGTCGTAGCGATCGGCCGGGTCGCGCGCGAGCGCCTTGGCGATCACCTCGTCGAGCTCGCCCGGCAGGCCCGGACGCACGTGCGTCAGCGGCTCGAGCGGACCCTGCGGCGGGCGCGCGCCTTCGGCCAGCTCGCGCTGGAACGGGATCCTTCCGGCGAGGCACTCGTAGAACGTCACCGCGAGCGCGTACTCGTCCGTCTGCGCTGAGACTTCGCGGCCTCCCATCTGCTCCGGCGCCATGTACCCGACCGTGCCGATCGAGGCGCCCGTTGCGGTCAGTCCGGCGCCGAGCATCGCGGCGTCCTTGGCGATGCCGAAGTCCGTCAGGTACACGTGTTCGATCGAGCCCGTCGCGGATCGCTGCACGAGGATGTTGGCCGGCTTGACGTCGCGGTGGACGAGCCCGTGCGCGTGCGCCGCATCCAGCGCCAGCCCGATCGGCGTGAGGATTCGCAGCGCCTGCTCCGGGTCGAGCGGGCCGGCGCTCGAGAGCAGCGTTTTCAGGTCCCCTCCGGCGACATAGCGCATCACGATGTACAGCGAGTCCTCGTGCAAGCCCATGTCGTGGATCGGGATCACGTTGGGGTGATCCAGGCTCGCCGCCGTCTGCGCCTCGCGCAGGAAGCGCTCGCGGAACGTGTCGTCGGAGCTCAGCTCCGGCGCCAGCACCTTCAGCGCGACCGTCATGCCGAGTCGCGCATGCTTGGCGCCGTACACGACGCTCATGCCGCCGCGCCCGATGACGGAGTCGATCAGGTAGTTGCCGAGCTGACCGCCGACCACGAGATTGTCCGCCACGCGCTAAGTCTAAGCGGAGCGCCCCCCGCCGATCGGGCGCGAGCGGTGCGTCGTGGAGCCGGCTCTCCCGTGTCGATCGCCGACCTGCACGGGAGAGCCGGCTGCTGCTGGGCGCTGCTGCCTGGCGCTCTCAGCGAGCGCTCCGTGCGACGCGCAGGACGCCGTCGCGGGGCGCGCCGTATTTGTGAGTCTCGCCACCCGTGACGGGGTTGGCCTTGACCTTCGCCCCGCTGACCGCGTTGATCAGCCAGCCGAAGTGCCATTCGCCGTCCTCGCCGCACGTGAACAGCCCGACTTTCGACCCGACCGGGACCGTTTCGAGTTTGCCGTCGTTTTCGATCAGGCAGCCTTTGCTGCCGCCCGAGCCCTGCTTGGTGTCCGCGTGCGCCGGCGCGGCGCCGATGAACGCGACCGCGGCTGCGCCGATCGCGGCGGCGGCGAGGACCTTGCGGGAGATGCTCGTGAACGTTGAGGTGATCTGGAGGTTGTGCATTGTGCTGCTCCTTTGTGAGTGGATTGCTTGACAACCTCATCCTCGATTGCGCAGGAGCTCGCGCACAGGACCCCTAGGGGTAGTCCTGGTCACCCTTTCGCCACGTACACGCTCTCTGAACGAGACACGCCGATCGCAGTGCATACGCTGCAGCGATGCCCGTGGCGAGCCCGTCCGCACCGAGGCCCTCGCTCGGCGAGATCGCACGCGAGTGGAGCCGCATCGGCTGCATCGGCTTCGGCGGCCCCCCGGCCCACATCGCGCTGTTGCGCACGCTGGCCGTCGAGCGAAAGCGCTGGCTGAGCGAGACGCAGTTCGAGCGCGCGATCGCGGCGACCAACCTGCTCCCCGGACCAGCCTCGACGCAGCTGGCGATCTACTGCGCCTGGCGGCTGCGCGGAGGCGCCGGGGCGCTCGTCGGCGGGGCCTGCTTCATCGTGCCCGGGCTGATCGTGATCCTCGCGCTGTCCGTGCTGTTCCTCGCCGGCTCTCCTCCGGCGTGGGTGCGCGGCGCCGGGCTCGGCGCCGGATCCGCAATCGCAGCCGTCGCCGTGCGCGTCGGCGGCGACGTGGCGCTGCCGATCTGGCGCCGGGCCCCCGGACGCGCTACGCACGTACGCATCGCCGCCTATGCGCTCGCCGGCGGAGCGGCAGCCGCGAGCGCCGGGCCGTGGCTCGTGCTCGTGCTGCTCGCTTGCGGCGCGCTCGAGCTGATCTGGCGCGGCCTGATCCGCGATGCGCGCGCCGCCTTGTTCCAGTGGCCGCTGCTCACCGCGATCACGGCGTCGGGCGACTTGGGCGCGCTTGCCTGGACCGCCTTCAAGGTTGGCGCGCTGGCCTTCGGCGGCGGCTTCGTGATCGTCCCGTTGATGGAAGCCGACGCCGTCGGCCATCACCACTGGATGACCCACGCGCAGTTCCTCAACGCCGTGGCGCTCGGGCAGATCACACCCGGTCCGGTGACCCAGACCGTCGCTGCCGTCGGCTATGCGGCCGGCGGGCTCGGTGCCGGCCTGCTCGCCGCGCTGGTCGCCTTCGCGCCGTCGTTCTGCTTCATCCTGATCGGCGCCCAGCGCTTCGAGCGGCTGCTGCTCGACGAGCGGGTGATCGCCTTCCTCGCCGGCGCCGCCCCGGCGGCGGCCGGCGCGATCATCGGCGCGGCGATACCGCTCGCCGGCGCGCTTGGCGAGGACTGGCAGTACCCGCTGCTCGGCGCCGCCGCCCTGGCGCTGATCGTCCTTCGCCGCGGCGTCGTGACGACGCTGCTCATCGCCGGCCTGGTCGGGACGCTCGCGGCACTGCTCGGCGCCCCCCTCCCCCATTGACGGCGTCGCGCCGAGCCCTGGATCCGATCTCAATCCAGCGATAATCGCGCCCATGGCGAGCGCCGAAGCAAGCAGCAGCTCCTACAACGGCCGCACCGCCTGGGCGCGCAACCTCGCAGCGCCGGTGCGCGACTTCCTCAGCACCGAGACGGGCAGCGCGATCTTCCTGCTCGCCGCGACGTGCGCGGCGCTCGTCTGGTCGAACGTGCCCGGCGCGCACTACGAGTCGGTCTGGACGACGAAGCTCTCGATCGAGCTCGGCGGCAGCGGCGTCTCGACCGACCTGCGCCATTGGGTCAACGAGGGCCTGATGACGTTCTTCTTCCTCGTCGTCGGGCTCGAGGCCAAGCGCGAGTTCGACGTCGGCGACATGCGCGAACGGCGCCGCCTGGCCGTTCCGGTGCTCGCGGCGCTCGGCGGCATGGCCGTGCCGATCGCGATCTTCCTGGCGATCAACGCCGGCGGGCCGGGCGCGCACGGATGGGGCGCCGCGATGTCGACCGACACCGCGTTCGCGCTCGGCGCGCTCGCGCTGCTCACGCCGCGCGCGGCCACGCGCCTGCGTGTGTTCCTGCTGACGCTCGCCGTCGTCGACGACCTCGGCGCGCTCGTCGTGATCGCCACGGCCTACACCAAACACGTCTCGATGACGGCGCTGCTCGTCGCGATCGGGCTGTTCGCGGCGCTGCTCGCGCTGCGCTTCGCGCCCGCGTGGCGCAGACAGCTGGCGGTGCTGATCGGCATCGCGCTGTGGGTGGCGATGTTCAAGTCGGGCATCGACCCCGTGATCGCCGGTCTCGCCGCGGGTCTCGTCACGAGCGCCTACCCCCCGTCGCGCGAAGATCTCGAGCGTGCGACCGAGCTAACGCGCTCCTTCCGCGAGCAGCCGACGCCCGAACTGGCCCGCTCCGCGCAGCTCGGCGTGCTCTCGGCGATCTCGCTCAACGAGCGCCTGCAGTACGAGCTCCACCCGTGGACGAGCTACGTCGTCGTGCCGCTGTTCGCGCTCGCCAACGCCGGCATCCATGTGACGGGCTCGTTGCTGAGCAACGCCGTCAGCTCTCCGATCACGCTCGGAATCGTGATCGGCTACGTCGTCGGCAAGCCCGTCGGCATCGTCGGCGCGTCGTGGATCGCCTCGCGCCCGGCGTTGCGGGGGCCCAGGCCGCCGATCAGCTGGCCGCTGATCTTCGGCGGCGGCGCCGTCGCCGGGATCGGCTTCACCGTCTCGCTGCTGATCTCCGGGCTCGCTTTCACGGGCGAGCGCCTGGACGAGGCGAAGCTTGGCGTGCTCGGCTCGGCGATCCTTGCGCCACTCGTCGCCTGGGCGATCCTGTCATTCGTAAAACGCCTGCCGAGCAGCGTGCGCGCGCGCCAGATCAGCGCCACCGCCGAGGATCTGATCGACCTCGCCGTGGACGTCGACCCCGAGCGCGACCACATCCGCGGTCCCGAAGACGCGCCGGTCACGCTCGTCGAGTACGGCGACTTCGAGTGCCCTTACTGCGGGCAGGCCGAGCCGATCGTGCGCGAGCTGCTCGCCTCCTCCGAAGACGACGTGCGCTACGTATGGCGCCACCTGCCGCTGAGCGACGTGCACTCGAGCGCCCAGCTCGCCTCCGAGGCCTCGGAGGCCGCAGCCGCGCAGGGCGCCTTCTGGGAGATATACGACGCCTTCCTCGGCCACCAGGATGCGCTCACGCCGCAGGACATCAGCCGCGTGGCACACGAGCTGAAGCTCGATGTCGAGCGCCTGTGGGCCGAGGTTCGCCGTCACGAGTACGCGTCACGGGTGGCCGAGGACGTAGCCAGCGCCGACGCCAGCGGTGTGTCGGGCACGCCCACGTTCTTCATCAACGGCCGCCGCCACTACGGCGCTTATGACATCGGCACACTGAAGGCCGCCGTGCGCGCGGCGCGCAACCGCACGCGGCTGACGACCGCAGACACGGGGTAGGCCACCCGCGCGGGCGATCGAATCGGTCTCAGCCGCCCTCGCACACCCGTCGGGTCCGCAGGCCTGGACTTCAGTGCCCGGCCGCGCTGCCGAAGCACCCCCATGGCGCTCCTGCGCGCATTCCGCCGGCTGGCCGAACGGCTCACCCTCACCCAGCGCGTCGCTCTGACGAGCCTCGTGCCGATGGTCGTGCTCGGCTTCGTCCTGACGAGCGTGCTCGAGCAGCAGGTCGAGACGCACAGCGTCGCCGATGCCGGGCAGTCGGCGCGGCTGATCGCGAGCATCGGCATCCAGCCGCGGCTCACGCCGAGCGAGGTGCGCAACGGGCTGACCGCGCAGCAGATCGAGGGGCTCGACAACCAGCTGCGCGCGCGCTCGGCGACCGAGAACCTCGCCCGCATCAAGATCTGGAACGCGGCGCACACGATCGTCTACTCCGACGATCACAGCCTGATCGGCAGGACCTTCCACGACGTCGAGGATCTCGAATCGGCGCTCGCCGGACACACCTCCAAGGGCGAGGTCGTCAGGCCGGCCGCCAACACCGAGACCGCCGGCGAGGTCGGGCTCGGAGAACTCGTCGAGTCATACGTGCCGTTGCGCTTCTCCGCCAAGGGCCCGCCCGCGGGCGCGTTCGAGATCTACCTGAGCTACAAGCCGATCGCCGCGGCGATCGCGCACGACAAGCGCATCATCGTGCTCGTCGTGGCGGTCGGGCTGGCACTGCTGTGGGCGGTGCTGTTCCGGATCGTCGCCACCGCCTCCAAGCGCCTGCGCCGCCAGGCGCACGAAAACGACGTGCTCGCGCGCTATGACCCGCTCACCGGCCTGCCCAACCGCACCCTGTTCCGCGAACGCGTCGAGCAGGAGCTGCGCAGTGCCGGCTCACGCCGCCGCGACGTCGCCGTGCTCTTGATCGACCTCGACGGCTTCGCCGAGATCAACAACACGCTCGGCAGCTCGACGGGCGACGAGGTGCTGCGCGAGGCCGGGCGGCGCTTTCAGGCGCAGCTCGGCGACGACGCGCTGGTCGCGCGAATCGGCGGCGACGAGTACGCGATCCTCTGCCCGCACGCCGAGGGCGTGTCCGGGGCCCTGCGCACGACGAGCAGCCTCCAGGCCGGCATGGTCGCGCCGATCGTCGTCGACGACCTCGCGCTGAACGTCGAGGCCAGCATCGGGCTGGCCGTCGCCGCGGCGGGCGGTGAGAAGCTCGACGAGCTGCTGCAGCACGCGGACGCCGCGCTCGCGCATGCACGCTCGCGCCACACCCGCGTCGAGGTCTACTCGGCCGAGCTGGAACGCTTCGACCCGGCGCGGTTGAAGCTGCTCGGCCAGGTTCGCCAGGCGCTCGAGCGCGGCGAGTTCGAGCTGCACTATCAGCCCAAGGTCAGGCTCGCCGACCGGCGCGTGTGCGGCGTCGAGGCGCTGCTGCGCTGGCGACACCCCGAGCACGGGCTGCTGATGCCCGCCGCCTTCATCTCGCTGGTCGAGCAGACGGCGCTGATCGGGCCGCTCACGCTGCAGACGATCGACACGGCGCTCGCGCAGATGGTCCGCTGGCGCAGGGCCGGGATCGACCTCGAGGTTGCCGTGAACCTCTCGGCGCGAAACCTGCTGGATCCCGACCTGCCCGGCCAGGTGGCCGCCGCGCTGCACCGACACGAGATCCCCGCCGAGCGCCTCACGCTCGAGGTGACCGAGAGCGCGACGATGATCGACCCGGCTCGCGCCCGCGAGGTGCTCTGCTCGCTGCGCGACAGCGGCGTGTCGATCTCGATCGACGACTTCGGCGCGGGCAACGCGTCGATCGGCTACCTCTCGAGCCTCCCGGCCGACGAGCTGAAGGTCGACCGCTCGCTCGCGAGCGGCGTCTGCGAGGACGAGCACACCGCGTCGATCGTCGGTTCGATCGTCGACCTCGCCAAACACCTCGGCCTGCGCGTCGTGGCCGAGGGGATCGAGACCGACGAGGTGATCGAACGCCTCACCGAGCTCGGCTGCGAGGTCGGCCAGGGCTACCTGATCGCGCGCCCGCTGAAAGAGCAGCAACTACGTGACTGGCTCGGCTCCGCTCGGTCCTCCGCAGCGCCGCCGTCTAGCCCCGCCGGTTCACGCGGGCGCGTCGCCACCGCGCGCTGACCGGGGCCGCAGGCCGGCCAGCTCGCGCGCACGGACGAGCACGGCGTCGATCATCGGCTCGGTCAGCTTGCCCGTGAACGTGTTCTGCTGGCTCGGGTGAAAGCAGCCGAGCAGCGTGTATCCACCGGCTGGGGCCTCGGCGCCGTGGCCGAAGCGCGGCTTCGGGCGCAGCGGCTGCGGTAGCGCGCCGCTCGCCACGAGCAGGCGCAGCGCCGCATCCCACGCGAACGCGCCGAGGCACAGCAGCACGCGCACGTCGCCGAGCAGCTCCAGTTCGCGCGCCGTCCAGGGCAGGCACCGCTCGCGCTCCTCGGGCGTCGGCTTGTTCGCCGGCGGCGCGCAGCGCACGGCTGCCGTGATGCGCAGGTCGCCCAAGCGCAGGCCATCTCCCCGCGCCAGCGCCGTCGGCTGGTTCGCGAAGCCCGCGCGGTGCAGCGCCGCGTAGAGGAAGTCGCCCGAGCGATCGCCCGTGAACATCCGTCCGGTGCGGTTGGCGCCGTGCGCCGCCGGCGCGAGGCCGACGACGAGCACGCGCGCTCGCGGGTCGCCGAAGGCCGGCACCGGGCGCCCCCAGTAGCTCTCCTGCGCGTACGCCGCCCGGCGCTCGCGCGCGACCTGCTCGCGCCAGCTCACCAGGCGCGGGCAGCGGCGGCATTCGGACACAGCCTGCGACAGCGAGTCGAGCTCGCCGGTCCCGCCCACCGTCGCGGTTCGGGTCTTCCCGGCGCGCGCCTCCGCAGTCACCAGGGCAGTAGTAGCATCGTTCAGACCATGCCGCTGTGGACGCTGATCGTGATGCTCGCGCTGATCAAGCTTCCGATCGCCGCGATGATGCTGTGGATCCCGTTCCGCAACGACGCCGCGATGAACAGCAGCGACCCGCCCGACCGCAGCGACGACGACGGTGGCTCGCGCGCGCTGCCGGCAGGCCCGCTGGATCCACGCCCGCGCCGCCCGCTGCCCGGCGGACCGTTTCCGCGGCGCCCGCGCAGGGGTCCGCACGCATCTCCTGCACCCCCCTCCCCGCGCCGCGTGCGGGGCGTCGCCTCGCGCGAGCGCCGCCGCGTGCGGGTCTCTCACTGAGCGGGCGCGACCAACTGCGCCGCGACTAGCGGTTTCGTTTGCGCTGCTGGCGCGCCGCCTTGGCTTTGGCGCGCCGCTTGCGCAGCGTCGCCGCCGAGTCGTGCGCCGAGCGGGCTTCGGCCACCTGCGGGTCGCCGGCCGGCGCCATCCTGCGCGCGTCGCGCACGATCACGTAGGCGATCGCCACGAGCAGCGCGACGGCCACGGCGATGATGATCAGCACCGTTTTCTTCGAGTTCGACGTCGAGGCCGTCGTCGTGCCGGTCGTTTCCGTCGCCGTCGTCGTCGGCGTCGTTTCCTGCTGTGCGCCCTGGCTCAGTTCGCTGAACGCGCTGCCGTTGGAGCCTTCGGGAGTCACCGGGGTCGTCCCGGTCGTGCTCGTCGTGCCCGTGGGCGTGATCTTCGTCGTGGTCGTGGCGAGAACCACCGACGTCGCCGGGCTGAGCAGCGCGAGCGCGAGCACCGCGATCGCACACAGGCAGCGCGCGCTCGTGCGCCCGCCCGCGCGCGACGCCTTTTCCGCTCCAGCCCTCATGCGCCGAGCATACCGGCCAGGATCGGCTTCGCAACCGCGCGCGCAACCGGCGAGCGGCGGGCGCCGAGCTTCGGCGGCGCCAGGCCCGGCGCGGCGTCCCGGCAAACCGTAGAATGACCGCCGTGGCTCCCAAACAACGGCAGATACGGATGGAGCAGCGCGGCGGCCTCGAGGCGATCCAGGCGCTCGAGACGCGCTCCGACGAGGAGCTCGAAGCCGAGACCAAATACAAGTCGGCGGCATTCGCGATCCTCGGCGCGCGCGCCGCCGAGCGCTTCGACGCCGAGCAGGCGCGCAGCTACTTCCAGCGGGCGATCGCCGCGGCCCGCCCGCAGGAGCGGATGCAGCTGCGGCGCATGGCCGACGCCTCGCTGGCGCTCGCCGAACGGCGCGCCGGAGATCTCAAGAGCGCCGTCGAGCGCCTCGGCCAGGCGCCCCCCTCCGGCCGCCAGATGCTCGCGCTGCGCGCGATGGGCCTGCTGATCCCGCCCGCCTCTGCCGGCATCCTCGCCCGCATCCGCGGAATTCTCTTGATCCTTCTGCTGATCGTCGTGCTGCTCGCGATCGGCCTCGGCATCGTCGAGCTCGTCTCGCTGCCGTTCGGCGGGCTCGGCATCGCACCGGGCATCCTGCTCGGCCTGTTCGTCGTGATCGCCGCGCTCGGCATCGCCGCGGCGATCGGGCGCCGCCGGCGCGACCGCGCCAAGGCCGCAGCCGCGGGCTGATCGCCCGCGCGCCGCCCCCACCGCCTCGGCGAGGGCCTCGCGCACTACGCTTGGCGCCGTGCCCGAGAGCGCTTCGATCTGCCTGCTCGTCAATCCCGCCGCCGGCGGCGGCAAGGCCGCGCGCCTGGCGCCGCAGGCCGAGCGCGCCCTACGCTCGCACGGGCTGACCGTGCGTCGCGTCGATACGCGCGATCTGCAGCACGCGCGCGAGCTGGCCGTGTCCGCCGCGCGCGCAGGCGAGCGCGTCGTCGTGCTCAGCGGCGACGGTGCGATCGGCGTCGTCGCGGAGGCACTGCGCGACGTGCCCGGCGCGGTGCTCGGCGTGCTCCCGGGCGGGCGCGGCAACGATCTGGCGCGCGCACTAGGCGTCTCGCAGGAGATCGATCAGGCGTGCGCGACGATCGCCGGCGGCGTCGTGCGCCCGATGGACGTCGGCGAGGTGCTCGGCGCCGGCGGTGAGCCGGCGCGCAGCTTCGTCGGCATCGCCTCGGCCGGCTTCGACAGCGACGCGAACCGGATCGCCAACGAAGCGCCGTCCTGGCTCGGAAACCTCGTCTACGCCTACGGCGCTCTGCGCGCGCTGCTCGCCTGGCGTCCGGCGAGCATCGAGATCGAGCTCGACCCGCCGGGCGAGCGCCGCAGCTTCCTCGCCTACACCGTCGGCGCATGCAACTCGCGCTCCTACGGCGGCGGCATGCGTGCCGCCCCCGACGCGCTGCTCGACGACGGGCTGCTCGAGGTGATCGTGCTCGAGAACGTGAGCAAGCTCGCCTTCCTGACGAAGATCCTGCCGCGCGTGTTCAGCGGCGAGCACGTGCGCGAGCCGTGCGTGCACATGTTCCGTGCGCGCGAGGTATCGATCGAGGCGGATCGCCCGTTCACGATGTACGCCGACGGCGACCCGATCGGCGAGCTGCCGCTGCGCGTGCGCGCGGTGCCCGCAGCGGTCAACGTGATCGTCCCGGCCGGCGCCACGACGGACTACGCCTTCGCCGGCCCCACGCGCTGATGTCCGGCACGCTCGCGCCGAAGCTCGCCCTCGCGCGCGCCGTGGCCGCGCTTTCGCGGATGCGCGGGGGCGGCGCCACGAGCGCCCCCGGCAAGGTGCTGCTGGCGCTCGACCGCGACGCGATCGCATCGCTCGGCGCGCGGCTGCCCGACGGCAGCGTGCTCGTCTCGGCGACCAACGGCAAGACAACGACCGCGGCGCTCGCGGCGAGCGTGTTCGAGCAGGCCGGGATCGAGCTCGTGCACAACGCCGAGGGCGCCAACATGGCGGGCGGCATCGCCACGGCGCTGCTCACGGCGGCGCGCCCGCGCGAGGGCATCGCCGGCGAGCTCGGCCTGTTCGAGGTGGACGAGCTGTGGCTCGACGCCGTCGCCGCCCAGCTTCGCCCGCGCGCGATCCTGCTGGGCAACCTGTTCCGCGACCAGCTCGACCGCTACGGCGAGCTGGAGACGATCGCCGAGCGCTGGGACACCGAGCTGCAGAGCGAACGGCTCGTGCTCAACGCCGACGACCCGCTGATCGCCGACCTCGGCCGCGAGCGCCCGGGGACGCTGTACTTCGGCGTCGAGGACGATTCGCTCGCGCTGGCCGGGATGGCGCACGCGGCCGACGCCAAGCACTGCCGCCGCTGCGGCGCGCCGTACATCTTCGACGCGATCTATCTCGGCCACCTCGGCCACTACCGCTGTCCGAGCTGCGGCCAGGAGCGCCCGCGGCCGCACGTGTGGGCGAGCGACGTCGTGCTCGAAGGCGTCCGCACGGCGTGCTTCACGCTGCACACGCCTGCCGGCGAGGCGCAGGTCGCGCTGGCGTTGCCGGGGCTCTACAACGTCTACAACGCGCTCGCGGCAGCCGCCCTGGCATGCGCGCTGGAGGTCCCGCTCGAGCACATCCTCGCCGGACTGCAGCAGACACGCGCCGCGTTCGGGCGCGCCGAGACGATCGTGCTGAAGCCGGCATCCAACGGCGCCGGGCCGAACGCAGGCGGCGAAGCGCCGCGCGAGCTGCGCATCCTGCTCGTGAAGAACCCGGCCGGCGCCAACGAGGTGCTGCGCACGCTCGCGCTCGAGCCGGGCGAGCACGACGTGCTGGGCGTGCTCAACGACAAGATCGCCGACGGGCGCGACGTCTCGTGGATCTGGGATGCCGACTTCGAGCTGCTCGCGGGGCGCATCCGGCGCGTCACCTGCAGCGGCAGCCGCGCGCCCGAACTGGCCGTGCGGATGAAGTACGCCGGGGTCGACCCCGCGCGGATCGCGATCGAGCCCGACCTGGGCGCCGCCCTGTCGCTGGCGGCGGCCGACCGCCCCGACGCGCAGACGCCGCTCTACGCCTTGCCGACGTACACGGCGATGCTGTCGCTGCGCGAGCTGCTCGTCGCGCGCGGGGAGGCGAGCAGCTCGTGGGCGTGAGCGGCTCGAAGAGCGCCGGCGCGCACGGCGCTCCGTCGCGCGAGCGCGGCCGCGACGCGGCGCGCGCGGCCTCCCCCACGCCCGCCGAGGTCGTCTGGCACGACCTCGAGTGCGGCGCCTACCGCGCCGACCTCGCGCTCTGGCTGGAGCTCGCGGCGCAGGCCGGCGAACCGATCCTCGACGTCGGCGCCGGCGCCGGCCGGGTGACGCTCGAGCTGGCTCGCGCCGGGCACGCGGTGACGGCGCTCGACAGCGCTCCTGCGCTGCTCGCCGCGCTGCGCGCTCGCGCGGCCGGGCTCGCCGTCGAGACGGTGCAGGCAGACGCGCGCTCGTTCGAGCTCGAGCGCAAGGACTACGCGCTGTGCATCGTGCCGATGCAGACGATCCAGCTGCTCGGCGGCGCCGCCGGGCGCATGCAGTTCCTGCGCCGTGTGCACGCGCACCTGCGCCCGGGCGGCCGCTTGGCGTGCGCGATCCTCGGCAGGCTCGATCCGTTCGACTGCACCGAGGGTGGCATCGGCCCGGCCGCCGAGCGCGCGACGCTCGACGGGTCGCTGTACCTCAGTCGCGCGCTGCGCGTGGCCGAGACCGAGGAGCGTGTCGTGATCGAGCGCGAGCGGCGAATCCTGCCCGAGCACGCGCCTGCGCCGAGCTGGCCGTTTCGCCGCGAGCAGGACGAACGCGACGGCGTGGCCGAGCGCAACGTGATCGAGCTCGACGCGGTGAGCGTCGCGGCGCTGCTTCACGAGGGCGCCGAGGCGGGCCTGCAGCCCCAGCCGACGCGCGAGCTGGCCGCGACAGACGAGCACGTCGGCAGCAGCGTGGTGATGCTCCGTGCCTGAGCTGCGCGTCTGCGCGCTGTACCCGGACCTGATGAACATCTACGCCGATCGCGGCAACCTGCTGATGCTCGAGCGCCGCTGTGAGTGGCGCGGGATCGGCTTCCGTCTGGACGCGAGCGGGCTCGGCGAGGAGCTCGACGCGGACGCGCACGACCTGTTCTACCTCGGCGGCGGACAGGACCGCGACCAGCGCCTGTGCGCCGAGGACCTGCTGCAGAGCAAGCGCGACGCGCTCGTGCGGGCGGCGGCGCGCGATGCGCTCGTGCTCGGCATCTGCGGCGGCTACCAGCTGCTCGGGCGCTCATACGTGCTCGGCAGCGAGGAGATCGAGGGCGTCGGCCTGCTCGACGTGCGCACCGTGCGCGAGCCGGGCGCGCGGCTGATCGGCAACGTCGCGATCGAGGTCGAGCTGAACGGAACCCGCGTGCTGGCCGGCTTCGAGAACCACGGCGGACGCACGACGCTCGGTGCGCAGTCCGCACCGCTCGGGCGCGTGCTGCGCGGCCACGGCAACGACGGGCGCAGCGGCTTCGAGGGCGCGCGCAGCGGCAACACGCTGGGCACCTACCTGCACGGGCCGCTGTTGCCGAAGAACGCGTGGTTCGCCGACTGGCTGATCGCCACGGCGCTCGGGATCGAGGAGACGGAGCTCGAGCCGCTCGATGACGCGCTCGAGCAGCGCGCGCACGCCGGCGCGTGCCGCGTCGCCGGGCTGTAGCGATCCGCTCGGGCACGTAGGATCGGGGCGTGGAGCTGTCCGAGTACCAGCGGCTGTCGCGCAGCACGGCGCACTACCCGCGCAACGAGTCGCTGACCTACCCTGCGCTCGGGCTCGCCGGCGAGGCGGGCGAGTTCGCCGACCACGCCAAGAAGGTGATCCGCGACGACGGCGGCGAGGTCACGCCGGCGCGTCGCGAGGCGATGGCCAAGGAGCTCGGCGACGTGCTCTGGTACGTCGCGCAGCTCGCCACCGAGCTCGAGCTGGAGCTCGAGCAGATCGCCCAGCAGAACCTCGAGAAGCTGCTCTCGCGCCAGCGTCGCGGCGTGCTCTCGGGCAGCGGCGACGAGCGCTGAGCGCGCGCCACGCTGAGGCGTCACGCCTTCAACGGCTGGGCCTGACAAATCGACCGGATTCGTACCCCGAACTCAAGTTCCGATTGATCGTACGAATTACAAGATTTTGACTTAAGTAGTCGGCTGTCTCGGCCGATGAGTCGAGCCATGAAGACAACTACTGGCGCCGCCTCGGGGGAGGCTGCGACCCATGGGCCCCTGCCGCCACACGCCCTGGTCGACCAGCCGGCCGCGGATCTCAGACCGCTCGGCGAAGCCCTGTGCGCCCGGGCCGAGGAAGTGCTCGCACAGACCGTCGCGCAGACGGTCGACGCCAACGAGCCGATGGACGCCGTCGTGCAGGGAAGCTTCGAACGCATCTGCACGGGCTCGACGATCGCCGTCGCGCGCTGGATCGCGGGCGACCCGATCGAGGTCACGCTCGACTCCAGCCGGGAAACGTCGCAGATCTTCGGCGAGCTGGCCGCGCACCGCGCGGCGGCCCTCGGCGACGTCACGCGGCGCTGCTTCGCCTGGCGCAACGTGATGGCCGAGAACCTGAAGCAGTGCGCGCGGCAGCTCGGCACGAGCGATGCCTCGCTGGCGCAGGCGCTGAACATGCTGCAGCTCAGCCTCGAGTTCAACTTCTTCCGCATGTGCGAGTGCTTCGACGCCGAGCGCATGCGCAGGGACGAGGAACTGCACCGCCGTGAGGAGGAGCTCGCGTTCCTCGCCACGCACGACCCGCTGACGGGCCTGCCCAACCGCACGCTGATCCTCGATCGCGTGCAGCGCATGCTCGACCGCTCCGTGCGCAGCCAGACGCCGGTGGCGGCGCTGTTCATCGACCTCGACAACTTCAAGAGCATCAACGACACGCTCGGGCACGGCGCGGGCGACGAACTGCTCTGCGCCGTCGCCGCCCGCCTGGAAGGCGTCGTTCGCCAGGCCGACGGCCTCGGCCGCCTCGGCGGCGACGAGTTCGTCGTGATCGCCGAGGAGCTGACGCTCGAGGTCGGCCCCGAGCTGGTCGCCGAACGGCTGCTCGACGCGCTGAAGGAGCCGTTCAACCTCGGCCAGGAGGAGCAGGCTCGCGTGATCGTCAGCGCGAGCGTCGGCATCGCGATGGGAGAGCGCTCGTGCGCCGAGGAACTGCTGCGCGACGCCGACGTGGCGATGTACCGCGCCAAGTGGGACGGCAAGAACCGCTACGTGCTGTTCGAGTCGAACATGCACGACAGCGTGCAGAGCCGGATGGAGCTCGAGATGGACCTGCGCGAGGCGCTCGCCAAGAACGAGTTCCAGCTCGTCTACCAGCCGACATTCGACCTCAGCGACATGACGCCGACCGGCGTCGAGGCGCTGATCCGCTGGCATCACCCCAAGCGCGGGCTGGTGCAGCCGGAAGCGTTCATCCCGCTGCTCGAGGAGACGGGCCTGATCAACGAGATCGGCGCGTGGGTGCTGAACGAGGCGTGCGGGCAGGCCGCAGCCTGGCGCGAGGCCGGCCACGTGATCGACATCGCCGTGAACGTCTCGGGCAGACAGCTGGACGACGACGGCGTGGTCGGCGAGATCGAGCGTGCGCTGCAGGAGAGCGGACTCTTGCCGCAGGCCTTGACGATCGAGATCACCGAGACGACGCTGATGCGCAACGTCGAGGACACGGCGACGAGGCTCGCCGCGATCAAGGCGCTCGGCGTGCGCGTCGCGGTCGACGACTTCGGCACCGGCTACTCCTCGCTCGCCCACCTGCAGCGCTTCCCGGTCGACGCGCTGAAGATCGACCGCTCGTTCATCTCGGGGCTGAAGCACAACAAGGAGGGCGAGACGCTGATCCACACGCTCGTGCAGCTCGGCAAGGCGCTCTCGATCGAGACGTTCGCCGAGGGGATCGAGCAGGAGCGGGAGCTGAAGCTGCTGAAGGGCGAGGAATGCGACAGCGGGCAGGGCTTCCTGTTCGCGCGCCCGCTCGACGCGGCGAGCACCGAGGCGTTCTTCCTCGAGAAGGCAGCTACTAAGAAGCGATCGCGAAGCGCTCGAAGCGCTGCGCCAGCCGTGCCGGCACCATAGCCCGCACGCGCACGCCCTCGGGCGTGTCCTCGCGGCTGACCTCGCCGGCAACGTCGTGCAACTCGGCGAGGCTGCCGCCGTCGGCGTAGGGCACGAGCAGCTCCAGGCGGCGCAGCGTGTGCTGCAGCTCGCGCTCGATCCGCTCGCCGAGCTCCTCCAGGCCCTCCCCCGTGACGCCTGAGACGAGCACGGCCTCGGGGTGGCGCAGGCGCAGCTCGTCGCGCTGCTCGGCGTCGAGCAAGTCGATCTTGTTGAGCACGAGCAGGCGCGGCCGATCGCCGGCGCCGATCTCCTCGAGCGTCTGCTCGACGGACTGCTGCATGATCTCGGCGTGCTCCGCGGGCGCGGAGGCGTCGAGCACGTGCGCGAGCAGGTCGGCCCGGCGCGTCTCCTCGAGCGTCGCTCCGAACGCGTCGACGAGTTGGTGGGGAAGCTTCGAGATGAAGCCGACGGTGTCGGTCACGAGGTGCTGGCGCCCGCTCAGGCGCAGCGTGCGCGTGGTCGGGTCGAGCGTGTGGAACAGGCGGTCGCGCACGCCGACCTCCGAGCCGGTCAGCGCGTTGAGCAGCGTCGACTTGCCGGCGTTGGTATAGCCGACGAGCGCGATCGTCGGCAGCGAGGCGCGCTCGCGCTCGGCGCGCTGCACCGCGCGCGTGCCCTTGACGTGCTCCAAGCGCCGCTTGAGCGCGGCGATGCGATCGCGCGCCAGGCGGCGGTCGGTCTCGATCTGCGTCTCGCCGGGGCCCCTCGTGCCGATCCCGCCGCCGAGGCGCTCGAGGTGGGTCCACAGCCCGCGCATGCGCGCGAGGTTGTATTCGAGCTGGGCCAGCTCGACCTGCAGCTTGCCCTCGGCGCTGTTCGCGTGCGAGGCGAAGATGTCGAGGATCACGGTTGTGCGGTCGACGACGGGCAGGCCGATCGCCTCCTCGAGGTTGCGCTCCTGGCGCGCCGTGAGCTCGTCGTCGCAGGCGATCAGGTTGGCGTCGGCGGCCTTTGCGGCGGCCTTCGCCTCGGCGACCTTGCCCGGTCCGAGGTAGGTGTTGGGGTGCGGCGCTTCGCGGCGCTGGATCATCTCGCCGACGACGCCGACGCCCGCGGTCAGCAGCAGCTCGCGCAGCTCGGCGAGATCGTCGCCCTCGGGCAGCGCCGCGACGCAAAAGGCGCGCTGGCGCGCCCGCGCGGGCTGCCCGTTGGCGCCGCGGTAGGCGACGCTGGGCGCGGGTGCGGGTACGTCCCCGTTCGGCGAGGGCTTGCTCTCCGCGTCGCCCTGCGAGCGAGCGGGCACGCTGCGGCTGTTCTGCATCTACTTCCAGTCTAGAGGGCGCCCGAAGACGCCTTGTGAACTGCTCGTGCCTCGCCACCCGCCGCGCGGCCCGATCGCGCGGCGCTCAGCGTGCGAGCGCGCCGAGCCGATCGACGGCCTCGGCGATGCGCTCGTCGGGCGTTGTCAGGGAGATGCGAAACCAGCCCTCGCCGGCGGGGCCGTAGACGGAGCCGGGCGTGATCACGACGGCGGCCTCTTCGAGCACATGCTCGGCGTAGGCGGCGGAGCTGGAATAGCCCTCTGGAATGGGCGCCCACACGTAGATCGTGGCGTGCGGCGGGTGCACGTCGACGCCGATCTTGCGCAGCGCGTCGCAGACGAGATCACGCCTGCGCCGGTACAGCTCGACCATCGAGGCGATCTCGGCGTCGGCCTCGGGCGAGAGCGCGGCGACGCCGGCGAGCTGCACGGCCTCGAACAGGCCGGAGTCGATGTTCGTCTTCAGCCGCCAGTAGGTCTGCAGCGCGTCGGCGTTTCCGACGAGCACGGCGCAGCGCCAGCCGGTCATGTTGTAGCCCTTGGACAGCGAGAAGACCTCGATGCCGACCTCCTTGGCGCCGGGCGTGGCGAGAAACGAGGCAGGCTTGTAGCCGTCGAAGGCGATCTCGGAGTAGGCATTGTCGTGCACGACGAGGATCTCGTAGGCGCGGGCGAACTCGATCGCGCGCTCGAAGAACCCCTCGGGCGCGAGCGCGCCGGTGGGGTTGTTGGGGTAGTTGATGTACATCAGCTTCGCCTTGCGCGCTACGTCCTCGTCGATCGCGCCTAGGTCGGGGACGAAGCCGAGCTCGGGCTCGAGCGCCATCAGCACGGGCTCGGCGCCGGCCAGCCACGGTCCGGCCGTGTAGACGGGATAGCCGGGGTCGGAGGCGAGCGCGTAGTCGCCGGGGTCGAGGAAGGCGAGGTTGAGGTTGAAGATCGCCTCCTTGGCGCCGATCGCGGGGATGATCTCCGAGTCGGGGTCGAGCACGACGTCGAAGCGGCGCTCGTAGAAGTCGCGCACGGCGGCGCGGAAGTCGGCGCGGCCGCGGTTGGAGGGGTACTGGTGCGTGGCGGCCTCGGTCACGGCCTCCTGCATCGCCTCCACGATCAGCGCAGGCGTCGGGCGGTCGGGGTCGCCGATGCCGAGGCTGATCACGTCGACGCCGGCGGCGCGCTTCTCGGCGATCTTGCGCTCCAGCTCGGCGAAGGCATACGGCGGAATGCGCTCCAGACGCTTGCTCGGTCTCATCCAGCTCCCTGATCTTTTCTCTTTTATTAATTAATTAATTGATTTGATGAAGTTCTTCGAGGAACGGCTCGCTGAGCGTGCCCGCGAACACGGGCAGCGCCCAGCCTGACAGGTGGACGTGCAGGTCCGGGCCGACCTCGACTTCGAGCTCGCCGCCGTCGAGCACGACGATCACGCGCGCAGGCTGCGACGGCGGTCCGGGCGGCCGGCCGCCGGCCCCGGCGAGCAGATAGGCGATCGCGGCGCCGGTGGCGCCGGTGCCGGATGAGAGCGTCTCCCCCACGCCGCGCTCGAAGATCCGCGCGCGGATCCGCGCGGGCGTGCCGGCCGCGTCGTCGCCCGGATCGAGCTCGGCGTACCACGAGACGTTCGTGCGGTTGGGGAACTCGGGGTGACCTTCGATCGGCGGCCCGATCAGCGGCAGCTCGAGCGAGTCGAGCTCGTCGACGCTCGCGACCGCGATCGCGCACTGCGGGTTGCCGATCGAAACGTGCTGGAAGCTCCACGCGCCCGCAGAGTGATCCGCTCCCGCGGGCGGGCCGTCGCCGAGGCGCAGCTCGGCCGTGCCGTCGGGCGTCCCCGAGGGGAAGTCGCGCGAGCTGAGCGTGGCGTGGCCCATGTCGACGCGGCAGCTGTAGTGGCCCGTGATCCGCGGGCTGATCGTGCCGGCGACCGTGTGGATCGAGAACTCGTCGAGCTCGGTCCAGCCGCGGCGGCGCAGGTAGAGGATCGCCTCGCGCGCGCCGTTGCCCGACAGCTCGGCCTCGGAGCCGTTGGGGTTGAAGATGCGCAGGTCGGCGACGTGCGCCGGGTCGGCCGGCGGCGACAGCTCCAGCACGCCGTCGGCGAACACGCCGAAGTGCCCTTCGCAGAGCAATCGCACGCGGGGTGCGCTCAGCTCAAATGGGAGCTCGTCACGCTCGACGATCAGATAGTCGTTGCCGAGCGCCTGCCACTTCTCGAATCTCATCCGGCGGCGGAGTCTAGGATCTCGGCGGCCACGTCGTCCGCCGCGCGGCCGGTCACGTCGATCGGCCGGACGTCCGCGAGCTTGCGCATCCAGGCGAGCTGGCGGCGCGCGTAGTTGCGCGTGCGCCGCTTCATCGTCTCGACGTCGCCGGCCAGCAGCTGCTCGAAGCCGAGCGCCTTGCGCGCCGTCTCGGAGACGCCGGCGGCTTGCGCCCGCAGCACCTCCTCGCGCGCGCCGGCGGCCACGATCCGATCGACGCGGCCCTCGATCTGCTCGTACAGCGCCTCGCGCTCCATCGTCAGCCCGGCGAGCAGCGTCGGGTGGCGCAGCTCGGAGCTCCACAGCTGCGAGGGGCCCTCGGGTGGTTCGAGCTCGCCGGCTTCGAGCGCCTCCAGCGCGCGGATCGTGCGCCGCGCGTTGCTCGGGTCGATCTCCTCGGCCGCCCACGGCGCGCGCCTGGCGAGCTCGGCGTGCAGCGCCTGCGGGCCGTGCTCCTGCAGCTGGGCCGTCCAGCGCTCGCGCGCGCCCTCGGCCGGAGCCGGACGCAGGTCGAGGTCGGCCAGCGCCGCGCGCAGGTAGAGGCCTGTCCCACCGACCACGATCGGACGACGCCCGGCGGCGAGCAGGCCGTCGATCTCGGCGTGCGCCAGGCGCGCGTACTCGCCGACGCTGAACGTGGCGTCGAGCGGCAGGAACGAGACCATCCGGTGCTCGAGCGCTTTCCGCTCCTCTGCAGAGGCGACGCCGGTCAGCGTCTCGAGCCCGGCGTAGACCTGCAGCGCGTCGGCCGAGACGGCGACGGGATCCTCGCCGCGCGCACGCAGGCGCTCGGCGAGCGCCACGGCCACGGCGGTCTTGCCGATCGCGGTCGGGCCGAACAGGGCGATGATCTGCGGCTGCAGGGGTCGCGCGGCTTGCATCGGGGCAGTATCGCGGCGGCCCGCCCTTGCGCGCCGGGCGCCTGGCGCGGCTGTGGCGTAGGGTGTGCGCTGTGAAGATCGACGGCGCCACGGCGCTACTGACTGGGGCGACGGGAGGCATCGGACAGGCGATCGCGCGCGCCCTGCACCAGCGCGGCGCGAAGCTGATCCTCAGCGGACGGCGCGTCGACGTGCTCGAGCCGCTCGCGGCCGAGCTCGGCGCCCGCGCGCTGGCCGTCGACCTGGCGAGCCCGGCCGAGATCGACCGCATGGTCCGCGAGGCCGGCGAGGTCGACATCCTCGTCGCCAACGCCGCGCTGCCGGCGTCGGGGCGCCTGGAGTCTTTCTCGATCGAGCAGATCGACCGCGCCCTGAACGTCAACCTGCGCGCGCCGATCGTGCTGGCGCATGCGCTCGCGCCGCAGATGCTCGAGCGCGGACGCGGGCAGCTGCTGTTCATGTCCTCGATGGCCGGCAAGGCGACCACGCCGGGTGCTTCCCTGTACAGCGCCAGCAAGTACGGCCTGCGCGGCTTCGCCTCCTCGCTGCGCGCCGACCTGCACGGCAGCGGCGTGGGCGTGTCGACCGTGTTCCCAGGGTTCATCCGCGACGCCGGCATGTTCGCCGACGCACAGGACAAGGCCAACGTCAAGCTTCCCCCGGGCGTTGGCACGAGGACGCCCGAGGACGTCGCCGACGCCGTCGTGAAGGCGATCGAGCGGGACCGCGGTGAGATCGACGTCGCGCCGCCCCAAATTCGCGCCACGGCGATGTTCGCCGGCCTCGCCCCGGAGATCGGCGCTCGCGTCGCGCGCCGGCTCGGCAGCGAGGAGATCGCGCGCGAGATGGCCGAGGGCCAGCGCGAGAAGCGCTGAGCGGCTCTTCTAGAAGAGACTCGTCTGCAGCGATCGGGGTTGCGACGGCCTGAACTCGCTTGCCTCGCCCGCTCCTTCCTGACCGTCCGCATCTGGCTCCGGCGCCGACGAGCGAAGCCTGAAGCCGCTTCCCATTCCAGGGCGGCGCACCATCTTCGACAGGCGCGCGCGTTCCTCGCGCGGCGCGTAGGCGCCGCGGCGATAGAGCTTTTCGTAGCGCGGGACGAGATCGGGGCGCTGCGCGCGCAGCCAGCCCATGAACACCTCGCGCACCTCGCCGCGCAGGTGCAGCGCGATCCCGCTCACGCCCGTCGCCCCGGCTTCTGTCACGCGTTCGAGCAGCTCCTCGACCTGACGCGGCGAGTCGTTGATCCCGGGCATCAGCGGCGCCACGAGCACCCCCGTCGGGATGCCCGCGCGGTTGAGCTCCGCCACCGCCTCGATCCGCGCTCGCGGGTTCGGCGTGTGCGGCTCTGTCGCACGCCACGCCTTCTCATCCAGCGTCGGGATCGACAGGCACGCGCTGAAGCTCGCCCTCTCGGCGATCTGCAGCATCAGCTCGAGGTCGCGCAGCAGCAGCGGCGACTTGGTCAGCACCGAGCACGGGTTCGCCGCGTCGCGCAGCGCCTCCCAGATGCCCTCCATCAGGCGGTAGCGGCCCTCGACCCACTGGTACGGGTCCGTGTTCGTCCCCAGCGCCACGTGCTCGCGCTTCCACGAGCGCTTCGCCAGCTCCGTGCGCAGCACCTCCGGCGCGTTGACCTTGACGACGATCTCCTTGACGAAATCGCGTCCGGCGTTGAAGCCAAGATATGTGTGAGTCGGCCGGGCGAAACAGAATTCACACCCATGACTGCAACCCCTGTACGGGTTGATCGTCCATCGGAACGGCATGCGCGACTGCTCGGGCACGCGGTTGAGCACCGATTTGGCGCGAACCTCGTAGAAGCGCGTCTCGAGCGCCTCGGGTGCGTCGAATCGGCGTACGACGGCTTCGTCGCGGTAGCCGGGCAGGCGGCGCTGCTCCTCGGCCTCGATCGACAGGTTGCTCCAGCGCACGAACATATGTTCGCATAGAGGCTCGTCGGACCCCAAATCGGCACCTGACGGGCGCCGAACCCGGGCGTGCGAAGAAACACCCCGCCGGCGTTTAGCGCCGCCCCTACGCCCCTCTTACGCGCCGATAGCGACCCGCTTAGCGCCGCCGTCCACGATGAGCTCACGACACGCAAGCCAAAGCGAGCAAGGAGGTCGATCGCGATGAACGTCTCGAGACTGCTGGGAGCCACGATGGTGGCTGGAGCGGGGCCATCCAGTGGTGGCCAGGCGGATCGAAGCGCAGCGCAGACAGCACATGCCCCGCGCATCGAGCTGCCGCGCCGCGCCCGTGCGCGGCGGGGCTCTCGCCGGGCCCCGCAGCCCGGGCCCTCGATTGCAAAGGCGGCGCCCTGACAACGTTTGTCCAGGGTTCCATTGGTTCGTAATCGAGCCTTTCGGGGGCGTCGAGCACAGGCTTGATGAAGACGTACCGGG
This sequence comes from Solirubrobacteraceae bacterium, assembly GCA_035473995.1. Classification (GTDB taxonomy): domain Bacteria; phylum Actinomycetota; class Thermoleophilia; order Solirubrobacterales; family Solirubrobacteraceae; genus Palsa-744. The sequence goes on from DATINR010000132.1 coordinate 84,459, forward strand.
GGCAGCTTCACGAAACAAGGCCAGGCAGCGCATCGTGGCTCTGCCGCGACGAATTCGACCGCGAACGCATGCTCGACATGGAGGAGCGCGTTCGCCCGGTGAGGCAGCGGACGTTGGTGATCCTCGCGATCGCGCTCGTCGCCGCAAGCCCATGGCTCGGCTGGTGGCCGGCGCTGTTCCTGATTCCCGCCGGCATCTTCTTCGCGATCGCCGACAAGCTGATGCCGCGCGTGGAGAAGCCGGAGCTCTTGATGTTCGCCGCCTGGATCGCGAGCGGGCTCGTGATCGGCGGCGCAGTCGCGCTCAGCGGCGGCGCCAAGCAGCCGACGCTCTCGTGGATGGCGATCCCCGTGATCACGCTCAGCTCGCGCTTTCCGATGCGTGGCGTCGTGGCCGGCGTGATCGTCAACATCGCGATCCTGCTCGCCGTCGCCTTCGGCGTCAACTCCCACGAAGTGATCGACAACCCCGTGCTCGTGATCGCCCCCGTCGCGCTGCTGCTGTGCATCGCCGTCCTCTCCACCCCGCTGATGCGCTCGGACATCCAGCACCGCAGCGACGCCGTGATCGACCAGCTCACGGGCATGCTCAAC
>DATINR010000133.1:0-10297 GCA_035473995.1 Solirubrobacteraceae bacterium
ACCCCACGCGGATGTGGCGGAATTGGTAGACGCGCACGGTTCAGGTCCGTGTCTGGGAAACCAGGTGGAGGTTCGAGTCCTCTCATCCGCATCAGCCGGACCCGACCGACGGCGCTCGAGCAGGCGCAGCACAAAAAAGAACGGCCGCCAAGAATCGGCGGCCGTTCTCAGATGCGTCTAAGCGCTTCGGGTCAGCGCTCGCCGCGCCGCTGACGGCGCTGGACCGTCACGATCGAAAGACCCATAGCGAGCAGCAGGACACCCGCGCCGATCGTCCAGCGAAGGTCGAAGCCCGTGAACGGGAGCGTCGAGGCTTTGGCAGTCGGTTCGCCGCCTTTGCTTGGTTCTGTCGAGGATGTTTCAGGCGCCGTCGTTTTCGTCGGCGTGCTGCTTTCTTTCGACGGCGATGTCCCGGTCGTCGGCGTGGTTTCCGGAGTCGTCGTCGGCGTCGTCGTCGTGGTAGTCGTCGTCGTCGTTTTGTTGTAGCCCGAGAGGCCTTCTTCTGCCGCGAGTGCCGTTGCCGGCACGAGCGCCATCGTCAGAGCAAGAGCGACCGGCAGCACCACGAGCTTGCGCAACGCGCTGGATGATCCCTTCCTCTTCGGTGCTGCAATTGCTTTGCGCGGCCTACTCGAGGCCACGACATCGGTCCGAGTCATGCCAACCTCCCGTTGATGATGTGGGGTGAACGCTCCAGCCCTGAAAGGGCCTCTTGCCCTTCGTCGGGCGATTTTAGTCCTAAAGCACGTTTCTTGTTCGCCATCTGCTCGCCGTAGCCTGCATATCCGTTCAAAGAGATATCAAGCGAACCGGTCGTCAAACCGCACTATGCGGCCGTTTTCTGCTTATCGACCGGCCCACTGCCTCGCTTGAGGGCTGCCTGAATGCGTGCCGCGAGCCTCGGGCCCGAACGGCGCCGGCCGGCAACGGCCGCGTCGCGGCTAGAGCTGCACGCGACCTTCTAGCTCATCCTCACCCAGGCTCGCGCGCAGCACCTTCTTGTCGAACTTGCCCACGCTCGTCTTGGGAATCTCCCCGAGGAAAGCGAACTCGTCCGGCAGCCACCACTTCGCCACCCGGCCGCGCAGGTGCTCGACGAGCTCCGGAGCCGTCGTCTGCGCCCCCTCGCGGAGCACCACGCAGCACAGCGGGCGCTCCGCCCAGCGCTCGTCCGGCTTGGCGATGACCGCGGCCTCGACGACGTCCGGGTGGGACATCATCTCGTTCTCGAGCTCCACCGAGGAGATCCACTCGCCACCCGACTTGATCACGTCCTTCGCACGGTCTGTGATCTGCACGAACCCAGCCTCGTCGACCGCCGCGATGTCGCCCGTGCGCAACCATCCCGAGTCGAACTTCTGATCGCTCGAGTCGTCGCGGAAGTAGCGCGCCGCGATCCACGGTCCGCGTACCTCGATCTCACCCGTCGACTCGCCGTCCCACGCGACCTCCCCGCCGTCGTCGCCGATCAGGCGCAGCTCGACCCACGGCAGCGGACGCCCCTGGCGCGCGCGCAGATCCCAGTGCGCATCGTCGTGCTCGCCGTCGTTCGGGCGCGAGAACGTCGCCACCGGGCTCGTCTCGGTCATCCCCCACGCCTGGAAGATGCTCACGCCGTGGCGCTCCTCGAAGTCCTTCATCAACTGCCGCGGCACCGCAGAGCCCCCGCACGTCGCGTTCGTGAGCGAGGAGAGGTCGACCTCCGAATGCTCGTCCGCGTAGCGGAGCACGTCGGCGAAGATCGTCGGCACGCACCCCATCAGCGTCGGTCGCTCCGCGGCGATCAGCCCCGCCAGCGGCTCGGCCGAGAGATGGCGGTCGGGGAGCAGCAGATCGGCCCCCGCGAGCGCCGCGCCATGCGGCAGGCCCCAGGCGTTCGCGTGAAACATCGGCACCACCGCGAGCACGCGGTCGGAGCGGCTCAGTCCAAGGCCGTCCTTGACCAGCGTCGCCGTCGAGTGCAGGCTGATCGAGCGGTGGGAGTAGAGCACTCCCTTCGGGTTGCCCGTGGTGCCGCTCGTGTAGCACAGCGCCGCCGCCTGGCGCTCGTCGATCTCTGGGTAGTCGAAGTCTCCATCGCCCGCTTCGGCGAGCAACTCCTCATAGCGCAGCGCGTTCGGCAGGGTGCCCGCATCCCCGTCGCCCATCACGACGTAGTGCTCGACCGTCTCGAAGCTCGGCGCGAGCTTCTCGAGCACCGGAACCAGCGAGTCGTCGACGAAGATCACCCTGTCCTCGGCGTGGTTGACGATGTAGGTGAGCTGCTCCTCGAACAGGCGGATGTTGAGCGTGTGCAGCACCGCCCCCACGCACGGGATCGCGAAGTACAGCTCGAAGTGGCGCTGGTTGTTCCAGGCGAACGTGCCAACGCGCTGGCCCTGCTCCACGCCCAAGCCACCCAGCACCCGCGCGAGCCGGTCGACCCGCTCGGAGGTCTCCGCGAAGCTGTGGCGCTCGACGATGCCCGGCTCGCGCAGCGTGAGCACCTCGGCGTGGGGGCTGCACGTCTTCATGCGCCTGCGGATGTGGTGCAGCGTCAGCGGGAAGTCGTCCTGCATCAAGCCCGCGAGTGCCCCGCCCGCGAGTGCCGTGTCGTCCGTTTGGGCAAGTGTCCCCTCCGAGCTCATCCTCCCTGCACCCCTTCCTCGCGCGGCCTCAACTCACGCAACTGACTGTAGAGGCCTTGCGTACGCTGGGCAATGTCATCCCAATCGAAGCGAAGGACGTGCTCGGAGGCTTCCGTGACCAGCCGCTCGCGCAGAGCCTCGTCCACCAGCAGCCGCTCGATCATCACTCCGAGGTGCTCGGGGTCGCCTCCGTTGAAGCGCAGCCCGACCCGCTCGCCGACGGGAACGACCTCGCGTAGACCTCCCGTGTCGGCCACGATGCACGGACAGCCCGAGGCCATCGCCTCGAGCGCGACCAAGCCGAAGGGCTCGTAGATCGAGGGCACCACGCAGAGGTCGGCGATGCGGTAGAGCGACTGCAACACGTCGTCGCCGATCCAACCGAGGAAGTGACCGTGATCGGAGAGCCCGAGACGCTCGGCCTGCGCCTTCAGCTCATCCTCGTGCGTGCCGCTGCCGGCCACCAGATAGCGCACGTTCTCGACCTGGCGCACGACGCCCGGCATCGCGTCCAGCGCCAGCTGAAAGCCCTTCTCGTAGACCAGCCGGCCGACGAGCAGCACCAGCTTCTCGTGCGGTTCGGCGAAGCGGCTGCGCAGCGCCTGCAAATCGCCCGCCGGCTGCAGTTCGCTCGGGTCGATCCCGTTCGGGATGACCGTGATGCGCCGCTCGTCGATGTCGAAGATGTCCGCCACGTGACCGCGCATGTAGTGCGAGCAGACGATCACGCCGTCCGCACGGGCAGCCATCCAGCGCTCCACGGCGTGGATGTGCGACTGCGGGGCGTCCTGCACCCAACCCTGATGGCGACCGTGCTCGGTCGCGTGGATCGTCGTCACGTACGGCACCCGCGCCCGCTCCGCCAGCGCCGAGGATGCCTGTGCGACGAGCCAGTCGTGTCCGTGGATCAGGTCGTAGCGGTTCTCCTCGGCGAGCGCTTCGCCCGCCGCAAGCATGTCGGCGTTCATCTGCTCGACCCACGCCACGAAGCGGCCGAGGTCGCGCGGCCAGCTCGGCTCGGCCACGCGATGAACCGTCACTCCCGCCAGCTCGTCGACGCCCGGCTGCCCCGACCGCGGTCCACCGACGATCCCGCGCGTCAGCACGTCTACGACGACGCCTTGGCGGACTAGCGCCTCGGCAAGCTTGCGCACGTGTCGAGCCAAGCCACCCTCGATCACCGGTGGGTACTCCCAGGAGAGGAGCAGCACGCGATTGCTCATCCTGCAGACCCTATCTGCCGTGGGTCCGAGCGGCCGCTCCGCCTGCCGGGCCCGTGGCGACGCCCGATCGGGCCCTCCGCGCGTCGGCCCTCAGATGCCTACCAGTTCGAGCTCGTCGAGCCGGCGCGCGGCGCTCGACGGCCAGACGCAGTCCTCCTCCTGGTGCAGGACGCCGGTGTCGAGCAGTCCGGTCAACGCCGCGTCGAGTGAGCCCCGCTCCACGCCCATCCCCTCGCCGAGCTCGGCACGCGACCAGCGGCGCTCACCGTCGTCCTCGCTGAGCAGGACGAGGACGATCGCACGTTCAAGGGTTCGGCTGCCGCCCGCCCGAGGATCGCTCGATTCTGTGTGCATTGAGAGCCGTTCCTTCCGGGAGCTCGGCGCCGGTCGCCGAGCCGCCACGCCAGATCGCCAGATTTCGATCGGCTGGAGAGTACACACAGCTTGGAACGGTTCAGTCTGGGCGGATCGCGCGGACGGCGGATCGAACCGCCGCAACAGTTACCCTCTGGTACCCCTCAGGGGTATAGTGAGGAAGATGTCGGAGCGACCATCCCGCGCCCTTGATCGTTCTTCGGCACGGTGCTTGCTCGAGGGGCTGCGATGAGCGTGCTCGAGACCCTCTGGGAAGGACTGTCGAATGCTCTGTTGATGGCCTGGACCGTCTGGTGGGCGCTCGTCTTCGGCTTTGCCATCTCGGCCGTCGTGCAGGCGTGGGTTCCGCGCGAGCGGGTCGAGCGAGCGCTCGGCGGCCATGGCGCGCGCCCGGTCGCGCTCGCCACCGCCCTCGGTGCCGCCTCCTCGTCCTGTTCCTACGCAGCCGTCGCGATCGCCCGATCGCTGTTCGCCAAGGGCGCCTCGGCCGTCAGCGCGCTGGCCTTCCAGTTCGCCTCGACCAACCTCGTGATCGAGCTCGGCATCGTGATCTGGATCCTGATCGGCTGGCAGTTCGCGCTCGCCGAGTTCCTCGGCGGCCTGCTGCTGATCGCCATTATGTCCGTGCTGCTGCGCGTGTTCGTGCCACAGCGACTCGAACAGCAGGCGCGCCGGCACGCGCAGAGCGCCGAGCCCGGTCACCAGCACCATTCCGCCGGCTCCGACCGCCCCCTGCGCGAGCGCGTGAGCTCCGTGGCGGCCTGGTCGGACGTCGCACACAACTTCCGCAACGACTGGGCGATGCTCTATCGCGAGATCGCGATCGGCTTCCTGCTCGCCGGCTTCATCGGGCTGCTCGGCGACGACTTCTTCAACAGCCTGTTCATCGTGGACGCACCCGGCCCGCTACGGCTGCTGGAGAACGTACTCGTCGGCCCCCTGATCGCGGTGCTGAGCTTCGTCTGCTCGGTCGGCAACATCCCGCTCGCCGCCGTGCTCTGGTCCGGCGGGATCGGCTTCGCCGGCGTCGTCGCCTTCGTGTTCGCCGATCTCATCGTGCTGCCGATCGTCGCGATCTACCGCAAGTACTACGGGACCTCCTTCGCGCTGCGGATCGTCGCGCTGATGCTCCTGACGATGGTGCTCGCCGCGCTGGCAGTCGACGGGCTGTTCAGCGCGGCCGGCTGGATTCCCCACACACGGCCCACCCGGTCGGAGATCTTCGGCAGCGTGCATGTCGACTACAAGCTCGTAACCAACGTGCTCGGCGCCGTCATCTTCGTGTCGCTGTTCGCGCTGACAATGCGGCGCGGCGCCACCGACCCGATCTGCGGCATGAAGGTCGACCGCCGCGCGCCCTCCACGATCGAGCTCGACGGGCACCACTTCTGCTCCCGGCACTGCGCCGACGCCTACGCCGCAGGGCACTTGCACGACGAGCGGGCGGGTGGACCAGGCGACCTCGCCGCGCCCCTGGCCGGACCGCAGACGCAGGCGCCCGACTAGAGGTCCAGCTCCAACTGGCGCGGCGAAGGTCGCAGCGGCTCGCCGCTTGCGCGCGGGCGCCCACGCTTGGCCCAATGCCCCACCACTTCCCGGCTGCGGCAGCTGCGGTAGCTGATCCGGCGGTCCAGCGGCGTCAGCGCAAGGCCGCCCGGTGCCGGGCCGACGACGAGCGCGTGAAAGCGCCGGCCTCCGCGATCGACCTCGACGACGTCGCCCGTCTGGATCCCCTCTAGCCGCATGCCCGCACCACTCCAGCACGATCGCAGGCGTGCGACCGTAAAGGCCCGCTGAGACTAGGCTGGAGAGCGTGCGGTGGTTCGTGGACGGGATGAACGTGATCGGCACGCGCCCAGATGCATGGTGGAAGGACCGCCACGGCGCGATGGTCCGTCTCGTACACCTGCTCGAGAAGTGGGTCGCCGCGACCGGCGAGGACGTCGTCGTCGTCTTCGAGCAGCCGCCGCGACCCCCGATCCACTCGACCGTGATCGAGGTCGCACATGCCCCCCGGCCGCGCCGTGACTCGGCCGATGACGAGATCGTGCGGCGCGTCGCCGCCGAGACCCGGCCCGGAGAGATCCGCGTCGTCACCTCCGACCTCTGGCTCGTCGACCGGATCCACGCCGCCGGGGCCACCGTCCACCCCTCGGCCCCGTTCAGGGACTTGCTCGAGGAGTCCTGATGGCCCCGGTCACGCGCTATACGAGCAGCGGCGGGGCGAGCATCGCCTACCAGGTCACCGGCGAAGGTCGTCTCGACCTCGTGTTCATGACCGGCTGGATCTCCCAGGTCGAGCACCTGTGGGAGTCGACCGGACTGCGGCGACTGCTCGAAAGGCTCTCCGTGTTCGGGCGGCTGATCCTGTTCGACCGCCGCGGCACAGGCCTGTCCGACGGGGTCGGCGAGCCCTACACGCTCGAGCAGGAGGCGCAGGACGCGCTCGCCGTGCTCGACGCCGCCGGCTCGGAGCGGGCTGCGCTCTTCACCTACGGGCTCGGCGGTCCCGTCGCCACGCTGCTTGCCACCGAGCACCCCGAGCGTGTCGGCGCGCTGATCATGTACGCCTCGATTGCCCGTGCGCTGTGGGCACCCGACTACGACTGGGCGATGACGCGCGAGGAGCGCGCCGAGTGGATCGACCGCGCCGTCGACTCGTGGGGCTCCGCCGACCATCCGGGAATCCCCGTGATGGCGCCCACGATGGCCGACGACCCTGCGCTGATCAGCTGGTTCGCGCGCATGCAGCGACTCGCCGCCAGTCCCGGCAACGCGCGCGAACTGCTGACCGCCGCCGCCGACCTCGACGTGCGCGAGCTCCTGCCGCAGATCAGCGTGCCCACGCTCGTGATGCACCGTAGCGGGGACACCGCATGGGATCCGCGCCACTCGCGCTACATCGCCGAGCGCATCCCCGGCGCGCGCTACGTCGAGCTCGAGGGCACCGACTCGCTGCCGTTCCTCGGCGACAGCGACGCCATCGTCGAAGAGATCGAGCAGTTCCTCACCGGCGGGCGCGCCGGCGGCGAGGCCACGCGCGCGTTGCTCACCGTCATGTTCACCGACATCGTCGACGCCACCCCGCGCGCCGCCGAACTCGGCGACGGTCGCTGGCGCGACCTGCTCGCACGCCACGACGAGGACCTGCGCAAGGAGCTGCGCCACTTCGACGGGCACGAGGTGAAGACCGTCGGCGACGGGTTTCTCGCGACGTTCGCCGGACCCCCCTCGCGTGCCCTGCGCTGTGCGCTGGCCATTACCGAGTCCGCGCGCTCGCTCGGCATCGAGGTGCGCGTCGGCATCCACACCGGCGAGTGCGAGCTGATCGGCAACGACGTCGGCGGCATGGCCGTGCACATCGCCTCGCGCGTCAGCGACCTCGCCGGCGCCGGCGAGGTGCTCGTCTCGGGGACCGTCTTCGGCACCGTCGTCGGCGGCCCCTTCAGCTTCGAGGACCGCGGCTTTCACGAGCTCAAGGGCGTACCCGGGCGCTGGCCGCTGTTCTCGCTCGGGGCCTGACCGTCGCGGGAGCCTGCCACCGGTAGCGCGCAGCGAGCGTTGCGTCCCAAGCACGCGGCAACATCGATCTCGATCTCAAAACTAAATACGATCGCGTCGATGAGGGAAAGGGGGACGAGATGAAGATCCGCGCCGCATTGCTCGAGGAGTTCGGCAAGCCGCTCGTCGTGCAGGAACTCGACCTCGCCGAGCCCGGCCCCGGTGAGGCGCTCGTGAGGCTCGTCGCCTGCGGGGTCTGTCACACCGACATGTACACCGCCTCCGGCGTCGACCCCTCAGGCTACGCCCCGACCGTGCTCGGCCACGAGGGCGCCGGCGTGGTCGAGGCCGTCGGCGAGGGGGTCGCCGACGTCGCGCCCGGCGACCATGTCGTGACGCTGTTCTCGCCCCAGTGCCGCGAGTGCATCCACTGCCGCAGCCCGCGCACCAACCTCTGCCTGGCGATCCGCGAGCAGCAGAACAAGGGCTACCTGCCCGATGGCACCACGCGCCTGTCGCGCGACGGCGAGCCGATCAGGCACTTCATGGGCACCTCGACCTTCGCCGAGTACGCCGTACTGCCGCAGATCGCGCTCGCCAAGGTCGACCGCGAGGCGCCGCTCGAGGGCGCCTGCCTGTTCGCCTGCGGGCTCACCACCGGGCTCGGTGCAGCGATGTACACGGCCAAGGTGCAGCCCGGCTCGACCTGTGTCGTGTTCGGCGCCGGCATGGTCGGGCTCGGCGCCGTCGCCGGCTGCCGCCTGCAGGGCGCCGAGCGCGTCATCTGCGTCGATCTCTCAGAGCAGCGCTTGGCGCTCGCCCGCGGTCAGGGCGCCACCGAGACCTGGCTCGCCGACGGCCACGTCGTTGAGCGCGTGCTCGAAGAGACCGGCGGCTTCGGCGCCGACTACACCTTCGAGGCGACCGGCCTCGTCGCCGCCATGCGCGAAGCAGTCGAGGCCGCGCGCATGGGCTGGGGCCTGTGCACCGTCGCCGGCGTCGCCGGCAAGGGCGAGACGCTCGACGTCGTGCCGCGCCTGCTGATCACCGGCCGGCGCATCTGCGGCTCCTCCTTCGGCGGCGTCAAGGGACGCGACCAGGTCCCCCAGCTCGTCGAGCGATACCTGCACGGCGAGATCGACGTCGACCCCTTCATCTCCCACCGGATGGCGCTCGACGAAGTCAATCGCGCCTTCGAGCTGATGGAGGCGCAGGACGGCATCCGCTCGGTGCTCGAGTTCGGGTAGGCTCGCCGCGATGGCCGCCCTCGACCCGTTCACACCCGCGCTCGAGCTCGCCGCCGCGCTGCGCTCGCGCGAGGTCTCCGCGGTCGAGCTGCTCGACGCCTGCCTCGCCGCCGTCGACGCGCGCAACCCCGAGCTGAACGCCGTCACCTGGCGCAACGACGAGCAGGCGCGCGCCGACGCCGCAGACGCCGACCGGCGCCTGGCCGCCGGCGAGGACGCCCCGTTCCTCGGCGTGCCGATGCCGATCAAGGACCTCACCCCGGTTGCCGGCTGGCCCGTGACCTACGGCTCACACGGCGCCCCCGAGGGAGCCAGCGAGCAGAGCGAGCTCGTCGTCGACGCCTTCACAGAGGCGGGGTTCGTGCTCTGCGGGCGCACCAACACACCCGCCTTCGGCGTGATCACCGCAGCCGAGAACCTGCGCCACGGAATCAGCCGCAATCCGTGGGACCCGGACAGGACGCCCGGCGGCTCGAGCGGCGGTGCAGCCGGCGCCGTGGCCGGCGGCATGTTCCCGATCGCCCACGCCAACGACGGCGGCGGCTCGATCCGTATTCCTGCCTCCTACTGCGGGCTCGTCGGGCTGAAGCCCAGCCGCGGGCGCGTCCCGCGCCTGGCGCAGAGCTGGCTCGGCGCTGTCGTCGAGGGCGTCGTCGCGCACACCGTCGCCGACTCTGCCGCCGTGCTCGACGCGATCTCCCGCTTCGATCCGCTCGCCTGGTACAACGCCCCCGCGCCCGCCCGTCCGTTCAGCGAGGAGACCCAAGCGCCGCCCGGGCAGCTGCGCATCGGGCTGATGGCGCAGGCACCGCTCGGCATCCCCACCGACCCCGCCTGCGTGGACGCAGCGCGCGCCGCCGCCACCGCGCTGGAGAGCCTCGGCCACTCCGTCGAGGAGGTCGAGGTGCCGACGGTCTCCGCCGAGATGATTCCCTCCTTCATCGTGCTCACCCAGGGCGGCCTGGCCGACTACGAGGGCGTCGACTGGTCCGCCACCGAGCCGCACATCGCCCACCAGCGCCAGCTCGCCGGCGAGACGGGCGCCTACGACTACGTGCTCGCCGCGCGCACGCTCGAGCTGCTCAGCCGCCAGGAGGTCGCGCGCTGGCGCCGCGATTTCGACGTGCTGCTCACACCTACCTCGGCGATCCTGCCGCCCGTCGCAGGCGCAACGATGGAGGCGCAGCACGCCACGCCCGAGGCGCCCGTCGGCGATGTCGTCGCAAGCGTCTCCTTCACCGCCTTCGGCAACGTCACCGGCCTGCCCGCCGTCAGCCTGCCGCTGCACCAGACCGACGAGGGCATCCCCGTCGGCGTGCAGTTG
>DATINR010000134.1:0-7405 GCA_035473995.1 Solirubrobacteraceae bacterium
TGCGCTTCTACAACACCGACCGTGTTCACCACGGCCGACTCACGCAAGGACGCATCCCCGCAGAGATCGTCTACGGTGCCCGAAAGATGGAGGGCAGATGAGCCGCGGCTGTCGGCACATCTTGGAGGCTGCCCAGCCTAAGGCGTCCGTAGGAACAACGTATGAGTCCTGCTGGCCGCTCGTCCGGTGAGGCACAATCAGGCGATGAGGATTCTCGTCGGTCACAACCCTGGCCTACGCGGGGCGCTGAGCCGTCTCCTCGCCGACGGCCGCGCGTGCGTGCAAGGCGCAGACGGGATCGACTACGACCTGCCCGAGCCGTGAGCCTGCGCCTGCGCATCGCCGCCGTCGGTGGCGTGGCCGTCGCGCTCGCCGTGCTCGCCGCGGCCGTCGGCATCTACCTCGCCGTGCGCTCCGACCTGCGCGGGCAGATCGACCAGTCGCTCACCCAGCGCGCACAGGAGTTCGTCAGGGTACCGCCGCCGAGCGATCGCGGTGCGCTATCCGAGGACGGACTCCCCGCGGCGATCGGAGCCAACCAACGGGCGCTGCGCGCTCGCCTCGGCGCGCACGGCCCGCTGCCCAGCTTCGTCCAGCCGGGGCGCTTCGGCGGCGCCGCCGGCTACGTGCAGTTCGTCAGCGCCAAGGGCGTCGTCGACGTACCCGGAGGCCAGGGCTCGACGCCCAAGATCCCGCCCAGCGCGAGCGATCGGCAGATCGCCGCCTCAGGGCACGGCAGCGCGCTCAGCGACCGCACCGTCAAGGGCACCCACCTGCGCGTGCTCACGCTCGGCACGCCCGCTGCGAGCGGGGCCCAGGGCACGGGCACCGCCGGCGCCGCGGGCGGCGGCGCCGTGATGATCGCCCGTCCGCTCTCGGAGGTCGACCACGATCTGCATCGCATCCTGCTGATCCTGCTGATCGTCGGCATCGCCGGGATCGCGCTCGGCGCCGTGCTCGGTGCGCTCGTCGCGCGCACCGCGCTCGCACCGATCGCGCGCTTCACGCGCCGCACGGAGTCGCTCGCCGGCGAGCTCGACCTCTCAGAGCGCCTCGACGTGAGCGGCGGCGAGGAGCTCGAGCGCTTGGCCACGAGCTTCAACACGACACTCGACGCGCTCGAGCGCTCGCTGCTCGCCCAGCGCCAACTGATCGCGGACGCCAGCCATGAGCTGCGCACGCCGATCGCCTCGCTGCGCGCAAACATCCAGACGCTCGAGGACGCCCACCGCCTGGCGCCCGCCGAGCAGCAGCGTCTGCGTGCCGACATCATCGACGAGCTCGACGAGCTGACGACGCTCGTCGGCGACGTCGTCGAGCTCGCACGCGGCTCGCGTGCGCCATCCGAGCGCGGCGAGGTGCGTCTGGACGAGCTCGCCGACGAGGCCGTCGCGCGCACGCGCCGTCGCGGCGAGCTGCGCTTCGAGCTCGACCTGCAGCCGACCGTCGTGCGCGGCGAAGCGGACCGCATCAACCGCGCCATCTCCAACCTGCTCGACAACGCGCGCAAGTGGAGCCCGCCCGGCGGCGTCGTCGAGGTCTCGCTGCACGACGGCGTGCTGGTCGTTCGCGACCACGGCCCCGGCTTCGACGAGCACGAGCTGGGCAAGGTGTTCGAGCGCTTCTACCGCTCCGAGAGCGCGCGCAAGCTGCCCGGCTCGGGGCTCGGCCTCGCGATCGTGCGCCAAGCCGCCGAGGCGCACGGCGGATACGCGCGAGCAGCCAACGCCGACGGCGGCGGTGCGCTGATGGAGGTCTCCTTCGGGCCCGTGCTCGAGCTGGCCACCGAGGACGGACCGCTGGCTGCGACGGCAGGGGAGTAGTCGGCGCAGAGCCGTTGCGGTAGTGTCGGCGACGTGGACAAAGAACGCGCTGTCGGCCTGCTGGCCGGCCTGAGACTGGTCGTCGGGGTCGCCTCGTGGACCACCCCACGGTTCGCCGGCAGGCTGTTCGGGCTGGACGCCGATGCCAATCCGCAGTCGCCCTATCTTGCCCGTCTGTTCGGCGCGCGCGATGTCGCGCTCGCCTGGGGCGCGATTGGCACCGAGGGCGAGGCGCGCAAGCAGTGGCTGATCGCCGGGCTGGCGTGTGACGCGGCAGACGTGCTGGCGGGGGTCGCCGGTGGACGGCGTGGATACCTGCCGAAGCTGACGAGCGTGCTCGTCAGCGGCACCGCCGTATCCGCCGTGGCGCTCGGCGTTGCTGCGCTGAGCGACGAGTGAAACGGCAAACCGACCGGGAGTCGATCTCGTAGCGGCGACGGTGCGCTCGGTCCAGCGTCGACCGGACCTCGGCACGCCGGAGAAGCAGCTTGCCGATCGCTACCTTCGTCAGATTCTCACGGTGACAGAAAGGCGGGCTTGTAAGCCCCCGACTCACCGATCCACAAATTTCGCGTGATGTAACCTTCCGTTTGTGGGGGACGTGACCGTCCATGTCGTCGGTGATAACGGTGCGCTTTGGACTGTTGTCGGAACACTCGGTGGTGTGATCGTCGGCCTTGTTGGCGCATGGCTCCGGCAGCGTTCGCAAATCAAGGCTGAGCACGATCGGTTAACGATCCGCCTGACAGCAGAAGACGGTCGTCTCAAAAAACAACTAGCCGCTGAGAAGGCACGCCTTACCGAGCAGCTCGGCCATGATCAGGAAGTACGTGAGCGTGAGGCTCTTCGTGATGTTCTCGATGCCGCTCTAGAGGCAGCGCGCAAACAACACATCGCGATGGGGGCAATGATTCTCAAGCACGAATTCGGCCAAGAGGCTCCGGTATCGAGCGTCGGACATGCGGGGAGCAGGCTCCTAATCCGACTTGGTAGAGAGCACCCCGTTACTCAGAGCTATTCGTCCCTCCGTGATGCGCTCAGAAAGGTAGGAGATGAGATTGAGCGGGCTCGCGGAACGGAAACAACGGCCCAACGCGAGAAAAGATGCAGGACCAAACATGAGCAGGCGATGGCTGCACTGCGGACCTTCTCAGATACCGCCGTCGCGCTTGTGGGAACGCCGACTGCCAAGCGCAGCGCGAAGTCAAGTCGTTCAGGCAAAAATTAACGGCCAGCTCGACCGCTTCGTCGCCTAGCTCGCCGAGGCCGCCGGCCGGCGCGCCGTCTCGGCTGCCAGCTCGGGCCCGATGAACGGGTTGAGCGTGAGGTAGACGAGCTGCGGCGAGGCGTCGCACAGTTCGTGCAGGCGCTTGTGCTCGATGTAGTGGTGCAAGACCTGCCAGATCCCTCCGGCCACGGCCTCGGCCGCGATCTCGGGCACCTCGGCGTCGTCCGGCGCGTGCTCGAAGCCAGGGGCCAGGTAGGCGGTGAACGACTCGAGCGCGCTGCGGCGGATCTCGATCGCCTGAGGGCTCGCGCCGAACGTATCGACCAGCGTCAGGTGCGCGTGGGAGGGCTCTGAGCAGACGAAGTCCATCAGCGCGTTGATCCCCGCCGCGACGCCGTCCGGCCAGTCGGCGAGCTGCGCGTCGTAGGCCTCGACCGTCGTGCGCAGCGCTTGGTGCAAGCCGACCTTCTGCGCGCCGAGGAAGGCGTCGTGCTTGGTCGGGTACATCTCGTAGAACGTCTCGTGGGAGACGTTCGCGCGCGAGGCGATCTCGGGAATCGTCAGTCCGGCGAAGCCCTTCTCGGCGACGATCTCGGCCGTCGCATCGACGATCCGTTCGCGCTGGCTTTTGACGACGTCCTCGCGCGCCAGGTCGTGGCGGCCGCTCGGCAGCCGCCGCTCCGAGAGCGGGCGCTCGCCGCGCATCTGCGAAGGCGTCGGCTCGTCCGCCGCGCGCCTGCGCACGCGGCGCGGGCCGTCGAGCCCGAGCGGCAGCGCCGGCGGGTAGGCCAGCGCCCACGCGCCCAGTTCGTCGGCCAGCTCCGGCAGCTCGTAAGGGCTCCCGCGCAACAGGCGCGTCGAGGCGACCTCGCGGATGCCGCCGATCAGGAACTTCGCCGTCAAATCGCGCGGCTGCTCGCTCCATGCGTGTTCGCGCCCGGCACTTACCATCCGCTCCAGCGCCATCGTCGTGCGGTTGCGCCGTTCCAGCGCCCGCGGCCCCGCGCCGAAGGTGCCGAGCAGCGCGAGCGTCATCGCCTCCGGCTCCGCCGCCGCGAGCTCGGCGAACGCGCGCAGCGCCAGCTGCAGGCTCTGATCCGGCGAGTCGGCTTCGGCATAGGCGCTCGCCACGTGCGCCGTCGTGCGCCCCGCGATGTCCTCGTAGGCGCTCAGCAGCAGCTCTTCCTTGTCGGCGTAGAGGTTGTAGAAAGTCGGGCGCGAGACGTGCGCCAGCTGCGTCAGGTCGAGGATCCGCACGGCCGGGTAGCCGCGCTCGGCGATCAGCTCGATCATCGCCGAGCGAAGCCGCTCGCGCTGGTCGCGCTCGACCTCCTCGCGCGTCAGCCCGTGCGCGCCCGTCGGCAGGCGCCGATAGCGCGCCGCCTGCGCGCCCGAGGCTCCCCCGTCGACGCCTGCGGACGCGCGGGAGGTGGCTGTCGCTTGCCCTCCGTCCTTGCCGTCAGACGAATCCTTCGACTTGGCGGGTTGGGCGCCACGGGGTGTGGTGCTGGCCTTGCGCGCCGTCATATCCGCATCCCCACCGGCTGAAAACCTCTCCTTGACGCCAAACGAGCCAAGCCTACCAGCCTCGCTCGGGCGTGAGCGTGACGGTCTCGCGCGGCTCGCTCAGTCGCGAATCGCGCGCGAGCTGGCGAGTACCGCGCCGGAGGCGTCGAGCGCCTGTACGGCGATGTATGGCGCCGTGCGCGGCGTGACGATCTGGGTCTCGAAGCCGCTGCGCGGCGCGCTTGCCACGGGAGCCAGTGCGTTCGCCGAGCTGCCGGCCAGCACGCGCCACGTCGCGGTACGCGTGTCTCCGTTCCAGCTCGCCCAGACCTTCACGCGCCCGCCCGAGATGCCACTCGCCGCGATCGCGGGCGTGCCTGCCGGGGTGCCCGTCCATGGGAAGCGGTAGGCGCGGTAGGACTCGTAGGAGCCGTGCATGTGGGCGTCGAACAGCAACTGGCCGCTCGCGCTGTACTCCGAGAAGTATGGCTCCGATCCCCATCCGACGAACATGTCCTGGTTGGCCAGCTGTTGGATGTTGCCCTGGCTGTCGGACGTCAGCGCCGGGCTGTGCTCGTACTGCGCGACGACGCTGGCCGAGTCGCTCTGCGCGTCGAGCGCGAGCACGAGCCCGCGCGACTGGGGGTGGACCTTCGGCACCGAGCCGTTGTCGAACACGCTGATCGTGCCGTCGGGCAGCGTGTTGGCGTCGTGCTGATAGGCCGTGTGCGTGCCCGAGCCGAGCTTCACGCCCGAGTGGTGGCCGCCGATCGTGCTCGCCACGCGCCCGCTCGTCGTGCTCAGCTCGTACATCGCCCACGTGTTGCGCGCCGAGATCAGCGTCGTGCCGTCGGCGCGCTGGTCGATCGAGTTGATGTGAAAGTAGTCGAACGGCCACTTCTTGCTGGCGTGCGTGGCGAGGCTGTATGAGTCGCCCATCGGCACGTGGTCGAGGCTGTGCCACTCGCGCCGCACGAGCCCCGTGCGCAGGTCGATTTCCTGGAACACGCTGTCCGTCACGGCGCCCCCGCTCGGGCCCCCCACGACCGACAGGTTGCAGTCGACCGGGTTGAACACCGTCAACAGGCCGGTGCCCTGCGGCGTGATCTTGAAGTCGTGCAGGTCGGCCGAGTAGCCGTTGCCCGCGCGCACGTGGCCGATCTGCTGATAGGAGGCGTTGGCGATGATCTCTTCGCCCTGGCCGAAGCCCTGCGGCGGGATGTAGCCCTGCCACCAGGTCAGCACCGGCTGGCCGCCGAGCTGCTGCACCTGCAGGTTGGTCGCCGCCGAGGCGTTCTTCGGCAGCGCGTGGAACCAGACGAGGTTGCCGGCTTCGTCGAAGATCATCGTCCCGGGCGGTCCCGGCCCGGAGTAGGGCGCCGCGAAGATGTCGCCCGGCTGGCTCTGCCCGGGCGTGCGCGTGGTCACGACCACGCCCGGCGGTTCGAGCTTGGGCTCGGAGTGGAAGTGCTGCTTCTCGTTGTAGTCCCTGCCCGAGGGCTGGGAGGGCTTCGAGTACGGCAGCACGTCCTGCGTGGCGACCGTGAAATGGAACGCGAAGGGATGCGTGCTCGAGCCGCTGCGCAACTTGCCGCGCACCGTCACCGTCTCGCCCTGGGTCAGCGGATCGGCGAGCACGAAGCTGGCGCCGTCGCCCTGGGAGTAGGGGCGCAGGCGCCCCTTGTGCGTGCCGCTGTCGCTGCCCTTCACCTTGATCGAGGAGAGCGCGGCGGCGGGGACGCCGGCGAGGCTGATCTGCGTTCGCGCGTTGGCGTCGTAGGAGTCGGGCAGCGGTGAGACGCTGAGCGTCGTGCCCGGCAGCGTCGCCGAGACGTTGAACTTGCTCGGGTAGCAGCGCGCGGCCGTTGGCGCCTTGAAGGCGGCCTCCTCTGCTTTGATCCGGCGCGCCGCCAGCGCGATCGTCGCCGCGCAGCCGAGCGCGACGACGAGCCCGCCGATCACGAGGCCCCTGCGCAGCTTGCTGTGACTCACGAAGCTTCGAACACGCTCAGAACACCGGCGTCTCGGTGTAGTCGCCGAACACCTGCTGCAGCGATTCGATGATCTCGCCCTCGGAGGCGTGCGCGCGGGCGCATGTCAGCAGCGGCTCCATCAGGTTGCGATCCTCGTGCGCGGCGTCCTCGCGCAGAGCCGCAAGCGCCACCTCGACGGCCGCGCCGTCGCGCGTGGCGCGCGCTGCCCGCAGGCGGCCGAGCTGCTTGGTCTCCAGCGCCGGGTCGATCCGCAGCGTGGGGATCGCCTCTTCGTCCTCGGCGGTGTAGCGGTTGACGCCGACGACGACGCGCTCGCCGGCGTCGATCTCCTGCTGCAGCGTGAACGAGGCATCGGCGATCTCGCGCTGCGGGTAATTGCGCTTGACCGACTCGACCATCCCGCCGAGCTCGTCGATCTTGGCGAAGTACTCGTAGGCGCGCTGCTCCATCTCATCGGTCAGCGCCTCGACGAAGTAGGAGCCGCCGAGCGGGTCAGCCGTGTTGGCGACGCCCGTCTCGTGGGCGATCACCTGCTGCGTGCGCAGCGCAATCGTGACGGCCTCCTCGGTCGGCAGCGCGAGCGCCTCGTCGTAGGAGTTGGTGTGCAGCGACTGCGTCCCGCCGAGCACGCCCGCGAGTGCCTCGATCGCGGTGCGCACGATGTTGTTGAGCGGCTGCTGCGCTGTCAGCGAGACGCCGGCCGTCTGCGCGTGGAAGCGCATCTGCCACGACTTCGGGTTCTTCGCGCCGAAGGTCTCTTTCAGCTCGCGCGCCCAGATCCGCCGTGCGGCGCGGTACTTGGCGATCTCCTCGAAGAAGTCGATCTGCGCGTTGAAGAAGAACGACAGGCGCGG
>DATINR010000135.1:0-4711 GCA_035473995.1 Solirubrobacteraceae bacterium
TGCGCTTCTACAACACCGACCGTGTTCACCACGGCCGACTCACGCAAGGACGCATCCCCGCAGAGATCGTCTACGGTGCCCGAAAGATGGAGGGCAGATGAGCCGCGGCTGTCGGCACATCTTGGAGGCTGCCCAGCCTAACCGTCGGCTGCGTGCCGAGCCGAGTGGCTCCCCGCTGGTCAGGCGAGCGTGCCGAGCGCGCGGCCGCCGGACGCGGGCGCGAGCTCGGCCGAGCGCTCCGGCGGCGCCTGCGCGAGCGTGGCGCTTTTCAGCCCGCGACGGCGTGGGCGCCAGACGCGCACGTACTGCGCGGCGACGTAGGAGCCGAGCACGAGCAGCAGCGCGAGGCCCTGGCCGATGAAGGTCTCCCAGTTGTTGAACAGTGAGAACCACGTGCCCATCCAAGCGGGGATGTGCAGCCAGGTGATTTCGCTCGTGCCGATCCAGCCGGCGAGCTGCATCTCGTTGACCTGCTCGCCGACCGAGACGACGAGCACGAACAGCAGCATCACGCCGGTGATGATCAGCAGGCGCTTGTAGGGCAGGCGCTGGTGTAGGGCGAACGTGAGCACGCCGGCGGCAGCCGTGAACAGCAGCCCGATCGCGACGCCCTCGAGCACGACGCTCGAGCCGTACAGCTCGCGCAGGTTCTGCAGAAAGATCACGATCTCAAAGCCCTCGCGATAGACCGAGGTGAAGCCGAGCAGCGCGAGCCCGAGCAGCATCCGTCGCTTGTTCGTCTCCGGGTCGGCCGAGAGCAGCGAGCGCCGGCGCTTGTGGTGGTTGGAGATCCAGCCGGTCCAGTAGACCTTGTGGAAGAACCAGTTCATCACGATCAAGAGAACGATCAACGCCGGCAGCCCTGTCGCCGCCTGCACGTCGAACTCGCCGCCGTGGAACTGCCCGATCAGCCAGATCACGGCGAACCAGGTGGCGATCGACGCGGCGATCGCGCCGGCGCCTCCTGCCGCCACGGGGCGCCGGTAGAGCTTGTTGGCGCCGAGGAAGCTCGCCGTCACGGCGGCGAGCACGAGGATCGTCTCCAGGCCCTCGCGGAATACGAGGATCGCGCTGTTGACGACGACCGTCGTGTGGCTCAGGCTGCGCCCCGCCGGCAGCGCCGTCGGGTTGGCCGTGCCGCCGCTCGCGTGCCAGCCGAGCACGACCGCCGTCACCGAGACGGCGAGCACGACGAGCGTCCAGACGTAGAAGCTCGCGCGCTCGTGCACGCGTTTGGCGGGCGATCTCGGGATCGTTGCGGCTTGGGTCTGCGCCACCGGAACCTCAGGCGATGATCGTCATCTGTCGCGCACCCGCCATCGGCCGGCACGCTAGCAGATTAGGGAACCCTACTTAGGCATCCCTAAGAAGGCTGCCGAATCGCGTTTTCAGCGCGTCTCGCCGGGAGCGTCGCAGCCGTAGAGGTGCTCGCGCAGCTGGTCGCAGCTCTCCGCCGACCAGCGGCCGCTGGTCTCCAGCGCCTCGATCTGCGTCTCCGCCAGACGCACCAGGCGCTCGCTCTCGGGCTCGCCGAACAGCAGCGCGTCGGCCGCTTCGAGCAGCTGTTCGCGCTCGCCGGGGTGCAGCTTGGCGGCGCCATGGTGGTCGAGCAGCTCGATCAGCGCCGTGTAGTGGGTGCTGCGAGCGATCATCGGCTCGGTGCTCATCATCGTGACGCCCACGTTAGCGGCCCGCGCCCGGCGGCTCCGCGATCGGCGCTCGGCTGCAGCCGAGCGCGCTCAGCAGGGCAGGAACTTCTTGCCGTTGAGGCTCTTGGCGAAGCGCACGCCCATGATCCCGGCCGCTGCGTCGGCCGGGCAGAACTTCTCGTTCTTCTGCTGGTACTCGGCGTTGAGCACCGGCTTGCCCGCCGCCAGGTACGGCTCGAAGTTCGCGCACTCGCGGTACTGGTTGCACTGCTCGCTCAGCGCACCGTCGAAGTACGGCTGCTGTTCTGCGGACTGCTCGCCGTCGTTCTTCTGCAGCACGGCCATCCCGAGCGAGTGCACCGCCCCGGCGAGCCACAGGTCGTATTCGAGCTGCTGCGCCGCCGTGATCGGAAAGCCCGAGTTGTTCGAGAACGCTTCCATGTTGTCCGGCTCGACCGCGTCGAAGCCCTTTTCCCGGCACATCTGAAAGCGCGCGGCCATGATCGGCTCGAGCGCGCCCGGCCGGCGGATGTCCAGCCAGCGCTCCCCCGGCCAGCCGTTCGAGCGCCCGAGCGTCGAGCGCGGGAACTGGCCGTAGTCCGGCCTGAAGTTCTCGGCCGTACCGACGTCGACGTAACAGATCACGTGCTTGCCCTGCGCGTGCAGCGCCGCCACCTCGGAGGCTTCGTTTTCAAAGCCGTCGATGTCGTATGCGGCAACCTGCTTGCTGTTGTCGATCTTGCCTTGCAGCTGCCAGAACCACGTCAGCTGCTGCGGCATCGTCCACCAGCTCGCAGCCGCCGGCCGCGGCGCCGACCCGGCCGCGGCGGGCGCGGCCGAGCAAAGCGCGGGGAGAGCCAGCAGCAGGCCCGCGATCAGCGCGAGCGCGAGCGGTGCGCTGCTACGCCGCATTGCCGATGCGCCTCGAAGGCAGCGAGCGCCGTGCCAGGATCGCGCCCCAGTCGCCATCCTCGATCACGCCGGGCTGCGTCGTGCGCATGAACTCGCGCAATAGCTCCGACAGACCGTCGGCGTCCTCCAGGTGCGGGAAGTGCGCCGCTGCAGGAAGCGTGCGGAAGAGGCTGTGCGGGATCGCCTCGTGCGCGCTACGCCCGTGCGCGAGCGGGATCGTGTTGTCGCGCTCGCCCCACACGATCATCGTCGGCAACGCCTCGAGCAGGTACAGGCGATCGGTCGCGCTGACGCGCTGGCCGTGGATGTCGATCACCGAGCGCAGCGTGTGCAGGAAGGCGCCGCGCGCGTCGGCGTTCTGCAGCGGCCTGAGCGCGCGGGCGGCGGCCTGCAGGTACACGCCCGCCCCCGCCCCACGCTCGCGCATCTGCGCGCCCGCGCCATACAGCGCGGCGATCAGGCGCGGGCGGATCGTCAGCGCCAACAGGCCCGAGACGCCGGGCAGCGCCGCCGTGCGCAGCGTCGGCTTCACCTCCCGGCCGAGGCCGCCGCTGGAGATCAGCACGAGGCGCTCCACGCGCTGGGGGAACTGGTAGAAGAACTGCATCGCCACGCCGCCGCCGAGCGAGTGCCCGACGATCGTGGCGCGGTCGATCCCGATCGCCGCCAGCAGGTCGCGGATGCTCGCCGCGTGCGCGCCGAGCGAGTAGTCCCCGCGCGGCGCCGCCGAGTCGCCGTGGCCGATCAGATCGGGAGCGATCACCGTGTACTCGCTCGCCAGGTTGAGCGCCACCGAGCGCCAGTGGCTGGAGGAGTTGAGCATCCCGTGGATCAGCACGATCGGCGGTCCGCTGCCGGCCACGCGGTAGATCACGCGCCGCCCGTGCAACTCGATCTGCCACTCGTCGAACTGCGCCGGCAGCGACGCCACGGGCGCCGGCACGGCGCCCGTGCGCGAAGCGGCTCGCGCCCGCTCCTCGCGATCGCCCCTGCCCCTTCTCGATCTCAGCGCGGCACCTCGCGGCTCACCCTACCAAGGCCCCCCGAGGCCCCGGCCGGGCGGCTCAGCGAGCTGCCCGCCGCCGCTTGAAACCCTCCACCGCCATGCCGACGAAGCCCGTGCTCGTGGCAACGAACGAGCCGGCCACGCCGGCGCGGTAGGCGGGGTGGTCTTTCGCATCCGGCGCCGCCACGAGCACGCCGAAGGCCATCGCGTTGGTCCACGCGCCGACGCCGAGCGGCCACTTCACGCGCGCCGGCAGATCCGGCAGCGCCGTGCCCGCCAGCACCGTCAGGCCGCCGAGCGCGATCAGGTCGAGGTGCCACTGGCGCATCCTCGCCGTCGAGCGGATGCCGAGCGCGCGTGCCCGCGCCGGATCGGCGATCGCGAGCGCGTAGGGCCAGCCCGTGAGCGCGCCGAGCGCCAGCTCGGTCAGGCCCGAGAGCACGAGCCCGTCGATCGCGGGCGGGCGCGCCGGCGGCTTCGATCGGCTGCGCAGTGTGCGCCTCACGCCGTCAGCCAGCGCTTCGGGTTCTCGACGAACACCGTCTGGAAGGAGTCGTCGTCCATGGCCCCCGCCTCGCGCAGCGCCGGCACGACCTCGTCGAACACCAGCGTCATCGACCAGTTGCGAATCGCCCCCTGGCCTTCGAACACCTCCGCCGCCTCCGGCGGGAACCAGTCGATCGTCGCGCAGAAGTCCTGGGAGATCATCAGCCGCTCGGCGTGCCCGCGGCGTAGCAGCTCGACCGCCGTCGCGTTGCGCTTGTCGATCGGCAGGTACATCTCCAGGCCATAGCGGTCGAGGCCAACGTAGACGCCCTGCTCGATCAGCCCCTCGATGTAGCCGACGTCCTCGGTGTCGCCGCAATGGGCGATCTGCACCTTGGCCATCTCGACGCCCTCCTCGCGGAAGATCTCGACCTGGCGTGGGCCCGTGCCGACGGCCGGCATCGAGTGCGCCATGATCGACGCGCCCGTCTGCAGGCTCGCGCGCGCGCACGCGCGGTGAATCTTCTCGACGTGCTCGGTCACGCCCGCCGCGTCGGCCGCGCACTTGAGGAAGGCCGCGCGGATCTCCGTGCCCTGGCAGCCGATTTCGATGTCCTCGACGAAGTGATCGGCCATCACGTCGATGTCGCGGTTCTCG
>DATINR010000136.1:0-5642 GCA_035473995.1 Solirubrobacteraceae bacterium
CTGCTGCTCGTCGTGATCGCCGTCGCCGGGATCGGCGTGCGCTGGAGTGTCGACGGCGTGCTCGGCACGCTCGCGCTGCTGATGCTCGGCACGGCCGGCTTCGCCTGCATGTCGATGCTGCTCGCCGCCGCCGTGAAGGAGCGCGAGCGCTTCATGGGCATCGGACAGCTGATCATGATGCCGCTGTTCTTCGCCTCCAGCGCGCTGTACCCGCTCAGCCTGATGCCCGGCTGGCTGCACGTGATCGCGCGCGTGAACCCGCTCACCTACGAGGTCCAGGGCCTGCGCCAGATGCTCGTCGGCGTCGGCGGCGCCGGCGAGGTGTGGCTCGACTTCCTCGTCGTCTTCGGCTTCTTCGCGGTGATGCTGGCCGCCGCCACGCGCGCCTACCCGAAGGCGATCCTCTAACCCCCAAGGAGGCCCGAGCATGCCGAGCATCGAGGTCAAAGCGAGCCCGCAGGGCGTCCCCGGCGCCGTCAGCGACCCCACCCGGATCAGCGGCGAGGAGCTGACGTTCCCGGGCGCCGGCGGGACCGAGATCAACGGCTACCTGGCGCGCCCGGCCGACGCGGCCAGCCACCCCGGAATGATCGTGATCCACGAGGCCGGCGGCCTCGGCGAGCACATCCGCGACGTCTGCAACCGCCTCGCCAACATCGGCTACGTGACGCTCGGCGTCGACCTCTACACGCGCGAAGGCGGCCCGCCCGACACGGGCGACGTGCAGGCGCTGATGGCGCGGCTGTTCGCGATGTCCGACGCTACCGCGCTCGGCGACCTCGAGGGCGCGGCCGACCATCTGCGCAGCCTCGACGGCGTGACCGGGCGGGTCGGCTGCATCGGCTTCTGCATGGGCGGGCGCTACTCCTTGCTGTTCGCCTGCAGCTCGGACAAGCTCAACGCCGTCGTCGACTGCTGGGGCGGCTTCATCGACCGCTCGACGCCCGAGCAGCGCTCGACCGAGTCGCGCCCGACGCCGCCGCTGGAGCTCGTCGCCGAGGGCCTGCGCTGCCCCCTGCTGGCGGCCGTCGGCGCCGAAGACCAGAACCCATCGCCCGAGCTCGGCGCCGAGTTGCGCGAGCAGGCGCTCCAGTCGCCTGCCGGCAAAGAAGGCCAGGAGATCAAAGTCGACGTCTACGACGGCGCCTCCCACGCCTTCTTCGCCGACTACCGCCCGAGCTACCGGCCCGAGCCGGCAGCAAAGCTGTGGCGCGAGATCGTGCCGTTCCTCAGCCGGCACCTGCAGTCCGGCTGAGCGGACTCCGGTCCTATAGTGCGTCCTCAGCCGGGCGAGATCCCCGGATCGGGACGAGCGGATTAGGAGCGGACGTGGAGCGCAAGTGGTGGACGCTGATCGCCGTGTCGGTGGCGATATTCATGCTGCTGCTCGACATCACGGTCGTCAACGTCGCGCTGCCCGACATCCAGCGCTCGCTGCACTCGAGCTTCCAGGACCTGCAATGGGTCGTCAACGCCTACTCGCTGACGCTCGCCGCGTTCCTGCTGACGGCCGGTGCGCTCGCCGATCGCTTCGGGCGCCGGCTCGTGTTCGTCACGGGGCTCGTCGTGTTCACGCTCTCCTCGGCCGCCTGCGGGCTGGCCGGCACGCCGCTGACGCTGAACCTCGCGCGCGCCGTACAGGGCACGGGCGGGGCGATGATGTTCGCCACCTCGCTCGCGCTGATCGCCGGCGCCTTCCACGGCAGGGAGCGCGGGCTCGCCTTTGGCGTGTTCGGCGGCGTGATCGGCGGCGCCGTCGCCGTCGGCCCGATCGTCGGCGGCATCATCACGTCGGGGATCGGCTGGGAATGGATCTTCTTCGTCAACGTGCCGATCGGGATCGCCGCGGTCGCGCTCACGCTGACGCAGGTCGCCGAGTCGCGCGACCCCAACGCGCGCGGCGTCGACTGGCTCGGGCTCGTGACGTTCAGCGGTTCGCTGTTCCTGCTCGTGTTCGCGCTGATCCAGGGCAACGAAAAGGGCTGGGGCTCGGCGCGCATCCTCGGCTTCCTGATCGGCTCGGCCGTGCTGATCGTGCTGTTCGTGATCGTCGAGCGACGCCAGCACCGCCCGATGCTCGACCTGACGCTGTTTCAGAAGCCCGCCTTCGCCGGCGCGAGCATCGTCGCCTTCGCGATCTCCTCCTCGATGTTCTCGATGTTCTTGTATCTGACGCTGTACATCCAGGACGTGCTCGGCTACACCCCTTTGCAGGCCGGCCTGCGCTTCCTGCCAATCACGCTGCTGTCGTTCTTCGTCGCCCCGCTCTCCGGGCGCCTGTCCGTGCGCGTGCCGATTCGCCTGCTGCTCGGCTGCGGCCTGATCCTCGTCGGCATCGGCCTGTTGACGATGACCGCCGTCGACGCGAACTCGGACTGGACTGTCTTGATCCCCGGCTTCATCCTCGCCGGCGCCGGCATCGGGCTGATCAACCCGCCGCTCGCCTCGACCGCCGTCGGCGTCGTGCACCACTCGCGCAGCGGCATGGCCTCGGGCATCAACAACACCTTCCGCCAGGTCGGCATCGCCACCGGCATCGCCGGGCTCGGGGCGATCTTCCAGCACGACGTCACGCGCAACACGACCGCTGCCCTAGCTACTGGGCCGGGGCGCGAAGTGCTGCACGCCGCGCACGGCAAGCTGACCACGGCGCTCGTCTCCGGCGAAGTCGGGCAGATCGCGCGCTCCCTGCCGCACCCCGCGCGCGAAGCGCTGATGCACTCCTACCGCGTCGGCTTCACCGAAGCCTTCTCGAGCATCCTGATCATCGGCGCCTGCGTCGCGCTCGCCGGCTCGATCTTCGCATTCGTGCTCGTGCGCAGCAGCGACTTCGTCGCGCCGCACGTCCCCGCCGAGGGCGAGGGTCAGGGCGGCGAGCCCGCGGCGGCCGTCGCCGGCTGAGCCGCGCCCGTCGCGTTCTGCGGCTGCGCGCGCCGCGCGAGCCGCCCGCGGCCATCTCTTCAGATCATCAAGAAATCAGGACTTCCGGCGCTCGTATCCGGCGCACTCGAGCACCGGGACACGGGGGTATCGGGGATAAGCTGGATCGACGCGCGAGCGGGTGCAGAGCGAGAAGACGGAGCCGCGCGTGTTGCGCACCTCCTGCTGGTGAGCGCACGTGTCGCACAGCCCCGCTCGGGCGCCGTCGCGCGGCGGTGGGCTCGGGCGCTCGGACATGGAGCAAGCTTAGGCGGGGAGTTCCGGCGCCGGCCACATCTGCGAGCCGTCGCCTGCGATAATCGTTGACCGTACAACTATGACCACGTTCTACCGACTGCTCGGATTCCTGCGTCCCTACAAGCGAGGGCTGATCGTCTCGTGGCTGCTCGCCAGCCTCGCGATGGTCGTGACCGTGCTGATCCCGCACTTCACCGGCTCCGCCGTCGAAGCGATCAGGCACGGCGATCGCCATGCCCGCCACCACGAACTGGCCGCGCGTGCGCACGACCGCCACACGCTGCTGATGCTCGCGATCGTGATCGCCGCGATCGTGCTCGTGCGCTGGCTCTTGACCTACATGCGGCGGATGATCGCCGGGCGCGTCTCGCTCGGCATCGAGTTCGACCTGCGCGAGCGCATCTACGGCCACCTGCAGCGCCTCGAGCTCGGCTTCTTCGACCACCAGCAGACCGGCCAGCTGATGTCGCGCGCCACCGTCGACCTGCAGGCCGTGCGCTTCTTCCTCGGCTACGGCCTCGTCTTCATCCTGCAGTCCGCGCTCACGCTCGTGCTCGCCGGCATCGCGATGATCATCATCAACCCCGAGCTCGGGCTGATCGCGATGGCGCCGACGCCGTTCGTCGTGTGGATCTCCCAGCGCTACGGGCGCACCGCGCGCCCCGCCATTCAGGAGGTCCAGCAGCGGATCGGCGAGCTCACAGCCGACGCCGAGGAGAACATCTCCGGCGTGCGCGTCGTCAAGTCCTTCGCGCGCGAGCCACAGCAGTTGCAGCGCTTCCGCCACTCCGTCTCGCGCGTGTTCGACCAGTCGATGATCGCCACGCGCCTGGAGGCCAAGTTCAACCCCGCGATCGGCTTCCTGCCCCAGCTCGGGCTCGCTGCCGTGCTGTTGATCGGCGGCAACCGCGTGATCCACGCGCACCTCACGCTCGGGCAGTTCACGCAGTTCTACCTCTACCTGAACATGCTGATCGGCCCGATGCGCTCGCTCGGCATGACGCTCGGCCTGGCCCAGCGCGCGACCGCCTCCGGGCAGCGGATCTTCCAGGTGCTCGACCGCGACCCGCGGATCATCGCGCCGGCGGACGCACCGCCGCTGCCGCCCGGCAGCGGCCACGTCGAGTTTCGCGACGTCACGCTGCGCTACGACGAGGGCGACGACTTCGGCGCCGTGCACGCCGGACCGCGCGCGCTCTCGCTCGACAGCGACAGCGACGGCAACCAGCTCGCCGCGCGCGCAACGCGCCCCGTGCTCAGCGACGTCTCACTCGACATCCCCGCCGGCACGACCGTCGCGCTCGTCGGCGCCACCGGCTCGGGCAAGACGAGCCTCGTCTCGCTGATCTCGCGGCTGTATGACGCCAGCAGCGGCACCGTGCTGCTCGACGGCGCCGACGTGCGCGGCGTCGAGCTGTCCTCGCTGCGCCAGGCCGTCGCCGTCGTCTCCGACGATCCCTTCCTGTTCTCCGCCAGCGTCGCCGAGAACATCGCCTACGGGCGGCCCGGCGCGAGCCGCGAGGACGTCGAAGCCGCCGCGCGCCGCGCGCAGGCATACGACTTCGTCGCGCGGCTGCCGCACGGCTTCGACACGCGCGTCGGCGAGCGCGGGCTCTCGCTCTCCGGCGGGCAGCGCCAGCGCCTGGCGATCGCGCGCGCGCTGCTCGCCGACCCGCGCGTCTTGATCCTCGACGACGCCACCTCCGCCGTCGACGCCTCGACCGAGCAGAGCATCAAGCTCGCGCTCGACGAGGCGATGGCCGGACGCACGACCTTCGTGATCGCCCACAGATTGTCAACGATCTCGCTCGCCGATGAGATCGTCGTGCTCGAGCACGGCCGGATCGTCGCCCACGGCAATCACGAGCACCTGCTGCAGGCCTCCGAGCTGTATCGCGAGATCGTCGAGAAGGGCCTGCCCGACCAGGTGTTCATGACGCGCAAGCCGCTCGAACGCGAGGTCAGCGGCCTGTGAGCCCGATGGTCATGCGCGGCGGGCCCGGCTCGACCTGGACCGGCGAGCGCGCCAGCCGCGGCACGCGCGGGCGCAACCTGCGCGGGCTGCTCGCGCTGATCAAGCCCTACCGTGGCCGCGCCGCGCTGACCGTCGTGGCGCTCGTACTCGGCACCGCCGCCTCGCTCGCCCCGCCGCTGCTCGCGCGCGCCGCGATCGACGACGGCATCCAGCGCCACGACTTCGGCAAACTCGAGCTCGTCGTCGTCGCCTTCATGGCCGCCGCGCTGCTCGTGTGGCTGATGACCTACGTGCAGACCTTCCTCGTCGGCTGGGTCGGCCAGCGCGTGCTCGCCGACCTGCGCATCCGCATCTTCACGCACCTGCAGACGCTACCCGTCGGCTTCTACGAGAGCCGCCCCGCCGGTGTCTTGATCTCGCGCATCACCAACGACGTCGAGGCGCTCGACTCGCTCGTCACCGACTCCGTCGTGACCCTGTTCCAGGCCGG